>DATCZK010000175.1:0-35520 GCA_036525975.1 Burkholderiaceae bacterium | reverse complement strand
CCGTTGTTCAAAGTCAGGAGACCGAAATGGCGGCAACGATCTTCGACCGGGCGGATCTGCGGAAGGAACTGTTGGCCTGGTTGTCGCACGCGTTGCACAAGCGGGCGAGTGGGGCGTGCTGATCTTGCAGCCGAGAAACGGGTGCGAGTGGAACGGCGCAATCCGCCTTGTGGAGCGCGGCGCGCAGCTCACCGGCGGCGGGTACGCGATGGCTTCGTCAAGCCAACCCCGTTGCCCACGCCTCGAGCGCAAGGTAAACGGTACGGTTCAGGGGAAGGTCGTGCGGTTTGGATTCGGCACCGGGCCGCTTGGCAAGGCCGAATTCGGGGGCTACGTATCGGAAAGCACGAACGAGATGACGGGAACCTGGACTGCGCGATCCGCCGCTGGGGAGTGGGCGGCGGCGCGTTAGGTTATCTTGTGTGGCGATTCTATGAATGACCGCTCATGGGGGCCCCGGACTTTCGCTTTCGGCACGAAGCGACCGTCAACGGCAGCATGAAGGAGAACACCACGATGGAGATCGAACGAAGACTGGAGCAGCTGGGGCTGGTTCTGCCCGAACCGATCAAGGCGCCTCCGGGAGTCGACATCACTTTTGCCTGGGTTCGTGTTCACCAGGATCGCGCATACGTGTCAGGCCACGGTCCGTTGTCCCACGATGGAGCGCCCGCCGGCCCGTTCGGGCGCGTCGGAGCCGAGGTTTCGCCGGAGCAGGGCTATGCCGCCGCGCGGCTCGCCACCCTGGCAGTCCTCAGTAGCCTCAAGAGTTCGCTGCAGGATCTCGACCGCATCGAGGCATGGTTGGTCGTCTCCGGAATGGTGAACGTAGCACCGGGCTTCACTCAGACCACGAACGTGATCAACGGCTGCTCCGATCTTCTGTTGGAGTTGTTTGGATCCGAGGTGGGCAAACACGCGCGCACCGCGATCGGCATGGCGCAGCTTCCACTCAACCTTCCAGTAGTGATCGCGGCGGAGGTGGCCCTGCGGTGAAGCACCGTTGCCCGTTTGCTCTCGCCAGCGGGCGACGAACGCCGCGCCGCGCGAGCACCTCGTGAAGGTCGAGGTCGCAACCGAATTTCTTCCAACGAGCCCCACCCAATCAGGCTGATCCACTTTCGCCTGTCTACGATCACCGCACGCACAATCCGTAAGGCAATTTCGCCTCAAGACGGATCTTGCGCCCATGCGCTACGATCCGCGCGTGCAGATATGGGTCGACGCCGACGCCTGTCCTTCAGTGATAAAGGACATCCTGTTCCGCGCAGCGGCGCGTGTGCAGATCCCGGTCACGCTAGTGGCCAACCGATGGCTGGCCACACCACGATCACCCTGGATCCGATTGGTTCAGGTCACGGGCGGATTCGACGTCGCTGATCGCGAGATCGTCGCCAGGATGGCGGCCGGCGACTTGGTAGTGACTGCGGACATTCCGCTTGCCGCCCTGGTCGTGGAAGCGGGTGGCCTGGCACTCAACCCAAGAGGCGAGCTGTATACCAACGAGACCGTCGGCGAGCATTTATCGCGGCGCAATTTCCTCGACGAATTGCGCAGCAGCGGCGTCGATACCGGCGGGCCGGCGCCGTTACGCGCGGGCGACCAGAAGGAGTTTGCGCGACAACTCGATCGAATCCTGGCACGTCGCCAGCGCCAGCGTCGATAGCTCCACAGTGTTGAACTAGGATGCGCCCGCCAGCACCCCCTCCCGCAACGCCCTCTTGAGCAGCTTCCCATTGGCATTTCGCGGCAGCGGCTCGTCGAGCAGCGTGAAGCTCTCCGGCACCTTGTAGTCGGCGAGCCGGCTCGCGCAGTGCGCGCGCAGCGCCTCGGCGGTAAGTGTCTGGTCCAGCCGCGACACGAACGCGTGCACCCGCTCACCGAGCACCGGGCAGGGCTTGCCCACGATCGCGCTCTCGAGCACGCCCGGGCAGGTGGCGAGCACGTTCTCCACCTCCACCGAGAAGATCTTGTAGCCGCCGCGGTTGATCATGTCCTTGATGCGGTCGAACACGCGCACGTAGCCCTCGGCGTCGATCGAGCCCACGTCCCCGGAGCGCCAGTAGCCGGCCACGAACGACGCGCGCGTTGCGTCGGGGTTGTCCCAGTAGCCGGGTACCACCATCGGGCCGCGAATCCACAGCTCGCCGGCCTCTCCGGGCGGCAGCTCGCGGCCCTCGGCGTCCACCACCAGGATCTCGGCGCAGGGCAGCGGCAGGCCCACGCTGTCGGGGCGCAGCGCGGCGCGATCGGCGGGCAGCAGCGTGGCCGGGGAGGTGGTCTCGGTGGCGCCGTAGGCGTTGATCAGCGCCAGGCCCGGCAGCCGGCGCGCGAGCTCGGCGATCGTGGCCTCGGGCATCGGCGCGCCGCCGTAGCCGCCGATCCGCCAGGCCGAGAGATCGTGCCGCTCGAGCCCGGGCTGCAGCAGGCACAGGTTGTACATCGCGGGCACCATCAGCGCGTGCGTGATGCGCTCGCGCGCGGCCATCGCCACGAACTCGGCGGCGCGGAACTCCGGCATGATCACCGTGGCGCCCGCGACCTGCCACATCGACGCCAGCACCGCCACCAGCCCGGTTACGTGGCTGGCGGGCACCGCGAGGAGCGACCGGTCGCCGCGGCGCAGGCCCATGCTGTGCAGGAAGTGCAGCGCCGAGTGCACGATGTTGATGTGCGTGAGCATCGCGCCCTTGGGCCGGCCGGTGGTGCCCGAGGTGTAGAGGATCACCGCGGTGTGCTCCTCGGCGGGCGAGGCGGCGTCGATCGGCGCGTCGTCGCGCGGCAACTCGGTGCAGCGCAGGCGCAGCGCCGGCGTTTCGGCCGGCGGCGGCAAGCGCCCGGCGAGCTGCGCGTCGTGCACCAGCGCCGCCGCGCCGCAGTGCTGCAGCACGTAGGCGATCTCGGGCGTCTGCAGCCGCGTGCCCATCGGCACCGCGATCGCGCCGAGCCGGATCGCTGCGAGCAGCGCGATCGCGAACTCCGCCCGGTTGCCCACGAGCAGCGCAACGCGCTCGCCGGCGCGCACGCCGGCCTTGCTCAGCCCGGCCGCCGCGCGCTCGGCCTCGCGTTCGAGCGCCGCGTAGCTGAAGCGGCGCTCGCCGTCCACCAGCGCCTCGTCGCCGGGGGCCGCGCGCGCCGACTGCTCGAAGAGCGCCCACAGGTGCGGGGCGCGCTGCGCGAAGCAGCGCACCACACGGTCGCCGAAGTGCGCCTCGTGGCGGATGGCGATCGACGGATCGAGCGGCGTCGGCATCGTGACTTTCCGAGACTGGGTGTGCCCCGCGGGCAGCGGCCCCCGGATGCTACACCGGGCGCGCCGGCGCCCCGCGCCCCCGCTCGCCGCGCGCCCGCTCGCCCTGCCTCAATCCAGCGTGAACGCCTCGTGCACCGCGCTCTGCACGCCCCCGCCCACGATCGGCCCGCCGCCTGCGACGTAGATCGCGTTGCCGATCGCCACGGCGCCCAGGCCGTGGCGCGGCGTGGGCATCGGGGCGTACTGCTCCCACGCGTCGGCGATCAGGTCGTAGGCCTCGTTCTGGCCGAACACGCGGTTGGTGCCCTCGCCGCCCATCACGAAGATGCGGTCGCGATGGAGCACCGCGCCGTGGCCCGAGCGGGCCGTGGGCAGCGGGTTGCGGGGCGCCCACTTGTCGGTGCCCGGGTCGTAGGCGTGGTGCAGGTTCGAGTTCGTGTGAAACGAATCCACGCGACCGCCGATCACGTGGATCAGCTTGCCCGCGGCGAGCGCCCCCACGTGGTCGCGCGCGGTGGGCATCGGCGCGCGCTGTTCCCAGCGGTCGGCCCGCGGGTCGTACACCCGGTGCCAGTCCACCGACTTCTTGCTCGCGAAGGTGTCGCCGATCGCGCCGCCGATGCCGTGCAGCAGCCCGCCCGCGGCCACGCACGCAACTGATCCGCACGGCTGCGGCAGAGGCGCGATCGCCTGCCAGCGATCCGCGCCCGGGTCGTAGACGAAGCACTCGCCGTGCGGGCGGCGGTTCTGCTCGACGAAGCCGCCGATCGCGTACAGGCGCCCCTCGAGCACCTCCACGCCGATGTGGTTCGCGCCGCGCGGCACCGGCGCGGCCACGCTCCAGCGGTCGGCGGTAGGGTCGTAGACCTGGTGGTAGGGCCGGTCGACCCGCTGCTCGCCGTAACCGCCCACCAGGTGCATCCTGCCCGCGTGCGCGGTGGCCCACGCCATCTCGCTGCGCGGCAGCGGGAGCGCCGCGCGCGTGAGCCAGCGCCCCGGGTTGGCCGCCCTGGGGGCCGGGCTGTCGAACACGTTCTGCGTCGCGGCCACCGCGGGGCGGTCGATCCGGCCCGGCTCGTTGAGCCGCTCGTATTGCCCGGCGTGATGCGCCGGGCCGGTTTGCGCGAGCAGCGGCGCCGATGGAACGAGCGCGAGGCCGGCCGAAAGGAGGAGTCGACGCCGATCGTCCATCGCGCATTCCTTCGGGTGGCGGATCGCGAGCATGATAGGGCAAGGCCGGCGGCGCCGCGCCTCACTCGCCCAGGAATCGCAGCAGTTCCTCGGCCACGCGCCGCGGCGCCTCGCGCTGCGGGAAGTGGCCCACGCCCTCGAGCAGCACGCGCTCGTAGCGGCCGCGAAAGAATCGCTCGCGGCCCGCCGACGAATCCGGGTGGTTGGCGCCGTCGGCGGTGCCGTGCACGAGCAGCGTGGGCACCTCGAGCACCGGCGCCGGAACGAGAGCGGCTTCGTCGCCGTCGTACTCGGGCGCGCCGGGGGCGTGCCCCCAGCGATGCCGGTACGAGTGCAGCGTCACGTCGGCCCAGTCCGGGTTGTGGAAGGCCCGGGCCGTTGCCTCGAATTCCTCGCGCGCGTACCAGCCGGGTGGCGACCAGGTGTCCCACATGATCTGCGCGAACGCGCGCCCGTTCTCGCGCACGGTGCGCTCGCCGCGCGGCGTGGCCATGTACCAGTGATACCAGTAGTTGCGCGCCTGGTGCAGCGACAGCGCCTGGTTCGGGTCGTTGGTGCCGTAGCCCACCGAGATCATCGCGAGGTGGCTCGCCACCCCGGGCCGCAGCCCGCAGGCGATCGCCGCGGCCCGGGCGCCCCAGTCGTGCCCGACCAGCGCCGGCTCGTCGATGCCCAGCGCGGCGGCGAATTCGAGCAGGTCACGACCGAGCGCGGCGAGCTGGCCCACGCGCGGCGCGGCGGGGTCGCGGAAAGTCGTCGGCGCGAAGCCTCGCAGCGCCGGCACCAGCACCCGCCATCCGGCCCTCGCGAGTTCGGGCACGACGCCGGCCCAGGTGCGCGTGCTGTCGGGCCAGCCGTGCACGAGGATGGCGGTGCGCGAGGCCCGGGGGTTGTGGTCCTCGTAGCCCACGCGCAGCGCGGGTGTGTTCACGAAGTTCATCGGGCGCATTGTGACACTCGCTTCGAAAGCCATCGGGAGCCACGGTACGCCCGCTCATGCGGTGACGATCACCCGGCTTTGCTCCGCCTCGACAGCCTCCAGCTCCCCGACGAAACCGCGGTGCCACTGGTGAATGTCGTTGCGCCGCAACGTGGCCATCATCGCCCGATGGCGCTGGCGTCGGTCGGACAGCGGCATCGACATCGCCTCGTGCAGGGCGAGGGCGATCCCGCGGGCGTCGTAGGGGTTGATCTGCAGGGCATCGGTCAGCTCGCACGCGGCGCCGGCGAGTGTGGACAGGATCAACACCCCTGGATCATCCGGGTCCTGCGCAGCGACGAATTCCTTCGCCACCAGATTCATGCCATCGCGCATGGGGGTCACGAGGCATACGCGTGCCGCGCGCATGAAGCCCATCAGCACGTCGTGCGAGTAATTGCGATTCAGGTACCTCAGCGGCACCCATTCGGGGTCGGAGAACTCGCCGTTGATGCGGCCGGCCAACCCCTCGAGCTGCCCCCGGATCACCTCGTACGAGCGCATGTCCGCACGCGACAGCGGCGCGATCTGCAGCAAGGTGACCTTGCCGCGGCTCTCCGGGTGCATCTTCAGGAAGCGCCGGAATGCGTCGAAGCGCTCGACCAGCCCCTTGCTGTAATCGAGCCGGTCCACGCCGATCACCAGCGTTCGCTCGCCCACCGACTGCACCATGCGCCTGACGGCGTCGGCACTGCGTGCCGCGCTCGATTCGGCTTCGATTGCCTCGACGTCGACACCGATCGGAAACACGCGGGTCCTGACCCGGCGGTCGTCGACGTTGACGTAACCCCTCTCGCGAACCGAGGCGTTGCCCCAGACATAGCGGATCGAGTCGCGAAAGCTGTTCAGGTCGTTGCTCGTCTGGAATCCCAGCACGTCGTAGGCGCACAGGTCGGCGAGGAGTTCGCCGTAGACGGGCAGCGCCCTGAGCACCTCGAAGTGCGGGAACGGTGTGTGAAGGAAGAAGCCCATGGGGCGGCGCTCGCCCATTGCCCGCAAGAGCCTGGCCATCGGTATCAGGTGGTAGTCGTGCATCCACAGGATGTCGCCCGGCTCGAGCAGCGGCCGCAGCCTTTCGGCGAGAAACCGGTTGGCCTCCAGGTACGCGTCGTAGTGAGCGTCCTGGTAGTGGAAGGTCTCGAGGAAGTAGTGGAACAGCGGCCAGAGCGTGCCGTTGGCGCAGCCGAAGTAGTACTGCTCGAACAGCTCCCGCCGCATGTCGGTGAGGGCGTATGAAACGCCCGCACTCTCGACAACTCTCGTGGCCGCGGGTTCGTCGTCGGTGAGCTCGCCACTCCAGCCGAACCACATTCCGCCCCGCGAATGCATCGCGGCCAGCAGGCCGACCGCCAGCCCTCCGGGGGGCGCCTTCTCGCGCGGAATCGATACGCGATTCGATACGGCGACGAGGCGGCTCGTCATAGCGCCTCCTCCCAGCTCTTGCTCAGGTGCACGGCGCAGTCGACGATGCCCACCATGCTGTAGGTCTGGGGAAAATTGCCCCACAACTCGCCTGTCTCTGGGTCGAGGTCCTCGGAGAGCAGGCCGAGCCGGTTGCGCCGCTCGAGGATCTGCCCGAACAGTTCCCTGGCCTCTTCGCGGCGCCCGATCGCCGCGAGCGCGTTGATGTACCAGAAGGTGCAGACCGTGAAGGCGGTGTCGGGCTCGCCGAAATCGTCCGGCTCACGGTAGCGCATCAGCAGCAGCCCTTCCTTCAGGTCGCGCTCGATGGCCTCAACCGTGGCGACGAAGCGCGCGTCGGTGGCAGCGATGAAGCCGACTTCCGCGAGCAGCAGCACGCTGGCGTCGAGCGCCGGATGGCCGAACGCGCCCGTGAATGCCTTCACCTCGGGGTGCCATGCGGCTTCCAAGATGCGCGCGCGCATCGCCTCGGCGTTGTCGCGCCAGAACGCGTGGCGATCCTCCAGCCCCAGCCCGAGCGCCACCCGCCCCAGCCGGTCGGCGGCGGCCCAGCACATGACAGCCGAAAACGTGTGCGGCCGCTGCCGTCCCCGATACTCCCAGATGCCGGCATCGGGTTTGTCGTAAGCCTGCAGCGCCAGTTCGCCAAAGCGTTCCAGCCTGTTGAACAGCGCACGATCGCCCGGATTCGCGAGGCGACGATCGAAGAATGCCTGCGTGAGAGCCAGGACCAACGATCCATAGACGTCGTGCTGCAGCTGCTCGTGTGCCTGGTTGCCGATGCGGACGGGGCCCATGCCGCGATAGCCGGGCAGGCAGTCGGCGATCATTTCGGTCACCAGCGCTTCGCCCGAGATTCCATACAAGGGTTGCAGGCCCGTGGTACGCGCCCCCGCAACCACGTTGTCCATGAAGTGCAGGAACGACTCCATCGTGCGGGTCGCGCCAAGACGGTTCAGCGCCCGGATGACGAAGTAGGCGTCGCGCAGCCAGCAGTAGCGATAATCCCAGTTCCGGGCACTGCCGGCCGACTCGGGTATCGAGGTCGTGAGCGCGGCCAGCACGGCACCCGTGTCCTCGTAGGTGCACAGTTTGAGCGTGATGGCGGCGCGTATCACTTCTTCCTGCCACTCGAAGGGAATGGCCAGGCCACGCACCCAGTCTCGCCAGTACTCGGCCGTGTCCTCTACGAACTGGCGGCCAAGCCTCGTCACCGACTCCGTCAGCGGTTCGTCGGGGCCGAGGATGAGGGTCAGGGGGCGGTCCAGGACGAACTCGCGCTGCTCGATGATCGCTTGCACCGAACCGTCGGTCGTGATGCGGTACGGAAAGGCTCCCCCGGTGAAGCGAATGTGGCTGCTTCCCCACGTCATCTCCGGTTCGCCACAACCGTGGTTGCGGGTTGGTTCCACCCGCAGCCTGATCATTGGCCTTCCGCTGACCGACTCGATCGTGCGCACCAGGCCCACTGGCCTGAACATGCGCTCCCGGGCGCGAAACCTCGGGCAGAAATCGGTGACCTTGACCGAGTTTCCGTTGCCGTCGGTGAGAACCGTCTCGAGTATCGCGGTGTTCGGGATGTAGCGGCGCGTGCTGCCGGTCGCGCCGGCAAGCTCGACGGAAAACGCCCCTTTGCTGGCCGGCCAGTTGCCTCCCAGCAGCCGGCAGAAGACCGGGTCCGCATCGGGGCGCGGCACGCACATCCAGACGATGCGCGCCATCTCGTCGACCAGCGCCGACACCTGGCAGTTGCCAATGACCGCGAGCTCGAGGTTCTGGTTCATGCGACCTCCCCATCCTGATCGGTGTCGAGCCAGTCGATGAGCCAGTCTTCGACCGCGCGAACGTCGGCGAGTCGACACGAGGCGTGGTGGAACTCGCGCTCACCGACGCCCACCGCCAGGCCGCCCAGATCGCGCACCGCGAGAAAGCCGTCCTCGTCGGTGGCGTCGTCGCCGACGAAGACGGGCCTGCGTCCAGCGAACGGCGCTTCGCGCATGAATTCGCCAATGGCCGTGGCCTTGCTCACGCCCGAGGGCTTGATCTCCACGACCCGTTTGCCGCTCTGCACGACGTAATCGTCGCCGAGGCTCGATGCGACCGTGCGGATCAACTTGCGGGCCGCCACTTCCTCTCCGGGGGCCAGCCGATAGTGCAGCGCCACCGCGCCGCCCTTGTCCTCGACCAGCGTGCCGGGCCTGGAGAGCGACCAGCGAGCCAGTTCGCGCTCCACCTGCCGAAGGCGCGGATCGACGGGTTGCCGGTGCACGTTTCGGCGGGCGTCGCGCCGCTCCGCGCCGTGCAGGCCCGCTGCGGGGAGTATCAGCGGCGAGAACAGCTTGTCGAGGTCTGCGATGCTGCGCCCGCTCACGAGCGCCACCGCGCCCTCGTTCGCGCGCACGAGCGAATCGAGCAGGCGCAGCAACCCCTTGTCGACGTGAACGAGGTCCGGCGCATCCGCGATGTCGAGCAGCGTGCCGTCGACGTCGAGGAACATGGCCCACGATCCGCCTGTCAGTGGGGCGGCCTCGGGAAGCATTCCCCAAGTCTAGTCGACGATCGATGGTCGTGGTCGAGGCCCATCGCCGCGAGCGTCGCTGCGAGGCCGGGAACCTTCGGCACGAGCTGTTCGATCGGTACCGCTTCGGCGTTGGCGTCCACCGCGCGAATGCCCCCGGCATCCCCCAACACGAGCGCGTGGAGATCCCTCGAGGCGAAGAACCTGCCGCGCTCGCCTCGCATCGTGCGCCAGCCAGGCGGCGTGGCCATGCAACCGCGGCACCGATTGCCCGGGCGCCGGTTCGCATGGATACTGCTGCAGGCGCGCAACGCACGCGCGATCCGATCCATGAAACCAACGGAGGAATTCTCATGCGCAAGGCGGCACGGTTCACCCTTTTGGCACTGGCCGGTTCGGCGGCACTGGCGGGCTGCGCGACGGGCCCGTGGCCCTGGGACGGGGGAGGGGACATGTCGTTCTTCGTCACCAGCGTGGGGCCGGGCAAGGGCGGCGACCTCGGCGGGCTCGAGGGCGCCGACAAGCACTGCCAGGCGCTCGCGTCGGCCGCGGGCTCGAAGAACAGCAACTGGCGCGCCTACCTCAGCACGCAGGGCACCAAGGGCCTGAACGACCCCAACGTCGTGCACGCGCGCGACCGCATCGGCACCGGCCCCTGGCACAACGCCAAGGGCGTGATGATCGCGCGCAACGTGGCGCACCTGCACTCCGAGAACAACAACGTGAACAAGGAAACGGCGATCGACGAGCGCGGGCGGATGGTGAACGGGCGCACCGAGAGGCCCAACCACCACGACATCCTCACCGGGTCGCGCCCCGACGGCACCGCGTTCCCGCCGATCCCGCGCTTCGCCGACCGCACCTGCGGCAACTGGACCAAGGGCGGCGCCGAAGGCGCGGCCATGACAGGCCACCACGACCGCGGCGGGCCGATCGGCCACGAGTGGGCCACCTCGTGGAACTCCGGGCACGAGACGATCGGCTGCAACCCGCAAGCGATCGCCGCCACCGGCGGCGCGGGGCTGTTCTACTGCTTCGCCGCGAAATAGCCGGCGGGCCGAGGGGGCGTGCCGGCGCGAGCGCCGGCGCCGCCGCCACGCGCTCAGCACGCGTAGGGCCCCGCTCCGGGCGGGCGGGGCTCCGCGCCCTCGAACAGCCACGCGAACACGAAGCCGAGGGCCTCGAGGTCGCACTGTGACACGACCGGGGCCTGCTGCGCCACGGCCCAGCCGTAGCCCATCAGGTCGTGGCTCTCCCAAAGGTTCGTGGCGTGGCCCAGCCCGAGCGCGTGACCGATCTCGTGCATGGCCACGTATCCGATCGCGAAGGGCGGAATCTGCACCCCCATCGGCGGCGGATACTCGGACTTGACCAGCACGTTGTTGCAGTCGTGGTCGCCGCAGACCGTGAACCCGTTCCAGACGCTGCCCCCGGCGTGCGGCACGTAGCGCACGACGATGTCGGCGGCGCTGGGCGGGCTGCCCTGGGCGCCGGTGACGTCGGTGAGGCTGATGCGGCCGTGCAGGCATTCTTGCAAGAGCACGCTCCAGGTTGCGATCGCGTCGTGGATGGCCTGCACGATCGCGGGGTCCGAGTTCGGGTGGGCCTGGACCGCGATCGTCAGGTTGGCGTGGTCCCACCAGTATCCGGGCCCGAAGTTGCTGGCGATCCCGATCGCAACGGCGTCGGACTTCTCCAGGCGGCAGCCGAGCTTGGCGCCCGCCACCGGGGGCGCGCCCGCGCCGCGCAGGTTTGCGGCCTTGATCATCGGAGATCCGACGACGGGCGTCTCGCCCGCGCCGCCGCACCCGAGCACCAGGCCCACCGAGGCGATGGCCGCCATTGCGCGAAACACGCGCCATGCAGACGCGCGACTCGTCGTGATCATGAGGTTCTCCTCTCGCAGCTTCCCCCAAGCGGCCGTTTCAGGGGTCGACAACACGCTGGTTGCAGCTGCGGGGGAACCGTGGCGCCTCGGCCTGAAACGGAACCCGTGGGCCAGCGCTGCGGCTGGCCGGCCAGAAACCAGTGTACTCCCGGCTCGCGCGCGGGCGCGGGCGGGAGCCTCGAGCGCGCGTGAACTGGCGCACGGCGGGCTGCCGGCAATCGCGTAACCTCGTGGCTCGCGGCCTTGCCCATGCTCGTCGATGCGCTCATGAACACCGATCCAGCGGCTTCGCGCTCGCCCGAGCGGGAAGTGCTCCTGCTCGCCGCTCGCCCGGGCGAGGATCCGGCGGTTCGCGCGCGGCTCGAGACGCTGCTCTCGGGCGGCCTCGACTGGTACGTGCTGGTGCGGCTGGCCAGCGAGCACCGGCTCGTGCCGCTGCTCGACGCCCGCCTGCGGCCGATCGGCGCGCCGCGCGTGCCGGGCGACATCACCCACGCCCTGGGCTACCGGGCGGCGCGCAACGAGGAGCGCGGCCGCCTGTTCGAGCGAGCGATCGTCGAAGTTTCCGGCGCCTTGCGCGGCCTGGGCATCGAAGCGCTCGTCGTGCAGGGCACGACACTGGCACGACGCGCGTACGGCAACCCCGAACTCCAGGAAGCCGTCATTCCCGCGGTGTTCCTGCGCCGATCGGATCTCGACCGGTTCCACGGGCTGATGACGCAACGCCGCTGGCTGCTGCAGAAACCGCATCTCGTTCCGGAGGCGTTGTCCACGACACCGCCTGGCGCCGTTCATCGCGTCTACTTCCGCGCGGAAGACGAGGCCGTGATCGAGGCGCGCACCGCGCTGCTCGCCGCGGCGACGGAAACGTCGTTCGACGAGGCGGGGCTCTGGCATCGCGCGGTCGATTGGCCGGCAGGCGACGCGCGACTGCGCACGCTGTCGCTCGAGGATCTGGTGCTCGTCCTGTGCGCGAGTGGAGACGCCCGCGAGTGGAGCGTCTTGGGCGAGTTGTGCGACCTCGCCTGGCTCGTGCACCGCCACCCGGAAATCGATCTCGCTGCGGTGCGCGCCCGAGCGCAGGCGCTGAATCTGGAGCGTTCGCTGCTCGTGGGGCTGGGCCTTGCGCGGCAGGTTCTCGGGGTGTCGCCCGCTGGCGCGCTGACGGAGCCGGACGGGGTGCGGCAGAGCGTGCAGGAGGTTTCGGCGCAACTGCTCTCCGATCAGCCTGGAAGTCCGGTGGGGTCCGGGTTCTCGCGGCCGCAGCCGCAGTCCGCCTCGCAGGCCGCGTCGCTGGCCACGGCGCGCAACAAGGCGCACTGGGGCTCGCGCAGCGACGCGTGGGACAAGTGGTCCGAGAGAACGCGGCCGCGGTCCGAGGAGGTTAGCCGCGCGCTGATCGCCGCGGCCGGCGTGGGCGCCGGCCACCGCGTGCTCGACCTCGCCTGCGGGGTTGGCGACACCTCGCTCGCGCTCGCTCCGCTGGTGGGCGCCCGCGGTCTGGTCTTCACCACCGACCTGGCCTTCGACATGGTGAGCCGGGCGAGGCAGCGCGCGATCGACGACGGGCTGGCCAACCTGCGCTATTGCGGCGCCGCGATGGAAGCGCTTCCGTTCGGCGAGGGCCAGTTCGACGGCATCGTCTGCCGCCTCGGGATCATGTACAGCCCGCTCGTGCAGCGCGCGCTCGCGGAGGCGCGTCGCGTGCTCAGGCCCGGCGCGCGGGCCGCGTTCCTGGTGTGCGGGCCGCGCGAGGACAACCCCATCCTGAAGATCGTCAACGAGGTCGTGACCGAGCTGTTCGAGCTCGAGCAGGGCGACGGCGCCATCGACCCGTTCAGGTTCGCCGCCGCGGGAAGCCTCGCGAAGGAGATGGCGCAGGCGGGCTTCGTGGACGTCGAGGAAGAGGATCTGCGCCTGGCGCAACGCGCGCCCTACGGCACGCCCTTCTGGCAGCCGAGCGTGGAGAGGGGCGTGTCGCTCGCGCTCGAGGCCCTGCCGGCGGGCACGCGGCGCGAGCTCGAACGGCGGATGGCGGCCGCGTTCGAGCCGTACGCGCGCTCGGGGTTCTACGAACTGACGAGCCTGTCGCGGATCACGCGGGGCGCGCGCCCGCGATGAGCGCGCGCGGCGCCGGCTGAGCGGCGCCTACTGGCCGGCGCTTACTTCTTGCGCCGCTTGCCGTGCAGGTACTTCGCCACCCCGCCCACCGCGGCGCCCGCAGCCAGCAGGGCCAGGACGGAGGGCTCGGGGACGGGTGTAGCAGAGTCGTCTTCGTCGGCAGAATCCAAGTCCGCGTACGCTGAACCGCTCATCATCAGCAAGGCAACCGCCGGCGCGATCCGGCTGCCGATCCCGGCACCGGAATCGGGGCCGTGCTTGTAGGGCACCTCGGCCGATGCCGCACGGATTTCGCTCGCTTCTCTCGCCATTTTCGTTCCTCCCGGTGTGGGCGGCTGCCTGTTGCCGCGCCTGCAGGCGCCCGACATGCAATATTGATGCCCGCTCAGGGAAACTCTCAACGAATCAATGAGATAGACGATCGAACGGATCTCCGCCCCGGATCACGAAGCGCCCAAGCGTAAAGATCGCCGACAGCTTCGGCGCTCAGTCCAGGAAGTCGGTGCCCCCGGCGACGAGGTCGTCCCACAAGGTCTGGAACGACAGCCACGAGAACTCCGGGCTGCCCAGGGCGCGCACGAGGCCGCGCGCGAGGTCGTCGGGCCAGTGCCGCGGCGCGCCGGCCGCGGCCGCGAGCAGCTGCACGTGGCAGGCCCGGTCTAGGGCGACGAACCGCCACGCGGCCTCGTCCACGCTCAGGCCCGTCGTGAAGATCCCGTGCCCGGCCTGGATCGCGGTGCGCTTCGTTCCGAACGCCGCGGCGAAGCGGGCGGCGGTTTCCGCGTCGAAAGAAAGCCGCGGCTCGGTCACGATCGCCTGGTCCTCGAAGAACACGGCGGTGTCCTGCGTGATCGGGTCCACCGGGCGCGCGAACGTGGACCACGCGGAGCCGTAGACCGAGTGCGCGTGGCACACCGCCACCACCTCGGGGCGCGCGCGGTGCACCGACGCGTGCAGCACCACCCCCACCGGGTTCACCGGCGTGCTGCCGTGGGTGAGCTTGCCGCTGTGGTCCACCTGCACGATGTCGGACGCGCGGATCCGGTTGAACGAGATCCCGATCGGGTTGGCCCAGAAGCGGTCGTGGTGCTCCGGGTCTCGCACCGTGAGGTGCCCGAGCAGGCCTTCCGAAAATCCCAGCCTGCCGAAGATGCGGCACGCGCCGGCGAGGCGCTCGATGCGGTGACGGCGCTCGTCCTCCACCCGCTCGAACACGGGCGGCTTGCGCGTGCGAAACTCGGATGCAACCGCGTCGGGTACCCCAGTCATGTGAGCTCCTGGTTGGTCGGTGTCGTGGATGACCGCGAGGCAGTTGACCACACTTCGCGCGCTTTAGCGAGGCCGCACCCCGGAACCGCGCGCCCCGCCCGTACCGCGAGCGCGATCAGCCGCCACTCCCGGCGAGCTTCGCGCGAAACGCCCCCGGCGTGATCCCGGCCTCGCGGCGAAAGAACTTCACGAAGTTCGTGGCCTCGTCGAAACCGAGCTGCTCGGCAATCGTCGCCACGGGCGAGCGCGTGTGCACGAGCAGGCGCTGCGCCTCGAGCACGATCCGGTTGGTGAGGAACGCCTTCGCGCCCACGTCGGTCACGGCCATCGTCGCGCGGGTCAGCGTCTTCTCCGAGCACCCGAGCTGCTTCGCGTACTGGCCAACGCCGTGCCAGCGCCGGTGCTCGCGCTCCACCAGCGCGCGAAACCGCCTGAATCGCTCCAGCATCGCCGCTTCCACCGGCGTCGGGCGCGACGACGAGGCGTGCGCGAGGTGCAGGCGCACGAGCAGCGCGTGCAGCTGGTGACGCAGCAGGGCGTTCACTGCCGGCGCCGGCGCGGGTAGCCGTGCGTCCTCGGCCATCCGCTCGAAACACGCGGTGATCGCGTCGCGCGCGGGCCCCGCCACGCGCACGTACGCGGGCAGCTCGGTCGCGTCGCGAAAGAAGTCGAGTTCGTCGACGGGCCTGGAGTCGGCCCGCGCGCGCAGCAGCTCGGAGCGGAAGATCAGCATCCAGCCGTCCCATCCGTGCATGTTTCCGAACGTGTGCACCTGTCCGGGCTGCAGCGCGAGCACCGACCCCGCGGGGCAGTCGAAGTTCTGGAAGTCGACCACGTGCGAGTAGCGCCCCGCGGTGACCAGGATCAGGCACAGGAAGTCGATGCGCTCGGCCCCGCGCGATTCGATGCTGAGCACCCGGCGGCGCAGCTCTGCGGCCGGGAAGAGCTCCACGTCGAGGGCGTGCCCGGTCGGTGGCGCGTACTGCACCGCCCTGACCGGTCCGCGGGCGCCCGGCGCCGGATTTCTGGTTCTTGCCATGATGTCCGAGTTTTACCATAACGCGCCGCGCTCTGACCTCGCCGCAGCGAGGCCGCGCCGACATCATCCGAACCATGCGTCGCCGTCGACGCACCTGCGAAGCGAGATCCCGCCGCGCAGCACGCAAACCAAGGAGAACGGCAATGTCTAGCGAGAAAATCAACGATCGCGTCACCCAGCTGGGGTACCTCGGAATCGACGTCAGCCACCGCGAGGCCTGGGAACAGTTCGCCAACGGCGTGCTGGGCCTGGAGTCGAACGGCGCCGGCCCCGACGGCGCGCTTTACCTGAAGATGGACGAAAACCACCATCGCATCACGTTGCACCCCGGCGAGCGCGACGACGTCGCCTACTGCGGGTGGGAGGCCGCCAGCTCGGCGTCGGCGCAGGCGATCGCGAAGCGGCTGCGCGCGCAGGGCGTGCGCGTGACCGAGTGCGCCGAGGCGCAGGCGCGTGCGCGCGGCGTTGCCGGCCTGTTCACGGCGCAGGACCCGAACGGCGTGACCAACGAGATCTACTGGGGGCCGTCACGCGAGCGCGCGCACGCCTTCACCTCCCCGCGCGGCATCGGCGGCTTCCTCGCCGGAGACCTGGGCTTTGGCCACATCGTGCTCGCGGTCGACGACTACGACGCGAGCCTGCGCTTTTACCGCGACGGCCTGGGCCTGCTGATCAGCGACTACATCGAGCTCGACACGGGTGCGGGCGCGAAGACCACGGTCGCGTTCCTGCACAGCGGCCCGCGCCACCACTCGCTCGCGATCGCGCAGTTCCCGGCGCAGAGGCGGCTTCACCACTTCATGCTGCAGGTGCAGGAGCTCGACGACGTGGGCACCACCTTCGATCTGTGCCGCGATCGCGGCGTGCCGATCTCCTCCGGCCTCGGGCGCCACACGAATGACCTGATGACGTCGTTCTACATGGCGAGCCCATCGGGCTTCCTGGTGGAGTACGGGCACGGGGGGCTTGAGATCGACGACAGCGACTGGCAGGTGCAGACCTACGACGCGCCGAGCCTCTGGGGCCACCGCGCCGAGCCGGCGCCGGTTGCCCTCGCGGCGTAGGGCAACACCGCGCAACCCGCCGCGACGCGAAGCGCGATCGTGCGCTCCCCGACAGCCAGCGCCGAGGATTCGGTAGTTGCCGGGGGGCGACGGTGCGTTTCGCGCGCGCCGGGCACAGTGTCTTGGAAAGCCTCGCCGGTTCGCTTTCACACCGACCACGCCAACACCAGCTGCGACAGGTAATACGCGGGCAACCCCCACGCCTTGTTGATCGCCGCCTGCCGCACGAACTGCTCGCGCGCCACCGCGAGGTCGGAGGCCGCGAAGCCGATCGCCCCGATCGCGAGTTGCGGGTTGCCCGACGCCGCGGAACTCGCCACCGCGAGCGCGCACATCGCCCCGATCGCAACCACGTACGCGCCCACCGCCGCCCGCAACGGCTTCGACAGGTGCGGCCAGAGCCAGCGCAGCACCACTGCGCCCGCCGCCGCGAACACAACGAGCGCGGCGGCGAGCGCGCGCGCGTCGATCGCGCCCAGCGAGAACGCCGTGGCGAACGCGAGGTGCGCGGCCAGGAATGCCGCGAGGCCGGCGACGAACATTGCCGATCGCGACGACAGCAGCAACGCGTCGCCCGCCCAGCTGAGCGCGAGCGCAACGAGAATCAGCCGGCCGTAGTCGGTGTCGCTTCCCGGCAGCACCCACGCGAGCGCGACGAAGGCGCTGCTCGCGAGCAGCTTGAACACGGGGCGCGCGCGCTGGCGTCGCGCGCGTTCAGATGCCACGAGGGCGGCAACCGCCGCCAGGCACGCGGCCGTCAGCGCGATCGGCGTGGTGAACATCATGCGCCCGCGGCCGGCGTTCGTGCGACGGCGGCAGCGAAGAGCCGTCGCGGTGCGCGCAATGGCGGGCGATCGGGAGTGGCCGTGGTCGTCATCGCACGCATTGTCGCAAGGGTTCGGCCAGCACCAGCGGCGACCGCCCGCCCGGCCCTGCAGTGGCCAGTACCCGACGCTGCCGGGCGGCCGAATCTGGCCGGATTCGCCCGCCCGTGCTAATAATTGGTACGTTGCGCCTGAGACGTGCGCGTCTCGCGTCGCGGCATTGCTGATCGCTCGCCCGTTTCGGAACCCTGACCGTAGGAGACAAACATGAGAGTGGCACGACGGATTTTCCTCACTACGCTGGCGCTGGCTGGCCTGACCGCGTCGGCGCAGGCGGCCGACGTGACGCTGCGGGTGCACCAGTTCCTGCCGCCGCAGGCGACGATTCCGGCCAGGGCGATCGCGCCGTGGGCGCAGAAGGTGGAGAAGGACAGTAACGGGCGGATCAAGGTCCAGCTGTTCCCGACCATGCAGCTCGGGGGCAAGCCGCCCGAGCTGTTCGACCAGGCCAGGGACGGCGTGGTGGACATCGTCTGGACGGTGCTCGGCTACACGCCGGGGCGCTTTCCGAAGACAGAGGCGTTCGAGCTGCCCTTCACCGTGGGTTCGGCCGAGGCGTCGTCGCGGGCCTTCCACGAGTATGTGCAGAAGTACGCGATGGACGAGTTCAAGGACGTGAAGCTGATCGCCGCGCACACGCACGGGCCTGGCCTCTTTCACAGCCGCGACCCGATCCGTTCGCTCGACGACCTCAAGGGCATGAAGGTGCGCGGCGGCTCGCGCGTGATCAACATGATGCTCGAGCAGCTGGGCGCCACGCCGGTCGGGATGCCAGTGCCGGCGGTGGGCGAGGCGCTGTCCAAGGGCGTGATCAGCGCCACGACGATTCCGTGGGAAGTGGTGCCGGCGCTGAAGGTGCAGCAGATCGTGAAGAACCACACCGGCTTCACCGGGTCGAAGGGTCTTTACACGCAGACCTTCGGATACGTGATGAACAAGGGCGCCTACGACAAGCTGCCCGCCGACCTGAAGAAGGTGATCGACGCGAACAGCGGCATCGAAGTGGCGGCGCTGTTCGGGCGCGCGATGGACGCGGGCGACAAGGTGGGCGTCGACCTCGCCCGAAAGGCGGGCAACAACGTGATCACGCTCGGCGAGGAGGAGACGGCGCGCTGGCGGCGCGCGGCTGCCGGCGTGCGCGGCGCCTGGTACCAGGAGGTTGCGTCCAAGGGCATCGACGGGCCGGCGCTGGCGGCCGCGGCCGAGGCGCTGGTGGAGAAGCACTCGAAGAAATAGACCCGCTGCGCGATCCGCGGGGCACTGCCGGCCGCCCGGGCCGGCGGCGCCTCGCGCGGCTTACGTGAGCGAACTCGTCTATCGACTCTGCCGCTACACCGCCTGGTTCGCCGGCGCAGTGGTGGCTGCGCTCGCGGTCCTGAGCGTCGTGAGCATCGCGGGCCGGGCGCTGAGCGGCTTCGGGCTCAGGCCCGTGCCCGGCGACTTCGAACTGGTGGAGGCCGGAACGGCGCTGGCGGTGTTCTGCGCGTTGCCGTGGTGCTTCCTCGTGCGCGGCCACGCCACGGTGGACATCTTCTGGGAGGCGTTCCCGCGCCGGTTGAGGACCTTCGTCGAGGCGGGCACGAGCCTGCTGATGCTCGCGATCTGGGTGCTGCTCAGCTGGCGGATGGGCATCGCCACGGTCGAGCACCAAGCGAGCGGCGAGACCACCTTCATCCTGGGCATGCCGCTGTGGTGGGGCTACGCCGCCTCGCTGCCCCCGGCGGTGATCGGGTGCATCGCCTACGCGTGGCGCGCGCTCGAGGCGCTGGGGCTGGCCTTGCCGCCGGAGGGCTTCGCGCAGGGCGGGGCGGCTCGCTGATGGATCCGCTGTGGCTCGCGACCTGGTCGTTTCCGGTGCTCCTCGCGCTGATCTTCCTGCGCGTGCCGATCGGGCTGGCGATGCTCTCGATCGGGCTGTGCGGCAGCTGGGTGATCTACGGATCGGTCATGCCGCTGCTCAACCAGATGAAGTCGCTCGCGTACAGCCAGTTCTCCACCCACTCGCTGTCGATCGTGCCGCTGTTCCTGCTGATGGGGCAGTTCGCGATCCTCGGCGGGATGTCGAAGTCGCTGTTCAAGGCCGCCGAGGCGCTGATCGGCCACCGCCGCGGCGGCGTGGCGATGGCGGCGATCGGCGCCTGCGCGGGCTTCGGCGCGATCTGCGGCTCGTCGCTCGCAACCGCGGCCACGATGGGGCAGGTGGCGCTGCCCGAGCTGCGTCGCGCCGGCTACGACGGCGGGCTGGCGAGCGGGGCGCTGGCGGCCGGCGGCACGCTGGGCATCCTGATCCCGCCTTCGATCGTGCTCGTGATCTACGCGATCCTCGCCGAGCAGAACATCGCGAAGCTGTTCATCGCCGCAATGGTTCCGGGAATCCTGGCGGCGCTGAGCTACATGGCGGTGATCGCGATCGTGGTGCGGCTGCGGCCCAACTCCGCAGGACAGCAGGCGGCGATCCCGGTTCCCGCGCGCCTTCGCGCGCTGGCCGGCACCTGGTCGGTGCTGCTGATCTTCGCGGTCGTGGTCGGCGGCATCTACGCCGGGGTCTTCACACCCACCGAGGGCGCCGCGGTCGGCGCCGCTTCCACCGGCTTGCTCGCCTGGCGACGCGGCGGCCTCACGGCCGAGCGGCTGCGCGAGGCGCTGGAGTCCACCGCGGTGGGCACCGCGATGGTGTTCATGATCGTGCTGGGCGCGGCCGCGTACAACACCTTTCTCGCGCTCTCGCTGCTTCCCCAGGAGCTCGCCGCCTGGGTGGGCGCGCAGGGCTTCAGCCCCTACGCGGTGCTGTGGGCGATCCTGGTCTTCTACCTGATCTTCGGCTGCGTGATGGACTCGCTGTCGATGATCCTGCTCACGATCCCGATCTTCTTCCCGATGTTCACCGGCCTGGAGTTCGGGCTGCAGCCCGAGGACGCCGCGATCTGGTTCGGCATCCTCGTGCTGATCGTGGTGGAGGTGGGGCTGATCACGCCGCCGGTGGGGATGAACCTGTTCGTGATCCGGGCGATGGCGCCCGACATCCCGATGTCGGCCATGTATCGCGGCGTGATGCCCTTCGTGGCGGCCGACATCGTGCGCGTCGCGCTGCTGGTGCTGTTTCCGTCGATCGCACTGTTCCTGCTGGGGTTCACATCCTGAGCCGGGCGGCGTCGCGCGGCGGCGCGACGCTCCTGCTCGCGGCCTCGCTCGGGTCGTCGCGCTTGGGCGCGCGGCGGCGCTTCAGCGCGCTTGCGGCACGACGAGGTGGGGATCCGCGACGGGCCCCGCGTACATCGCGTCGATCAGCGCGGCGCGGCTGGCGAGCACCGCGCGCTGGTTGATCGAGCCCTTGTCGGTGACCTCGCCCGCGTCGATCGACGGCGGCTGCGCCATGACGTGGATCCGGGCCGGCCGGGTCGCGCTGCCCGTGCCCTCGCGCCAGAGCCGGTCGGCGAGCGCCTGGAAGAACGCACGCACCGGGGCCGCGTCGAGCACCGCGCGCATCGCGGCCCCGGGCCCGAGGCCGGCGAGCCCGCGCACCGCGTCTTCGCGCGGGAACACCAGCAGCGCGACCTCGTTGCGCCCCTCGCCGGCCACGACCGCGTCCTGCACGCACGGCGCCCCCGAGGCGATCACGCGCGCGCGCAGCGGGCCCACGCTCACGAAGGTGCCGGTCGCGAGCTTGAAGTCCTCGGCGATCCTGCCGTCGAACATCAGGCCCGCGCGCAGCCGCGCGGGGTCGGCCCACCTCGCGGCGTCGCCGGTGCGGTAGTAGCCCTCTTCGTCGAAGGCCTGCGCGGTCTGCTGCGCGTCGCGCCAGTAGCCCGGCATCACGTTCGGCCCCCGGAAGCGCAGCTCGGTCTTCTCGCCCAGCGCAGCCAGCTTCACCTCCACGCCCGGCACCGGCAGCCCCACGTAGCCGGCGCGCGCCCCGGTGTCCACCTTGAACAGGCAGGCCGGCGCGGTCTCGGTCATGCCCAGGCTCGTGACCATGCGCACGCGCTCCCCGGCGGCGAGCACCCCGTGCGCGTCGAGCTTGTCCCACACCGGCTGCGACAGGGCGGCGCCGCCGTACATGAAGACCTTCACGCGCCGGAACAGCGACGCGCGCAGCGCGTCGTCGCGATCCATCGCGTTGGCGATCTCCTCGAAGCCCTTGGGAACGTTGAAGTACACGGTGGGCGACACGTCGCGAAGGTTGCGAAGCGTCTCGCCCACCAGCGCCGGCGTGGGCTTGCCCTCGTCGATGTACAGGGTGCCGCCGTTGTACAGGACGATTCCCAGGTTGTGGTTGCCGCCGAAGGTGTGGCTCCAGGGCAGCCAGTCCACCACCACCGGCGGCTCGTCGGCGAGGAAGGCCAGGCACTGGCGGATCATCTGCTGGTTCGAGCACAGCATCCGGTGCGTGTTGATCACGGCCTTGGGCGTGCGCGTGGAGCCCGACGTGAGCAGGAACTTCACGATCGTGTCGGGCCCGGTGGCCTCGTGCGCGGCGTGCACCTCGGCGCCGGGCGGCGTGCCCAGCAGTTGCGCGAACGGCGTCCACGGGCGGCCTTCGAGCGCGCCGCCGCCCAGCACGACCCGGGTGCCGGGCGCGAACGCGGCGTCGATCGCCCGGCAGAACTGCCCGTCGCGCGCATACACGGCGCCGGGCGTGGTGGCCGCAACGATCTGGCGCAGCCGGCCGTGGTCGACCGAGACGAGCGAGTAGGCGGTGGAGATCGACAGCGTGGGTATCCCGGCCCACATCGCGCCCATCATCAGCGTCAGGTGCTCGAGGTCGTTGCCCGAGAGGATGGCGAGCGGGCGCTCGGCCCCGAGGCCCATCTCGAGCAGCGCCTGGCCCGTGCAGCGTGCGCGGGCGAGCATCTGCGCGTAGGTGATCGTGCGCCAGGCGCCATCGCTGTCGCGCTGCGCGGCGAACACGCGCTGCGGCGTATCGCGCGCGTGGCGTTCGAGGCAGTCGCTCAGCCGCGCCGGATAGGCGCGCAGCGCCTCGGTGGAGCGCAGCACCACGGTGCCGTCCGCCCGCGCCTCGACGCAGGCGTCGAGGCAGCCCCCGAGGTTGGCGCGGCGAAACGGGGCGCCCTCGGGCCCGCGCGCCCCCGCGCGCGGGCTCCCCGCGTCTGGCGCCTCCTGCGTCACGGCCGCGCGCCCGCCGCCTGGCCGAACTCGCGCTCCAGTGCGCGCGCCTGGCGCCTCAGGTCGTCCTCGCGGGCGCCCAGCAGCAGGAAGTGCAGCCCGTTGCCGCGCTCGATGCCGCCGGGGGTGAGCAAGACCACGCCGCCCTCGGTGGCACCGGGGCGGAACAGCAGCGGATCGAGCGCGCCGAGCACGCTGCGCAGGCTGCGCGCGGGGTTTTCGAGGTGGGTGCGCTGCACGATCATCAGCGATCGGCTGGCCCAGTCGCCCACCAGGCGATTGGCCAGCGTCATCGGAAGCGAGGTGCCGCCCCAGCGGCCGTTGCACTCGATCCAGTGCACCTGCGCGTTGCCGTAGCGCTCGCCGGCGAGCACCGCGTCGAAGCTGCATCGCCCGAAATAGCCCAGGCGCTGCAGCAGCACCGCGAGACGCATCGCCTCGGCGGCCAGCCGCTCGCGCAGGCGCGCCGGCACGCGGCAGGGCACCGCGCCGACGAACGAGCCCTCGGCGCCCTCGACCAGCTGCTCGAACACGCCTTCCACGATCGGCGGGCCCGCCTCGCGCTGCGGGATCCACAGCTGCACCGAAGGGCTCGACAGCACCGCGCAATCCCACACCCCCACCATCAGCGGAAAGCGCGAGTGCCACCCCAGGCCGCGCAACTGGCGGATCAGCCGGTACCGAAGGCTGCGAAGGCCCTCGCCGCGCAGGCTGGCCGAATCGAACACGAGGTTGCCCGCGGAACCGGCGCTGTCGGGCACCTTGATCACCACGCGCTCGAAGCGCCGGGCGAGCGCGGCCAGCCGCCCGGTGAGCGAGGCCAGGCCGAAGGCGTGGTAGCTCGGCGGCAGCGCGGCGCGGCCCAGCACCTCCTGCACGCGCGCCGCGAACCAGAGCTTGTCGTTCACCCTGCGCGTGAGGCGCGCCGGCGGCGCCGCCACCTTCACGCGCGCGCCGGTGCGCCGCGCGATCAGGCCGGCGAGCGCCCACGCGTGGCCCGTGCCGATGTACGGAACCAGATTGAGCCGGCCGTGCTCGCGGGCGAGCCGGCAGATCGCGCCCAGGGCCTCGGGGTTTGTTGCGCAGCGCTTCGCGAGCGAGGGCGAGTTCGCGATCGCGGTTCGCGCGACGCTCGCCACGGCGGGCGCGCCGAGCGCGAGCACGTCGCGGCAATAAGCCTCGAACTGCGGACTGCGCTGGCCGCCGATCACGACGAGGTCGCCGTCGCCGGCGAGCAGCAGCGAGCGGTACTGCAGGTTCGCGTTGCCGCCGCCGGCGAACAGCGCGATCTCCGCGTGGTCTTCGAACAGCAGTGCGGGGCCGTCGTCCACGCCTGCCGAGACCCGGGGCCCGAACACCCGGGTTGCGCCGAGCGCGGGCTCGGCGGCGAGCAGGCGGGCGGCGAGTCGCTCGACGCGCGTCGCGTCGGCCTGGTCGAACTCCGCCGCGAGGTGCCCCACGACCGGAATCGTCGTGCGGGCGGCCGCGATGTCCGGGGGCGATGACAGCGCGAGCATCGCCACCCCGGCCTATGCGGCGCGCGAATCGGCGTAGTCGGTCCAGCGCGGGCGCTTCTCGCGCCACGCGAGCAGCCTGCGGTGCAGCGCGGCCTGCTCCTCGCGCGGAATCCGACCCATCGCCTCGAACAGCTCGCCGCACTCGGCCACGTGGGTTTCCATCGCCTGCGACTGGCGCAACAGGCGCTCGCGCGCCTTCGCGTCGAGCGTGCCGCGCCCGCTCGGTGGCACCAATGCGCGAATCACCTCGAGCCCCGCGAGGTGTTCGCGAGCCATGCCCCGGGCCTGCGGCGCGCCGAGCAGCCGGCCCAGCACCGGGTAGAAGTCTTCCTCCTCGAACGCGATGTGCGCGCCCGCCGAGCGGTCGAGCGCGCTCGCGGCCGCTTCGGCCGCGGCGTCGTCTCCGGCGCGCAGCGCCTGCGAGAGGTCGTGAAAGCCCTTGCCAAGCACCGCGTGGTCCTCGCGGAAGGCCTCGAAGAGGTTATTCTTGGTCATCGGCATGAGGATCTTCCTCGCTGCTTTCAGTCTACGCAGCCCGCCGGAAGCGGGCAAATGAAGCGATGTGCAGGCTCTACGGCTTTCGTGCGACCGAACCGACCAAGGTCGAGTGCACGCTGGTGCACGCGCAAAACGCGCTGATGGTGCAGAGCCGCGGCGACATGGAGGGCCTGAGCCACGCCCACGGCTGGGGGGTGGCCACCTACGAGAACGGGGTGCCGCACGTGGAGCGCCAGGCGTGGGCCGCCTATCACGGCGAGCACTTCCGGCGCGCCGCCGCGCGGATCAATTCGTGCACGGTGCTCGCGCACGTGCGCCGGGCAACGGTCGGGCGCCCGGGGCTGGAGAACACCCACCCCTTCGCCTGGGAGAACTGGGCGTTCGCGCACAACGGCACGCTGCCCAACTTCTCAGAGGTGCGCCACCGCATGCTCGACGCGATGGCGCCCGAGCACCGCAACGCGATCGCCGGTTCCACCGACAGCGAGCACGTGTTCCACATGCTGCTCTCGGAACGCGAGCGGGCGCCGCGCGCGCCGCTGATCGACGTGGTGCGAACCACCGTGGAGCAGATCATCGGCTGGTGCCAGGAGATCGACGCCGAGGCGCGCATCGGGCTGAACGTGCTCCTCACCGACGGGCATCAGCTGGTGGGCACGCGCTGGGGAAGAACGCTGCACTCGGTGCAGCGGCACGCGATCCGCGACTGCGAGATCTGCGGCTTCCCGCACGTGCAGCACACGCCCGGGAAGCCCTATCACGCGCTCGTGCTGGCTTCGGAGCCGATCTCGCACGAGCAGTGGTCGGAGGTGCCGGAGCGCTCCGTGTACGAGGTCACCCCGCAGATGAGCCTGCGCGTGGAGCCGTTGAAAGGACGCAGCGCCTGAGCCTACCCATGGGCGTGTCTCGCACGGAGAGCGCGATGAAACGGCGTTGGATGCTGCAATTTCTCGGGTTGGGCGCCTTGGCCGCCGCGGGCGCGGCGCGGGCTGCCTCGGGCGGGGGCGCGCCGGGCGGCGCGGCCGCGCCAACGCTGCGGCTCACCGAAGCGCAGTGGCGCGAGCGACTCACGCCCGCCCAGTACGCGGTGCTGCGCGAGGAGGGCACCGAACGCGCGTACAGCAGCCCGCTCAATGGCGAGAAGCGCCCGGGCCGGTACCGCTGCGCGGGGTGCGAGCTCGAGCTGTTCGACGCGAGCGCGAAGTACGACAGCGGCACCGGCTGGCCGAGCTTTCACACCGCCTTGCCCGGCGCCCTCGGGACGAAGCGCGATTACAAGCTGCTGCTTCCGCGCACCGAGTACCACTGCGCCCGATGCGGCGGGCACCAGGGCCACGTGTTCAGCGACGGCCCGCCTCCCACGGGCAAGCGCTACTGCAACAACGGCGTCGCGCTCGTTTTCGTGCCACAGCGGGCATGAAGACCGCCGGTCGAATCGTCGGGGCCGGTCTGGCCGCGTTGCTGGTGGCGGTGGCGCCGGCCGTCACGCGGGCCCAGTCGGCGGCCCCGTCGCCTGCGCTGCCCGCGGCAACCGAGAAGGCCACCTTCGCCGGGGGCTGCTTCTGGTGCGTGGAAGCCGACTTCGACAAGGTCGAGGGCGTGATCTCGACCACGTCGGGCTACACCGGTGGCACGGTCGCCAACCCCGGCTACGAACGCGTGTCGGGCGGGAGCACCGGCCACGCCGAGGCGGTGGAGATCGTCTACGACCCGCGCAAGGTGAGCTACGCGCAGCTGCTCGAGTACTTCTGGCGCACGATCGACCCGACCGTGAAAGACCGCCAGTTCTGCGACGTGGGCTCGCCGTACCGCACCGCGATCTTCGCGCACGGCCAGGCGCAGCTGCGCGCCGCGCAGGCCTCGCGCGAGGCACTCCTCGAGACCAAGCCCTTCAAGGGGCCGGTCGTGACCGAGATCGTCGCGGCGGGAGCGTTCTACCCGGCCGAGGATTATCATCAGGACTATTACCTGAAGAATCCGCTGCGCTACAAGTTCTACCGTACGCGTTGCGGCCGGGAGGATCGGCTCGTGCAGCTCTGGGGGCGGCAGGCCGGCAACCTCGCGATCATCGGGCAGACTGCGAACAAGCCGCGCTAGCCAAATTGCCAACCGACATCGAAATCGCGCGTGCCGCGCGCATGCAGCGGATCGTCCCGCTGGCGGGCGAGAAGCTCGGCATTCCCGAGCGCCACCTCGAGCCCTACGGGCACTACAAGGCGAAGGTCTCGCTCGAGTACCTGCGCTCGCTCGAGGATCGCCCCGACGGCAGGCTGATCCTCGTGACCGCGATGTCGCCCACGCCGGCGGGCGAGGGCAAGACCACGACCACGGTGGGCCTGGCCGACGCGCTCAACCTGGTGGGCGAGAAGGCGATCGTCTGCCTGCGAGAGCCCTCGCTCGGGCCGGTGTTCGGCGCCAAGGGGGGCGCCGCCGGGGGAGGGTACGCGCAGGTCGTGCCGATGGAGGACATCAACCTGCACTTCACCGGCGACTTCGCCGCGATCGCGCTCGCCAACAACCTGCTCGCGGCGATGATCGACAACCACGTCACGCACGGCAACGCGCTCGGCATCGACCCGCGGCGCATCCATTTCAAGCGCGTGCTCGACCTCAACGACCGCGCGCTGCGCTCGATCGTCGTGGGGCTCGGCGGCCCGGCGAACGGCGACCCGCGCGAGGACGGCTTCGACATCGTCGTGGCCTCGGAGGTGATGGCCATCCTGTGCCTGGCCACGTCGATCGACGACCTGAAAGACCGGCTGGGCCGGATCGTGTTCGGCTACACGCGCGACCTCCGGCCGCTCACCGCGCGCGACCTCAACGCCCACGGCGCGATGACGGTGCTGCTCAAGGACGCGATCAAGCCGAACCTGGTGCAAACGCTCGAGCACAGCCCGGCGTTCATCCACGGCGGGCCCTTCGCGAACATCGCGCACGGGTGCAACTCGGTGATCGCAACGCGCGCCGCACTCAAGCTCGCCGACTACGTGGTGACCGAGGCCGGGTTCGGTGCCGACCTGGGCGCCGAGAAGTTCATCGACATCAAGTGCCGCAAGAGCGGGCTGCGCGCCCACGCCGCGGTGATCGTCGCGACCTTGCGCGCGCTGCGCTTCCAGGGCGGGGTTGACGCCAAGAACGCGGGCGCCAGCGACGCCGCCGCGCTCGAGAGGGGGATGGCGAACCTCGAGCGGCACGTGGACAACGTGGCGAACGTCTACGGCCTGCCGTGCGTCGTGGCGATCAACCGCTTCTCGGGCGACTCGCCCGAGGAGCTCGCGATCGTCGCCGCGCGGATGGAGGCGCTGGGCGTGCCGGTGGTTCTCGCCGAGCACTGGGCCGAGGGCGGCAAGGGCGCCGTGGCGCTGGCGCGCAAGGTGATCGAGCTGTGCGACCGGCCGGCGAGCGCGAAGTTCGTCTACGAGGACGAGCAAACGCTGTGGGAGAAGATCGTGGCGATCGCCACCCGGGTCTATCGCGCCTCCGAGGTCACGGCCGACTCGAAGGTGCGCGCTCAGATCCGCAAGCTCCAGGACGACGGCTACGGGCGCTACCCGGTGTGCGTGGCCAAGACGCAGTTCTCGTTTTCCACCGACCCGCAGCTTCGCGGCGCGCCGCGCGGCCACGTGCTCAACGTGCGCGAGGTGCGCCTGGCGGCGGGCGCCGAGTTCATCGTGATGGTGTGCGGCGACATCCTGACGATGCCCGGGCTGCCGAAGGTGCCGGCGGCCAACGCGATCGACTACGTCGACGGCAGCGTGGTGGGCCTGTTCTGAAGCGGCGCGCCGGGTGGTTGCGCCGCGCCGCCCGCGGGCCCGCGAGCCCGGCGCCGGCCTAGCGCACGTCGAGCATCGTGCCGGGCAGCCACAACGCGATCTGCGGGAACGCCATCACCAGCAAGAGCCCCACGATCAGCAGGAACACGAAGGGCGCCGAGCCGCGGATGATCTGGCTCATCGGGGCCTGCGTGATCGCCTTGATCGTGAACAGGTTCATGCCCACCGGCGGGGTGATCATCGCGAGCTCGAGGTTGATCACCAGCAGCACGCCGTACCAGATCGGGTTGATGCCCAGGTGGGTCATCACCGGCAGGATCACCGGCGTGGTCACGAGGATGATCGCGATCGACTCGAGGAACATGCCCAGGATGAACACCAGAACCATCATCGCCGCGAGGAACCCGAATACGCCCACGTCGGCCGCCACCACCAGCTCCACGATCTGCTGAGGAATGCGCATCTTGGTGAGAACGAAACCGAACACCGACGCTCCGGCCAGGATCATGAACAGCATCGCCGAGGTCCTGCTCGCGTCGATCGCGCATTTCCAGATGCCTGCGAAACCCACGTTGCGGTAGACCAGGCAGGCCACGACCAGCGCAAGCAGGGCGCCGGCGCCGGCGGCTTCGGTGGCGGTGAACACGCCGGCGTACATTCCGCCGAGCACGAACACCGGCAGCGAGATCGCCCACAGCGACTTGCGGATCGCGCGCAGCGCCTCGGGCAGGCTCGCGCGCGGCTCGCGCCGGATGTGGCGCGCGCCGATCGAGGTGGAGACCAGGCTCCAGACGGCGAAGATCGCAGCGATCATCAGGCCCGGCACGAGCCCCGCCATGAACAGCCCGCCGATCGACGTTTCGCTCGTGACCCCGTAGAGCACCATCGGCCCCGAGGGCGGGATCAGGATGCCGAGCGTTCCGCCCGCCGCGACCATGCCGTAGGCCACGCGCGGCTCGTAGCCGTACTTGATCATCTGCGGAATCGCCACGGCGCCGATCGTGAGCGCAGTGGCCACGCTCGAGCCCGAGATCGCGGCGAAGATCGTGCACGCGGCGATCGTCGCGATGCCGAGCCCGCCCGGCAGGTGGCGCGTGAGGGTGAACGCGGTGGAGTACAGGTCGTCGACGATGCGCCCGCGGATCATCACGTGGGCCATGAACGCGAACAGCGGAATCGCCACCAGCAGGTATCGGTTGAGCTCGCCGAAGATCACCTCGGTGACCGAGCCCAGGCCGCCCTGGGTGGCGAGCAGCAAGGCCCCGCCGAACAGCGACAGCCCCGCGAAGATCGGCAGCCCGGTGAACAGCAGCAGCACGAGGCCCAGCAGGATCAGCGCAACGATCACTCGGTCTCCGTCGGGTGGGCCGAGGACGCGGGCAGCGGCACCCCGAAGGCCAGGCGCGCGAGCGACTCGATCGCGGTGAGCAGCAGCAGCGCGCCGCCCAGCGGCAGGAACAGCATCAGCAGGTACACCGGCCACTCGAGGTGGCCCTCCGTGACGATGCCCAGCGTGCGCGAGAACATCGCGCTCTCCCAGCCGTTGACGATGAAGATCACCGCCACCGCCAGCACCGACAGCGAGGACCACGCGCGCGCCCACAGCTGCGCGCGCCCGGAGAGCTTCGCGGTCAACAGGTCGACGCCGATGTGCTCGCCGTTGCGCAGCACCTCGGCCGCCGCCAGCATCACGATGCCCACCAGCGTGAAGCCGACCATCTCGTCCACCCACACCGGCGGGCGGCCGAACACGTAGCGCATCACCACCGACCAGCCGATCAGCGCGAGCGAAACGAGCACGCCGGCCGCCGATGCCGCGAGCGTCGCCCGGTTGATCGCCGTGACGACGCGGCCGAGAACCCGCAGTGCGGCGGGTTCCCGGCCGGCGCCCCGTTGGGCGGGCGTGCTCATTTCGCGTCCAACGCGGTGGGCAAGGCGCGGCGCTCGTTGCGGCCCCGGCTCGCGCCGGAGCGGTCGCGCGGCGCGGGGCGCGCGCGGCCGGGCGAGCGTTGCGCAGCGCGCGTCAGAGCTTGCGGATCATTTCGATCAGCTTGGCCGCGTCGGGGCTGGACTCGTTGAAGTCCTTGATCACGGCCGGCTGCATGATGTCGGCGAGCGCCTTCTCCTGCGCCTTCGTGAGCACCGTGACGTTCATGCCCTTGTCGCGCAGCGCCTTGATGTCCTCGGCCGGGATGTCGTCGTTGGCCGGGAGCAGGCGCTGCTCGGCCTTGCGCGCGGCCGACTCGATGGCGGCCTTCACGTCGGCGGGGAGCTTGTCCCACCACGCGGGGTTCACGACCAGGTTGTCGTAGGCGAGGATGATCGTGGAAGCGACGCCGAACTTCTGCACTTCGTAGAAGCGGCGGCTGTTGGCCGCCTGCACGCCGGTGAAGCCGGCGTCGATCACGCCGGTCTGCAGCGCCTGGTAGACCTCCGAGCCGGGCATCGCCGAGGGGGCGGCGCCGAGCGCGACCAGGCCCGCGTCGAACAGCTTCGACAGGCCGCGCACCTTCACGCCCTTGAAGTCCTCGGGCTTGATCAGCGGCGCCTTGGCCGAGGTGAAGATGCCGTCGTTGGCGTCGACGATCCAGGCGATGTTCTTCACGCCCTTGGCCGCCATCTTCGCGTCGAGCAGCTTGGCGGCGTCCGAGCCGGGGAACTTCTTCATCTTCTCGGCGGTGGACATGAAGTAGGGGATGATCGTGACGTTCATCTCCGGGATCGTGCCGCCCCACTGGAAGCTGAGCATGATCGCGGACTCGATCTTCCCGGAGGCGACCGCGGCGTGGTGCTGGTTGGGCTTGAACAGCTGCGCCGCGCCGAAGATCTGCACTTCCACCTTGCCGTTGGTGGCGGCCTTCACGTCGGCCGCGAACTGGTCCATGTTCTTGGCGGCGTGGTGCGCCGGCGGGAACTGGTGGCTGAGCCGCATCGTGTACTCGGCGGCGCCGGCCCCGCTCATCGCGAACGCGGCCGCGAGCGCGGCAATCACCGTCCTGGTGGTCGATTTCATCGGTGTCTCCTCTGGTTGGATGGTTGGTTGATGTGGCGGCCCCGCTCAGGCAACCGCCGCAGACTCGCGCAGCGCCTCGATGTCACGCTCCGAGTAGCCCAGTTCGGCGAGCAGCGCGCCGGTGTGCTCGCCCATCGTGGGCGGATCCAGGCGCACGCCCGGACGCGCCCCGTCGAGCACGATCGGAAAAAGCGTAGTTTGCACGACTTCGCCCGCGTGCGGGCCGTCGGGAACGCGGATGTCGGCCAGGCCGCCGGTGGCGCGCAGGTGCGGGTCGTGGAACAGGTCCTCGGGGCGCGCGATCGGCGCGAAAGGCAGCCCGTGGCGCTCGAAGGCGGCGGCGAGCTCTGCCGCGGTGAATCGCGCGAAGCGCGCGCGCAGCTCGGGCAGCAGCGTGTCGCGCCGCTCAACGCGCGCGTTGTTGCTCGCCAGCGCCGGGTCGGCCTTGAGGTCGTCAAAGCCGAAGGCGTCGCACATCGTGGCCCACTGCGCGTCGCTCACGGCGGCGAGAAAGATCTGCTCGCCGTCCTTCACCGTGAACACGTCGTACACGGCCCACGCCGAGACGCGCTCGGGCATCGGGGCGGGGCGCTTGCCGGTGAGCGCGTACTGCAGCATGTGCTGGCCCACGAGGAACACGTTGTTCTCGAACAGCGCCGCCTGCACCTCCTGGCCGCGCCCGGTGACGCCGCGCCTGAGCAGCGCCGCCATCGCGCCGATGGCGCCGAACATCCCGCCCATGATGTCGTTGACGCTGCTGCCCGCGCGCAGCGGGTCGCCGGGGCGGCCCGTCATGTACGCCAGTCCGCCCATCATCTGCACGACCTCGTCGAGCGCGGTGCGGTGCTCGTAGGGCCCGGGCAGGAACCCCTTGAGGCTCACGTAGATGAGCCTCGGGTGTTGCGGCTCGAGCGATGCGTAGTCGAGCCCGTACCGGGCCATCACGCCGGGCTTGAAGTTCTCGGCCACGACGTCGGCGCTGGCAACGAGACGGCGCGCCACCTCGAGCCCCTTCGCCGAGCGCAGATCGAGCGCGATGCTCTTCTTGTTGCGATTGAACATCGGGAAGAAGCCCGCGCCGGTGCCGAGCAGGCGGCGGGTGCGGTCGCCCTCCACCGGCTCCACCTTGATCACCTCGGCACCGAGGTCGGCGAGCACCATGCCGCAGGTGGGCCCCATCACCATGTGGGTGAACTCCACGACCCTCACGCCGGCGAGGGGCAGTTCGGCGCCGGCTGCCTCGGCGCGCTGGGCGGGTTCGGTCGTCATGCGCGCATGGTACCGCCAGCGGCGGCCGGGCCTTCGGGGCGCGTCAGGCTGCGGCGCGCGCGAGCGCGGCGAGGGCGCGAACGTCGGGCGCGCTCGCCAGCCCCCAGCACGCCGCGATCAGTTCGCCCGTGCGCGCCGCGCCCAGCACCGGATCCGACATCGCGCGAAACTTCGCCTCGAGCGCCGCGTCGCTCATCGGGCGCTGCAGCGACCCCACCGCGTGCTCGACGAACACGTGCACGCGCCGGCCGTCGCGCAGCACGGCCGTGACGTCGGCGCTGGCCTCGTCGATCGCGTCGTCCACCGTGGCCACCACCTTGCGGCGCAGTTGCGCGACGTCTTCGCGCGTGACCACCTCGTCGGAGAACTCGTCCTCGCCCGCGCGCCCGAAGATCAGCCCGGCCGCGCAGCCGTGGTAGACGCTGAACTTGCCCTGCAGGCCGTCGGCCGGCTCCTTCTTGCCGGTGAGCTCGAGCACGAGCGAGTGCACCCTGAGCTCGATGCGCTGCACCTCGTCCGGGTGCACCCCGCGGTCGCGAAGCTGCACGCAGGCGTCGATGCTCGGGTGGATCACGATGCCGCAGGCGAAGGGCTTGTAGGTGTTCAAGCTGATCTCGAAGCGCTCGCCGAGCTCGCCGGTCGCCTCGTTCCAGTCGAACTTCGTGGACACCACCTGCGCCCAGCCGCGCGGCGCCTCGATCGCCCGCTCGCTGGCGGTGAAGCCGCTGCGCGCCAGCAGCGCCGACATCAGCCCCGCGCGTGCCGCGGCGCCGGGGTGGAACGGCTTGGTCATCGTGCCGAACTGCTCGCGCAACCCCACCGGTTGCGAGGCGGCGATGCCCAGCGCCATCGCGGTGCGCGCGGCGTCCAGGCCGAGCAGGCGCGCGCAGCCGGCCGCGGCGCCGAACATCCCGGTCGTTCCGGTGATGTGCCAGCCGCGGTCGTAGTGCTCGGGGTAGACGGTGTTGCCCAGGCGGCACGCCACGTCGACGCCGATCACGAGCGCGTCGATCGTCTCGCGCCCGCTCGCGCCGGTGTGCTCGGCGAGTGCGAGCAGCGCCGAGGCGACCGGTCCGCCGGGGTGGATGATCGTCTTCAGGTGCGTGTCGTCGAAGTCGAAGGTGTGCGAGGTGATGCCGTTGACGAGCGCGGCGCTGGCGATGTCCACCCGTTCGCTTCTCCCGGCCACCGTGGCCTGCGGCGCCGGGTCGAGCGTTGCCACCGCAGCGAGGGCGGCGTCGGCCGCCTCGTGGCGCGACGCGCCCACCGCGCACCCGAGCCAGTTGAGGAAGGTGCGGTGCGCCTCCTTGTCGACCGCGTCGCTCCAGCCGCGCGAAGGGTGGCCGGCGACGAAATCGGCGAGGATGCGCGTGACGGGCGGTGCGTGGTGGTCGGCGTCGACCCGGGTGTTGCGCGCCATCTACGGCCTCGTGTTGCGGGTATCGGGGGGCGGGCGGCGCGCCGGCCGGCTCAGGCGTCGAGCCGGATGTTGCGCTCGCGCGCGATGCGGGTCCAGCGCTCGAGGTCGGAGCGCACGAACTGGCCGAACTGCTGCGGCGACATCGGCATCGGTTCCACCGCCTCGATCGACAGCTTCTCGCGCAACTCGGGCGCGGCGAGCACCTCGTTGAGCGTTGCGTTGAGCTGCGAGACGATCGCCGCGGGCATGCCGGCGGGGCCGACCACGCCGTACCACTGCATCGCGTCGAATCCCTTGAAGCCCGATTCGTCGAGCGTGGGCGTGTCCTTGAGCGCGGCGTGGCGCGCGCTGCCGGTGACCGCGAGCGCGCGCACGCGCCCGGAGCGGATGTGCGGCAGCGCCGCCGCCAGGCCCGGGAACATCGCCTGCGTCTGCCCGCCGATCAGGTCGGTGAAGGCGGGCGCGATGCCGCGGTAGGGGATGTGCACCATGAACGCGCCCACCTGGAGCTTGAACAACTCCATCGTGAGGTGCGTGAGCGAGCCCGCGCCGGCCGAGCCGTAGCTCACCTGCCCGGGGTTGCGCTTGAGGTGGGCGATGAAGTCCTTGAGCGTGGCGATCGGCAGCTGCGCGTCCACCACCAGCACGTTCGGGGTGCCGCCGATCATGCCGATCGGCGTGAACTGCGCGATCGGGTCGTAGGGCACCTTGCGCGTGGCGGGCGCGGTGCCGTGCGTGGCGACGTAGCCCTGCATCAGCGTGTAGCCGTCGGGCGCCGCGCGCGCGGTGGCCTGGCTCGCGATCACGCCGCCGCCGCCGCCCTGGTTGTCGACCACGAACGACTGGTTGATCGCCTTGGCCCAGCGCGCCGTCACGGTGCGCGCGATCATGTCGCTGCCGCCGCCCGGCGCGACCGGCACGATGTAGCGGATCGGTTTGGACGGATACGCCGGCTGCGCGCGGGCGAGCGACGGCAGGGCGAGAAGGGCCGATGCGGCACCGAGCAACGTGCGTCTGTTCATCCTCGTCTCCTGCGGTGGTCGAGCGTGGCAGCCGAATCCGCGCGGCAGCCCGGGCGCCCGGCCGGCCGGTCAGCGGGTCTTGACCGGGTAGGTGCCCCCGGCCTGCTTCTTCGCCTGCTTCTCCGCCTTCTTCTCCTTGGGGGACTTGGCGGGTTGCTTCTTCGATTCCTTCGTGCTCCTTTGCTCCTTGCCCATGGCGGCTCTCCCTGGTTGAACCGGCGTTGCCGGATTGCTGCGCACTATAGACCGACGCGGG
>DATCZK010000174.1:0-12876 GCA_036525975.1 Burkholderiaceae bacterium | reverse complement strand
TTCGACCCTTCATCAGAAGGGCGCTGCCAGTTGGGTGCCGATGGGCGACCCTTCGAGCATCGAAAACTCCCTCCCGTGGTGTGCACATGGTTCGCGCGACTCGAGGCTTCACGCTGGTCGAGCTGTTGGTCGTGATGGTCGTCGTGGCCATCCTGGCCGCGGTCGCCGTGCCTTCGTACCTCGACCAGGTGCGCCGGGGGCGTCGCGCCGAGGCCCACGAGGCGCTGATGCAGCTGCAGGCGGCGCAGGAACGTTGGCGCTCGAACAACGTGAGCTACGCCGCGACGGTGGCGGCGCTCGGGCAGCCCGTGAGCAGCGTGTCGGGGAACTACGCGATCTCGCTCGCCGGCGCGTCGGGCACCGGCTACACGGCCACGGCCACCGCCCAGGCGAAGCAGGCCGGTGACAAGGCCTGCGCCGCGATCACGGTGGCGGTCGCCAACAACCTCACCACCTACGGACCGTCGAATGCCTGCTGGAACCGCTAGCCTCAAGCGCCGCGCAACCGGCTTCACGGTCGTGGAGCTGTGCGTGGCGATGGCCGTGCTCGGCGTGGTGGCGGTGCTCGCGACGCCCTCGTTCGAGGAGTTCCGGCTGCGCGAGCGCGTGAAGGGCGCGGCCAACAACCTCTACGCCGACCTGCAGTTCGCGCGCTCCGAGTCGGTGCAGCGCAACGCGCGCGTTTCGCTCGCGTTCACGACCGGCACGGCGTGGTGCTACGGCATCCACGAGGGCAACGCAGCCTGCGACTGCGGGGTGGCGAACAGCTGCAACATCAAGACGGTGAGCTCGGCGGATTACCCGCGCGTGACGATGGCCCCGGCAAGCTTCGTCTCGGCGAGCGGCACGAGCAACTGGTACCTGATCGATCCGCGCGTCGGCCAGTCGATCGACGCAGCCGGCGCGGCCGTGAACGGCACCGTCCAGTTCGGGATCGGCGGGCGGGCGCTGCGCGGCGAAGTCAACGCGATGGGCCGCGTGCGCCTGTGCGCCGCGGCCGACCCGATCCCGGGGTACCCGGCATGCTGAACGCGCGCGCGCGCCAGCGGGGCTTGAGCCTGGTCGAGCTGATGATCGGGCTCACGGTGGGGCTGATCGTGCTCTCGGGCATCCTGGGGCTGCTCAGCGGCCACCTGCGCGGGAACTCCGAGCTGATCCGCACGACCCGGCTGAACAACGAACTGCGCGGCACGATGGATCTCGTGGTGCGCGACCTGCGTCGCGCCACCTACTGGGGCACGTCGATCAACGGCGTCTGGTTTGCGAGCAAACCGGTGGTGCAGCCCAATCCGTTCCTCGCGGTGGACACGGCCACGGCCGGGCAGGTCACCTATCGCTACGACGTCAACGGCAGCGGCGCGGTCGACGCGAACGAGACCTTCCGCCTGAACCACAACACCGTCCAGGGCACGGTGGAACTGATGCAACTGGACGCCGGCGGGGCGGTCGTCTCGACCTTTCCGCTCTCGGACCCGGCCGCCACCAACGTCACCGCCCTGACCTTCGCGCTGGTCGATCGCACCGCCACCGTGAGCTGCCTCGTTCCCGGGCCCGGCCCGGTGGCACCCACGCCTCCGCTGCTGCACATCCGCCAGATCACCGTCACGCTCACGGGCGAACTGCGTTCCGACGCCGCCACGACGCGAACGCTGACCGAGTCGGTGCGGCTTCGCAACGACCGGGTCGAAGGCTCGTGCCCAACCTGAGGTGAGTCGATGAGCTTCCCCATCCACCGACCCGGCCAACAGAGAGGCGCCGCCACGCTGGTGAGCGCGGTGATCCTGCTGGTGCTGATGACGCTGGTCACCTTCTTCGCGAACCGCAACATCGTGTTCGAGCGCAAGACGGCGGCCAACCAGTACCGCTCCACGAAAGCGCTCGAGGCGGCCGAGGCGGGCATCGAGTGGGCGCTGGCGAACCTGAACTCGTCGCGCAGGATCACCGCCGCGTGCGCCACCTCCACGGTCGCCACCGACCGCAGCTTCCGCGACAGGTACCTCGACCCTGACGACAACGGCCTGTTCGCGGAACCCTTTTCCACCGCGAACCCCACCTGCACCTTCAACGGCGCCACCTGGTCGTGCAGCTGTCCGGCCGAGGGATTCGCGCCGGTGGTCGCCGCGTGCGCGTCGCCGGCGGGGTGCCCCACGTTTCGCACCCGCCTCGCCAAGGTCGCGGGCGACGACACGCTGATCCAGCTCACGTCCGTCGGCTGCACGGACGCGCAACGGCCGTGCGTGGCGGGCGCCGGCGGCACCGCCGACGGCACCGCCACCGTGACGCAGATCGTGAAGATCGCCAGCGGGCTGGCGACGATCCCGGCGGCGGCGATCACCGCCAAGGGCTACGTGGACTTCGGCGCGAACGCGATCACCGCCACCAACACCGACCCCGGCACCAACGGCATCACGATCAACGCCGGCGGCGACATCACCGGGTTCATCAACGCCAGCACGATCAAGACGATGCCGGGAACGCCGGTTCAGGGGAGCCTGGTGGGCAACGACGCTTCGCTCGCCTCGCTCTCCGACGACAAGATGTTCCAGAGCTTCTTCGGCACCACCAAGGAAGCATTCCGCGACGCGCCCACCACGACGCAGGTCAGTTGCGCGGGGGTTTGCGGCAACACGCTGCTCAACGCGATCGAACGCGGCGCGCGCACGATCTGGGTGGAGGGCGACATGGTGCTGAACTCGAACGACGTGTTCGGCAGCCCGACCGATCCGGTGATCGTGGTCGTGAACGGCAACATCGAGGTGCGCGGCGACAGCATCTTCTACGGCGTGCTCTACTGCCAGAACAGCGCCTGGGACAACACCGGCGGCGGAAACGCGCTGGTGGTGGGCGCGGCGATCTCGGAGGGCAACTTCACCGCCACCGGCACGCCCGACCCGACCTATGACCCCGACGTGCTGCGGCGCCTGAACCAGACCACCGGCGTGGTCGCCAAGGTGCCCGGCGGCTGGCGCGACTTCTGAGCGAGCGAAGCGGCCCGAACATGACGGAGAAGACCCGATGACGAGCGCGAGAAACCACCCGCGCGAGCGACGCGTGGCACGGGCCGCGGTGGCCGGGTTCACGCTGCTCGAGGCGCTGATCGCGCTCGCGATCTCGGGCTTCGGCCTGATCGCGGTCGCGCGGCTCCAGATCGGCCTGCAGGCCGAATCCGACCTCGCCAAGCAGTTGAGCGAAGCCACCTTCCTCGGCCAGCGCCGGATCGAGGAGCTGCGCGCCTTCCAGCAGGTCGTCGCCGCGACCGCCGGGCAACTCGCCGCCGGCGGCTGGGGCTACGGCAACATCGCGAGCGGCGCGCAAACGGTTGCCGGCACGAACGCCAACTACACGGTGGCCTGGCGGGTGTCCGACGCCGCGGCCAGCGTGCCATACAAGAACGGGCTGGTGAGCGTCACCTGGACCGACCGCAGGGGCAACGCGCAGGTGGCGACCCTCTCGACGATGATCGGCGGCAGCGACCCGGCGAGCTCGCTCGGGCTCACGGTGCCGCCGTCCGGCACGCCGGTGAGAAAGCCGAAGAACCGCGACCTCAACGTGCCGGTGCCGGCGGTGGACATCGGCAACGGCACCAGCTACTTCACGCCCCCGGGGGCGCCGTCCACGCTCAAGATCATCTTCAGCAACACCACCGGCCGCGTCACGAAGCGCTGCAACGGCTCGGGCGCCGACTGGACGGCCTGGTCGTGCACGAGCGTGGACGCGTACCTGGTGAGCGGTTACATCTCGGTGAAATCGTCGAACCTCACGCTGAACTCGCCGATCGACCTGACGTTCGCGCTCAGCGAGGGTTCGCTCGACGGCTGCTACGACGACAGCGGGCTCGCGACCAAGACCTACGCCGGCTACATCACCTACACCTGCCTGCTGACCGGCAACGACCACGACGCGAACCCGCTGACGCCCTCGCGCTGGTCCGGGCGCAGCGACATCACCGGGATCGCGATCGGCACCACGAGTTCGGCCAACAAGGTTTGCCGTTACAGCGCCGACTACGACGGCGCGGGCGGCATCACGAATTACGAGCACCCGGCCACCTACGCGAAGGTGACCGAGAGCCTCGAGAACCAGAACTTCACGATCGTGCGCGGCAACGACCCCTGCCCCAGCGGCACCGGCATCCTGGCGCTGGTGCAGCACCAACCCTGAGCGCGGCGGCGGCTGCGGCTGCCGCCACGCCCGCCGCGGCTCTCAGCCCGCCGGCGGGCAGCAGTGGAACGCGCGCACCTTGCAGGTGGCGCAGACCTTCGGATCCAGCCGGGACACGACCGATTCGATCGTGGGCGCGCCGAGCTCGTAGACGTTGTTCTCGCCGATCACGTCGAGCGCCCGGCTCGAGCGCAGCATCTGGTGCACCGGCGCCTTGACGAAGTGCATGTACAGGTCGCCGCCCGCGAAGCGGCGGTTCCGGCACTCGTCGACCAGCGATTCGGCCGCGCTCATGTCGATGTGGTTCACGCCGCTGCACAGCAGCAGCAGGTGCGAGGCCTTCGGGCGCTCCTCGCGCAGTTCGGAGAACAGCCGGCGGATGTGCGGGATCGCGGCAAAGAACAGCGAGCCGTCGATGTAGCGAATGGCCAGCTGCGGGCACTCGGTGCGCAGTTCGTCGCGCACGAAGTGATAGGTGCCGGGCGCCGGCGCCGGCATCGCGCGCACCAGCGGCGGCTTGACCGTGCGGTTGAGGTACAGGCCGAGCGAGACCATCACGCCCACGTAGATCGCGATCTCGAGGTTGGCGGCCACCGCGGTGACCATCGTGATGCCGAGGATCGCGGCTTCCGCGCGGCTGGCCACCGCGCGCATGCGGATGTAGCCCACGTCCACCAGCCCCCAGGCGACCAGCATCAGCACCCCGGCGATCGCGGCCATCGGCAGGTGCGCGAACAGCGGCGAGAGCGCGAACGCGGCGAAGAGCACGAACATCGAGGCGAGAATGGCGCCCAGCGGCGACTTCGCCCCCGAGTCGTAGTTCAGGCCGCTGCGCGTGAACGAGCCGCTCGAGGCGTACCCCGAGAAGAACGCGCCCGCGACGTTCGACAGGCCCTGCGCGACGAACTCCTTGTCGCCGTCGATCTGCTGGCCCGAGCGCAGCGCGATCGAGCGCGCGATCGAGACCGCCTCGGTCAGCCCGAGGATCGCGATCGCGAAGGCGCTGCCCACGAGCGAGCTCCAGTGCGCGAGGTTGAGCGAGGGCATCGACAGCGGCGGGAGCGCCGACCCGATCTCGCCGGCGGTGCGTATTCCGGTGCCCTCGGTGCCGCCGAAGAAGAACTCGAACGCGAGCGACAGCACCGTGCCCCCGACCAGCGCCACCAGGATGTACGGCACGCGCGGGATGTATCGGCGCGACGCGATCCCGATCGCCAGCGTGGCCACGCCGATCAGCGTGGCGTAGACGTTGGCGCGCGCCAGGCGATCGGGCAGGTGCGACAGCAGCGTGGCGAGGTTGCCGCCGCCGCTGGCCGGGATGCCGAGAAACGCGTTGATCTGGCTGGCTGCGATCAGGGCGGCCGCGCCGGTGGTGAAGCCCACGATCACGCTGTCGGAAACGAAGTTGGTGAGGGTGCCCAGGCGCATCAACCCGAACGCGAACTGGATCGCGCCCACCATCAGCGTGAGCGTGAGCACGAGCGTGATGTACGCCTCCGAGTGCGGATCGACGATCGGGCCGACCGAGGAGAACACCACGATCGAGATTGCCGCGGTGGGCCCCGAGACGAGGTGCCGCGAAGACCCGAGCACGGCGGCGACGACGGTCGGCACGACCGCGGCGTAGATCCCGTAGATCGGCGGAAGCCCCGCGATCACCGCGTAGGCCATCGCCTGCGGCAGCAGGATCGCCGCCCCGATCAACGCGGCCATCGTGTCCGCGCGCAGCGTCTCGCGGTTGACTTCCGCGAGCCAGTCGATGCCGAGCGGGATTCTCATGACGGTTGCAGTGCGCGATCCTGGGCCGGCCAGCGGCCGGACCGCGATGCTAACCGCATTTCCACGCCGTGCGACCTACCCTTGCGGATTATGCGCGCGCGCCTGCGGCGGCGCGACTGCTAAGCTCGGCGGCGATGAACGCGCGGTCGAACACGGGATCGAACACGGAGCCGAACACGGGGCCGAACACGGAGCCGAACGCGGAGCCGAACACGGAGCCGAACACGGAGCCGAACACGGAGCCGAACACGGAGCCGCACTCGGGCTCGGACCGCTCCGCGGCAGGCGGCCAGGCGGCTCGCGAGATCCTGCGCGGCGTCTTCGGTTTCGACGCGTTTCGCGGCGAGCAGCGCGAAATCGTCGAGCACGTCGTGGCCGGGGGCGACGCGCTCGTGCTGATGCCCACCGGCGGCGGCAAGTCTCTGTGCTACCAGGTGCCGTCGCTGCTGCGCGAGGGCTGCGGCATCGTCGTCTCGCCGCTGATCGCGCTGATGCAGGACCAGGTTTCGGCGCTCGGGCAGGCCGGGGTGCGCGCCGGGGCGCTCAACTCCGCGCTGTCGGCGCGCGAGGCGCGCGCGCTCGAGGCGGCGCTGGTCGCGGGCGAGCTCGACCTGCTCTACGTCGCGCCCGAGCGAGCCGTGACGCCGGGCTTCATCGACCTGCTCGCGCGCGCGCGCATCGCGCTGATCGCGATCGACGAGGCGCACTGCGTTTCGCAGTGGGGTCACGACTTCCGCCCCGAGTACCTGAAGCTCGCCGAGCTGCACGAGCGCTTTCCGCAGGCGCCCCGCATCGCGCTCACCGCCACCGCCGACCCGCTCACGCGCGACGAGATCGCGCAGCGGCTCGGGCTGCGCAGCGCGCGCGTGTTCGTGTCGAGCTTCGACCGGCCCAACATCCGCTACACGATCGTCGACCGCCACGACGCGCGCGCCCAGCTGCTGCGCTTCATCCGCGACGGGCACGAGGGCCACGCCGGGATCGTGTACTGCCTCACGCGACGCAAGGTCGAGGAAACCGCGGCCTGGCTCGCGGAAAACGGCGTGCACGCCCTTGCCTACCACGCCGGCATGGACGCCGCCGCGCGCGCGGCCAACCAGAGAAGATTCCAGAACGAGGACGGCGTGGTGGTCGTGGCCACGATCGCCTTCGGCATGGGCATCGACAAGCCCGACGTGCGCTTCGTTGCGCACCTCGACCTGCCCAGGAGCATCGAGGGCTACTACCAGGAGACGGGCCGCGCCGGCCGCGACGGCCTCGCGGCCGACGCCTGGATGGCCTACGGCCTGGCCGACGTCGTGCAGCAGCGCCGGCTGATCGACACCTCCGAAGCCGACGAGGCCTACAAGCGCGTGGCGAGCGCCAAGCTCGACGCGCTGCTCGGCCTGTGCGAGACGGCGGGGTGCCGCCGCGTGCGCCTGCTCGACTACTTCGGGCAGCACAGCGCACCGTGCGGCAACTGCGACAACTGCCTGAGCCCGCCGCGCACCTGGGACGCCACCGAGGCGGCGCGCAAGGCGCTGTCGGCGATCTATCGCACCGGCCAGCGCTTCGGCGTGGTGCACCTGATCGACGTGCTACGCGGCAAGGACACCGAGCGGGTGCGCCGGTGGCACCACGCGAAGCTCGCCGTGTTCGGCGCCGGCGCCGACACCGACGAGCAGACCTGGCGGAGCGTCTTTCGCCAGCTCGTGGCGCTGGGCTTCGCGCGCGTGGACCACGGCGCGCACGGCGCGCTGCAACTGCACGACTCGAGCCGGGCGGTGTTGCGCGGCGAGCGCGCCGTGCAGCTGCGCAGCGACGTGCGCGTAAAGGGCGCGGCGCGCAAGAGCGCCCGCAGGCGCGCGGGCGCGCCGGCCGCGGCGATCGACCCCGAATCGCTGGGCGAGCGCGATGCCGCGCTGCTGGCGCGCCTGAAGGCGTGGCGCGCGGGCGAGGCGAAGGCGCAGTCGGTGCCGGCCTACGTCGTGATGAACGACGTCACGCTGATCGAGATCGCGCGCAGGCGCCCGGCCGACAAGGACGGGCTCGCCGGCATCACCGGCATCGGCGCGCGCAGGCTGGAGCGCTACGGCGAGGGGTTGCTGGAAGTCGTGCGCGACGCGCGCTGAGCGCGGCGCTGGCGCGCCGCTGCCGAACCGCAGGGCTCGCCTGGCTGCGCGCCGCCTACTTGGCCGCCGCCACCATGTATTCGACCGCGGCGCGCAAGTCGGCGTCCGAAGCGCTGCTTCCGGCCTTGGGAGGCATCGCACCCTTGCCCTTGATCACGCTCGCGGTGAGCGCGTCGAGGCCGGTGGCGATGCGCGGCGCCCACGCCGCCTTGTCGCCGAGCTTCGGCGCGCCGGCAACGCCGGCGAGGTGGCAGGCGACGCAGGCGACGTCGTAGACCGACTTGCCCTTGCCGCTCGCGGCGGGCGCAGCGGCTGCGGCAGCGGCCACCGTGGCAGGCGCGCTGGCGGCCGGGCCCGCGGCGGGCGCAGCGGCTGCCGGTGCCGGGGCGGCAGCAGCCGGTGCCGGGGTGGCAGCAGCCGGTGCCGGGGTGGCCGTCGAGGCGGCCGCGGCAGCCTGCGCGGGCGCAGCCGCACCGTCGGCCGCCTTGGGCTCCTCGAGCTTGCCGCCGGCGGCGTTGACCATGTGAACGATCGCGCGACCGATCTCCAGATCGCCGAACTCGCCCCCGCCCTGCGGCGCCATCGCGCCCTTGCCCTTGAGCACCGAATTGAGCAGCGCCGCGTAGCCGGTCTTGATGCGCGGCCCCCAGGCCGCCGCGTCGCCGAACTTCGGCGACCCCGCAACGCCCGCCTCGTGGCACGCGGCGCACTGCGTCTTGTAGACCTCGGCGCCCGCGCGCAGGGCCCCCGCGCCGCCGGCCCTGAGCTCGAACCGGGCCACCGGCTGGATGCGCGCCTCGACCGCGGCCGGGGACATCGCGTCGACGCCGGCGCCGGTGCGCGTGCCCGAGTCCACGAACTTCACCAGCAGCACGATCACGAGGACCGGGACGATGAACGACAGCAGGATCACGACGATCAGCTGCTTCGGTGTCTTGATGAACGACTCGTGGTGCTCTTGGCTCATGCCGTGTTCCCTGGGCTCGGTGCGCGACCCGCCGGCAGCGTTCGGGCCGGGTCGACGGGGTCAAACCCAGAATTCTAATGTCAAAGACCGCGTTGACGTTAACCGCCGGGGCGCCCGGCCGGGCGCGGCGCCATCCGCGTTACAATTCGCCGGCTGCGCCCGTAGCTCAGTGGATAGAGTACTGGCCTCCGAAGCCAGGGGTCGCTGGTTCGATCCCAGCCGGGCGCGCCATTGCATCGGCCTGCGCGACAGGGTCGCGGGCCCAGTCAATCCGGTGCGCCCGCCGCGCGATCCCGACGTCGGCCTTTCGTTACTGCATGCACTCCATCTCGCCGTGATCGCCGTCCGCGCCCATGGACATCGCCTCGATCGCCATCGTGCTCACGCACTCGCCGAACATGTCCTGGTGAATTCGCGGATGCGCCAGCTCCGCGGCCATGTGAGACACGTGCCCGCCGAAGGCGCGGCCCCACGTGGAGTCGCGCGGGGCGGTGGGGCTGGGCGGCGTGGCCGCGCCGCCCGCCTGCGCCCCCGATGCGGCGCCGGGCGCCGGCGACGATCCAGGCGGCTGCGCCTGCACGACTGATGCGGTGACGAGTGCTGCGGATAAGGCAAACGCTGCTGCGAACGAACCCCTGGCCATGATGGCGCTCCTTGGAATGGGTTGGGTGAACGGGGCCCGGCTCGCCTGCTGCACTGCGCGACCGGGCGATCGTGTGAAAGGATGGGGGATGGCGAGGGACGAGAGCGTGACGCGGGCATTACGTCGGCGTAATCGTGCCGCCGACCCCTTTATAATCGGTGCTCCGAGGCCAGTGGTCGCTGGCTCGTCTGTTGCAAGGTGCGCCATTGGCATCCGACTTCCGCCGAGGTCTTTGGCGCGCGGCGCACGCCCACCGGGTCAGCATGTCCGATAACGACGATTGGTCGATTCCCGACGAGATGCAACCGAACGAGGCCGAGCTCGCCTTCGACCTCGCGCGCGCGCTCGACGCGATGGTCGCGATCCGCGCGGAGGTGCCCGAAGACGCGTTCACCGCGCCGATCCTCGGCACCGAGCGCACCGGCAACGGCGTGGTGATCGACGCCGAGGGCGTCGTGCTCACGATCGGCTACCTGATCACCGAGGCCGAGACGATCTGGCTCACGACGAACCGCGGCACCGTCGTTTCGGGTTACCCGCTGGCCTACGACCAGGCGACCGGCTTCGGGCTGATCCGGGCGCTGCAGCCGCTGGGCGTGCCGGCGCTGGCGCGCGGCAGCGCGCAGGCCTGCGCCACCGGCGATCGGGTCTACGTGCTGGGCCACGGCGGGGCGCGCCACGCGCTCGAGGCCACGCTGGTGGGCAAGCGCGAGTTCGCCGGCTACTGGGAATACCTGCTCGACGAGGCGCTGTTCACGGCGCCCGCGCATCCGCGCTGGAGCGGGGCCGCGCTCGTGGACGAACGCGGGCTGCTGGTCGGGATCGGGTCGCTGCTGCTGCAGGAGACTTCCGACGGCGAGGAGGTGCAGGGCAACATGATGGTGCCGATCGACCTGCTCGAGCCGATCATCGCCAGCATGCTCGCCACCGGGCGCTCGGGCGAGGCGGCGCGCCCGTGGCTGGGCATCTACGCCGGGGAGCGCGACGCCCAGGTGGTGGTGGGCGGCGTGGCGGCAGGCGGGCCCGCCGCCAGGGCCGGCATCGAGCAGGGCGACCTCGTGCTCGAGGTCGGCGGCAACCGGGTGAACTCGCTGCCCGCGATGCTGCGGGCGATCTGGAAGCTCGGGCCCGCCGGCACGCGAATTCCGCTGAAGGTCGCGCGCAGCGGCGACGTGTTGCGCGTGGAGATCGAGTCGGTCGATCGCAACGACCTCCTCAAGGGGCCGCGCCTGCACTGACCGGGGCCGCCGGGGCACGGGGCCCGCAGGGGCCGCGCCCGGGCGCTGCGCGATCGGGTCGGGCGCGAAAGCGCGACGAATGGAGAACGGGCCTTGCCGAAGAACCTGATCGAGCGGCTGCGCAGATTCCGCTCCGACTACTTCCCGCAGCACGAGGGGCATTTCCGCGACCTCGTGGCCAAGGGGCAGAGGCCGACCATCCTGTTCATCGGCTGCTCCGATTCGCGCCTGGTGCCCCACCTGCTCACCGGCACCGGCCCGGGAGACCTGTTCCTGGTGCGCAACGTCGCAGCGCTGGTTCCCCCCTACGACGGGTCCGCCGGCTACCACGGCACCTGCGCGGCGATCGAATTCGCGGTGCTCAACCTGGACGTGCGCGAAATCGTCGTCTGCGGGCACAGCCACTGCGGCGGCATCCGGGCGCTCTACGAACACGTTCCCGAAGAGGCGGTGAACCTGCGCAACTGGCTCGAACTCGCGCGCGAGGCGGCGCTGCCCTCGCGGATGTCCGAGGAGGTGCTGCGGCGCACCGAGAAGCGCTCGATCGTGCTGCAGCTCGAGCGGCTGATGGATTACCCGATGGTGCGCGCCCGGGTGGAAGCGGGCGAACTGTTCCTGCACGGCTGGCACTACGTGATCGAAGACGGCGAGGTGCACGTGTTCGACGTGCGCAGCGGCGGTTTCGTGCCGGCCTCGTCGATTCACCTCGAGGACAGCGCGAGGATCGCGCCGCCGGAGTGAGGTCGAGGCCGCTGCGATCGCTCGCACCGCCCGTGAAACTCCCGCGGGCAAGTGCTAGAGTGCACAGCGTCGCCGGGCGAAGTCCCGGGGAGGTCTTCGCGTGAAATTTCACTGGCCGACGATGCTGTGGCTGCTGGCGCTGATCCCGGTGCTGGCCGCCGGCTACGCCGCGCTCGTCTCGCGCCGGCGCAGGCGCGCGGCGCAGTACGGGCGGCTGGCTTTCGTCGCCGAGGCCGCGGGCGGCGGCGCCGGGCGCGCGGCCAGGGCGGCGGCCCACCTGCCGGTGGCGCTGTTCGGGCTCGGGCTCGCGGCCGCGATCTTCGCGATCGCGCGGCCCACCGCGTCGATCACGCTGCCCACGATGCAGCAAACGCTCGTGCTCGCGATGGACGTCTCGCTGAGCATGCGCGCGCGCGACGTCAACCCCGACCGGATCACGGCGGCGAAGGAGGCGGCGAAGGCCTTCGTGACCGAGCTGCCGCCCGATCTCAGGGTGGCGATCGTGACCTTCGCGGGCACCGCACAACTGGTGCAGGCACCCACCCAGAACCGCGACGACCTGGTCGCCGCGATCGACCGCATGGAGTTGCAGCGCCACACGGCCACCGGCAGCGCGATCCTGGTCTCGCTCGCGACGCTGTTCCCGGACCACGGCATCGACGTGGAGGCGGCAACCCTCGGGCCGGCCTGGCGCAGCTACGCGCAGGGCGACCCGCACAGGCGCGACCCCAAGGGGGCCGAGAAGCAGCTCGCAAAGCCTTTCGAAGCGGTGCTGCCGGGATCGAACACCTCGGCGGCGATCGTGCTGTTGAGCGACGGCCGTCGCACCACCGGCCCGAACCCGCTCGAGATCGCGAAGATGGCCGCGCAGCGCGGCGTGAAGGTCTACACGGTGGGGTTCGGCACGGTGGAGGGCGCCGAGGTCGACGTGGGCGGCTGGTCGATGTTCCTGCGCCTGGACGAGGAGGCGCTCAAGGCGGTGGCGCAGATCACCCGCGGCGAATACTTCCACGCCGGCACCGAGGAAGACCTGCGCAAGGTCTACCAGGGGCTCACCTCGAAGCTCGTGCTCGAAAAAGCCGAGGTCGAGGTCTCGTTCGTGTTCCTCGCCGCCGCAGCGCTGCTGCTGCTCGTTTCGGCGGCGTGGTCGGTGGCGTGGAGCGGGCGGATCGCCTGAATCGGCCCGGTTCGCGCGCCACGCTCGACGCGCACACCGAGCCCGCGGCGATCGGCCGC
>DATCZK010000173.1:0-11120 GCA_036525975.1 Burkholderiaceae bacterium | reverse complement strand
GCGGCGAACACGGCGTAGCCCGCGCTCCAGCCCAGCGACTGCGCGCCGCTCGTCGCCAGCGGCTCGATCAGCGGCGGGTACGCCACCAGCGCGAGCATCGACGCCGCGTTCGACAGCGCGTAGAGGCGGTAGACGCGCCCGTGGCTGAAACTGCGGGCGAACCAGGCCTGCACCAGCGGCCCCGTGGTCGAGAGGATCAGGTAGGGCAGCCCGATCGTTGCGGCGAGCAGCAGCAGGATGCGGCCGACCGGGTTGTCGGCGTTCTCGGGCTTGAACGCCTGCGAGGGCGTGATCGGCAGGAACGCGAGGCTCGCCGCCACGAGCGTTCCGTGCAGCCAGGCCTGGCTGCGCGGGGCCAGCCTTCGAATGACGAAGTCGGAATAGGCGTAGCCGGCGAGCAGCGCGACCTGGAAGAACACCATGCAGGTGGTCCAGACCGCGGCCGACCCCCCGAACCAGGGGAGGATCTGCTTGGCGATCACCGGCTGCACCAGGAACAGCAGGAACGCGGAGAGCGCGATCGTGGCGGCGAACAGCGGCATCGTGCGATCGGCCCGGTGCGGGTGCGGGTGCCAGTCGCGGTTCAGCGCGCGCGCGGCGCGAACACGCCGAGCGCGTCCAGCGCGCGATCCACCGCCTCGCTCCAGCCGCGATTGGCGGCGGGCGAAGCCGGGCTCGGGTGGAGGATCTGCGCGACGCGCGGCGCGGCCGCGTCCCCCGCCACGCGCCGCAGCCGCCTGGCCGCGAACCCGCCGATCCCGATCAGCCAGTGCGCGCCGGTGGCCTCGATCGCCAGCCGCAGCTGCCGGTCGCAGGCCTCGTACAGCGATTCGGTCTCGCTCGCGGGCAGCTGCTCGGGGGTGCGGTTGCGCCCGCTCGCCTCGAGGAACACGAGCGGGCAGTAGTTCAGGACGAAGCAGCGCGCGAAGAAAGCGTCGGCGGTGCCGAAACGCGCGGCCGCCCACCCCCAGAGCCGTCGCCCGCTCACCTCCGAACGCGCGCAGCCGAAGCCCTCGATCGGGCGCCTGGGGTGCTCCAGCGCCGGGCGCTCGACCCGCGCGCTGATGCCCATCCAGTCGCGCACCGCGGCCACTTCGCCGAAGGGCACGCCGGTCTGCATCATCCCGAAGGGCCCCGGGTTCATCCCCAGGAACAGGACCTCCTTGCGCCCCCCGCCGTAGCGGCGCAGGAACGCCTCGTGGGGTTCCCAGGCGTACGCGAGCGGGTTATAGACGTGCGCGACCGGCGGCGAGAAGCGCAGCGCCCCCACCTGCTGCGAGAGCGCTCTTGCGGCCTGAACCAGCGCGTCGGCGGTCATGGGCCGCGATCATAGCCGAGGCACCGGAAAAAAGGCCCGCGACGGATCGCGGGCCCAACCACCGGGGTGGTGGAGGAGACACGGGTTGGCCGCGGCCTGCGGCGGGCCGCGGCGGCGAGGGGTTCAGTGCGTCGGCGTCGTTCCTTCCCGTTCGGCGCGCAACTGGGCTGCGAGGCGCCAGTCGTGGCGCTCGATCGCGCTGATCGCCTGGGCCGTGCGGGCCTCGACGATCGCCGCGAACAGCCTCGCGCCGAAGGCGGACAGGCTCGCGCGGGCTGCGGCGAGACCGGGCTCGATGTGGGCGCGCACTGCGCGCAGGGCGGCCCCGGCCGCGTCGGTCGCCGTGCCCGAGGCCTTGACGCCCAGTTCGGCGGTCGACATTGCGTGGGTTGCCATGGTGTTGCTCCTTCGAATGCTGCACTGCAACGTGCGGTAATTTGAATTTTGCGCCTCTGATGTCATATTGCAAATGAATAGTTAGAATGATAAACATTCACGAATCACATATATTCGCGGCATTGCACCATGAACTTCCGTACCCTCGACCTGAACCTGCTGCGCGTCTTCGACGAGGTGATGGCCGAACGCAACCTCACCCGGGCCGCGCGCAACCTGGCGATGACCCAGCCGGCGGCGAGCAACGCGCTGCGCCGGCTGCGCGACGCGCTGGGCGACGCGCTGGTCACGCGCGCGGGCTACGGGGTCGAGCCCACGCCCTATGCGCTCGCGGTCTGGCCGGCCGTGCGCGACGCGCTCGGCCAGTTGCGCTCGGCCGTGCTGCCCGACGCCTTCGACCCCGCCACCTCGCGCGCGACCTTCCTGCTGGCGATGGCGGACGCGACCGCGGCGCTGGTGGTGCCGGCGCTGCTCGCGGCCGTGATGAAGCAAGCGCCGGGCGTGTCGCTGCGCGTGCGCCCGCTCACCACCCGGGACCCGAGGCCGCTGCTCGAGTCGGGCGAGCTGAACGCCGCGGTCGGCTACTTCCCCGGAGCCACCAGCGGGCTCGTGCTCGGCGCGATGCAGGCCGACGCGCCCGAGGTGTTCGGCATCGAGCGCCTGTACAGCGGCGAGTACGTGTGCGTGATGCGCAAGGGCCACCCGCTCGCCGGCAAGAAGCTCACGCTCGACGCGTACTGCGCCGCGCAGCACCTGCTGGTGAGCTTTTCCGGCAATCCCTTCGGCTTCGTGGACGAGGCGCTCGCGGCGATCCATCGCACGCGGCGGATCGTGCTCACGGTGAACCAGTTCTTCACCGCCGGGCTCGTCGTGGCCGGTTCCGACCTGCTCACCGTGCTGCCGCGTCACTTCGTGAGGTCCACCGGCCTGGGCGACGACATCGTCGTGCGCAAGCTGCCGGTGGCGATGCCGCCGGTGCACGTCGACCTGCTGTGGCACCGCCGCCAGCGCGACCTCGTTGCGCACGCCTGGCTGCGCGAGCGCGTGATCCACGCCGCGCGCAGCGGTTTCGATCGCGCCGCCGCCGCCGCGGCGCCCGGCTGAAGCTGCCCGAACGGCGAGCGCCCGATAGAATTGGCTGATCCGGCTCCGAACGGGGGCCGGGTCGAACGAGGAGGAATCGCGGATGAACTTTCCAGCCGCAGGCACCGCGCCGGCGCAGGCGCGACCCGACCGCGCCCCCTACCGCAAGCCGCAGCCCTGGGGGATGGCGCCCGACCTCGTGATCGCCGACGCGCTCGGGGGCGACGAGCGGATGTGGGCCCCGGTGGCGCCCGACATCTGGTCGCGCCCCTTGCACCTCAACCCGGCCGGCGGGTTCTTCGTGCACCTGCTGCGGGTGCGCCGCTCGGGGGTGCTGCAGCGCCATCGCCACTCGGGGCCGGTGCACGCCTACGTGCTCAAGGGCCGCTGGTTCTACCCCGAGCACGACTGGGTGGCCGAGGCGGGCAGCTACATCTTCGAGCCGCCCGGCGAGACGCACACGCTCACGGTGCCCGACGACTGCGCCGAGATGATCACGCTGTTCACCGTGCACGGCGCGCTGGTCTACGTCGACCCCGACGGCAACGCCACCGGCTACGACGACGTGTTCACGCGCATCGAGAAGTACCGCGCGCACTTCGAGGCGATCGGGCTGGGCGCCGACCACGTGCGCCGGTTCATGCGCTGAGCCGCGCGGCCCGCGCCGCGCCCCGCCTCGCCTCGCCGCGCCTCGCCGCGCCGCAGCCTAGGTCTGCACCAGCGCGCGGTGCCTGTGGATGCTCATCAGCAGCCCGGCGCCCAGGCCCAGCGTGAGCATCGCCGTGCCCCCGTACGACATCATCGGCAGCGGCACGCCCACCACCGGCAGGATGCCCGTGACCATGCCGATGTTCACGAACGCGTAGGTGAAGAAGATCAGCGTGACCGCGCCCGCGAACAGCCGCGCGAATTCGCTCGACGCCTGCGCGGCGATCAGCAGCCCGCGCGAGATCAGCAGCAGGTACGCGATCAGCAGCGCGCCCGCGCCCGCGAGCCCGAACTCCTCGGCGTAGGCGGCCAGGATGAAGTCGGTGGTGCGCTCGGGGATGAACTCGAGGTGGGTCTGCGTGCCCCGCAGCCAGCCCTTGCCCCACAGGCCCCCCGAGCCCACCGCGATGGTGGACTGGATGATGTGGAACCCCTTGCCCAGCGGGTCGGAGCTGGGGTCGAGCAGCGTGAGCACGCGCTGGCGCTGGTAGTCGTGCAGCAGCGACCACAGCAGCGGCGCCGCGGCCACGCCCCCGGCGGCGAGCGCCACGATCACCTTCCAGCTCAACCCCGCGAGGAAGATCACGAATCCGCCCACCGAGACCACGAGCAGCGCGGTGCCCAGGTCGGGCTGGCGCAGGATCAGGGCCGCCGGCAGCGCGAGGATCAGCCCCGCGATCGTCCAGTCGTACCAGCGCAGCCCGCCCTCGCGACGCTGGAAATACCAGGCGAGCATCAGCGGCACGGCGATCTTGAGCAGTTCGGAGGGCTGGATGCGGCCGAAGCCCAGGTTGAGCCAGCGCCTCGCGCCCTTGGAGATGTCGCCGAACAGCGCCACCGCGATCAGCAGCGCGATGCCGAGCAGGTACAGCGGCACCGCCGAGCGCATCATCCAGCCCGGCGGGATGTTCGCGGCCACCCACAGCACCGCGGCGGCGATCAGGATGTTGCGCAGGTGCCCTTCGAAGCGGCCGGGGAAGTCCATCGCGGCCGAGTACATCGTGAGCATGCTCAGCCCCACGAGCAGCGCGAGCGCCGCCGTGAGCGTGGGGTCGAACACCGCCACGTGCTCGCGGATGCGGTGCAGCACCCCGGGGCCGTCTTTCATCGCCCCTCCGCCGCTGGCGCCACGGTCTCGGGCTCGACGCTGAGCGGCACGTCTCGCACCGCGGCGTCGTCGTCCGGCGACGGCGGCTCGGCGCGCGCTGCCGCCCCGCCCGGCGCCGCCGAGGGCAGCTTGCCCAGCAGGTAGAAGTCGAGCGCCTTGCGCGCGATCGGCGCCGCCGCCTGCGCGCCGAAGCCCCCGTTCTCCACGATCAGCGCGATCGCGATGCGCGGCGCCTGCGCCGGCGCGAACGCGATGAACAGCGAGTGGTCGCGGTGGCGCTCGCCGATGCGCCTGGCGTCGTACTTCTCGTTCTGCCTGATCCCGACCACCTGCGCCGTCCCGGTCTTGCCGGCCGCCACGTATTCGGTGTTGGCGAAGGCGACCCGGCTCGTGCCCAGGCGGTTCACGTCCACCAGCGCCGCCTTGACCAGCTTCAGGTGCTCGGGGTCGAGCGCGATCTTCACCGGGTCACCGGCGGGCGGCGCCGTGCGCGCGCGCGTGACCGGATCCTCGATCGAGCGCACCACGCGCGGGCGAATCACGACGCCGTCGTTGGCGAGCGTGGCGGTCGCGTGCGCGAGCTGCAGCATCGTGAAGGCGTTGTAGCCCTGGCCGATTCCGATCGAGGGCGTTTCGCCGGGAAACCACTTCTGCTTGAAGCGCTTGAGCTTCCACTCGGTGGAAGGCAGGATTCCGGTCGACTCGTTGAGCAGGTCGATGCCGGTGATCTGCCCGAACCCCCACGGCTTCATGAAGTCGTGGATCGCGTCCACCCCCATCTCGTAGGCGGCCTTGTAGTAGTAGGTGTCGCTCGAGACCACGATCGACTTGTGCAGGTCGACGGTGCCGTTGCCCTCGGGCCTGGAGTCGCGAAACCGGTGGTTCCCGAGCTGGAAGTAACCCGGGTCGCTGATCGTCGTTTGCGGCGTGCGCGTGCCGGTCGTGAGCGCGGCGAGCGCCATGAACGGCTTGTAGGTGGACCCGGGCGGATACGCGCCGCGCAGCGCACGGTTGAGCAGCGGCTTGTCGGGGTCGTCGTTGAGCGCCTGCCACGACTGCGGGTCGATGCCGTCGACGAACAGGTTCGGGTCGTAGCCGGGGCGCGACACCATCGCGAGCACTTCGCCGGTGGCGGGCTCGATCGCGACCAGCGCGCCGCGGCGATCGCCGTACAGCTCCTCGACCAGCTGCTGCAGCCGGATGTCGATCGTGAGCACGAGGTTGGCGCCGCGCAGCGGCGGCGTGCGCGAGAGCGCGCGCACCGTGCGCCCGCCCGCCGAAACCTCCACCGCCTCGGCGCCCACGCGCCCGTGCATCTCGCGCTCGTAGGAGGCCTCCACGCCGAGCTTGCCGATGTGGCTGGTGCCGGCGTACTCGGCCTGCGCGTCGTCCTCTTCGATGCGCCGCTTGTCCTCGGCGGAGATCCTGCCGATGTAGCCGAGCAGGTGTGCGCCCGACTCGCCCCTGGGGTAGGTGCGGAACAGCCGCGCGCCGATCTCCACGCCGGGGAAGCGGAACTTCACCGAGGCGAAGCGCGCGATCTCCTCGTCGGTGAGGCGCGTGCGGATCGGAATCGGCTCGTAGCTGCGCGCGTCGGCGAGCAGGCGCTTGAAGCGGCGACGGTCGCGGGGCGTGACCTCGATCACCTGCGAGAGGTCCTCGATCGCGCCGTCGATGTCGGCCATGCGCTCGGGGATCAGCTCGAGCGTGTACGCCGGCAGGTTGTCGGCGAGCAGCACGTCGTTGCGGTCGTAGATCAGGCCGCGCGGCGGCGGCAGCGGCAGCAGCGCGATCCGGTTGTCCTCGGCCTGCGCGTGGAAGTCGGCGTGGCGCGCGACCTGCAGGTAGACGAAGCGCGCGGCCAGGATCGCGAAGCACGCCAGCACGACGAGCCAGGTGAGCCCCAGGCGCATGCGGATCCGCGCCAGGTCTCGTTCGGTGTTGCGCACTTCCACCATGTTGCGATCGCCAGCCAGCCCGTCAGATCGGCCGGTTCTCGTCGCGTTCGACCGCGCGGCGCTGCGGGGCGAGCAGCAGCAGCTCGGCCAGCGGCCACAGCGCGGTCGTGGTCACGCTCGAGAGCAGGTAAGGCCAGCCGGGCAGGCCGCTGCCGACCGCCGCGCGCACGACGATCGTGGCCACCTGGGCGAGCAGGAACAGCGGCAGCACGTGCAGCATCCGGCCCGTGAGCCCGAACCACGGCACGCGTCGATGCAGGCTGATCGCGCCGTACGACAGCAGGCTGTACGCGAGCGCGTGCTGGCCCAGCAGCGCCGATTCGTGCACGTCCATCAGGAGGCCGAACAGGAACGCGATGCCGATGCCCACCTTGCGCGGCTGGTGCACGTTCCAGAACACCAGCACGAGCGCGAGGAAGTCGGGCACCCAGACGAGCCGGCCGTAGGGCGGGAGGTTGACGAGAAAGGCCGCGACCAGCGTGAACGCGATGAACGCGCGGTTCGCGGGCAGAAGGAGGTATTCCTGTCGCGTTGCCATCACCGCATCCTAGCCTCGCGAGCGGCGGTGCCGCGGGTCGGCCGGCTTCTCGGGCGGCGGCGGCGGCGGCAGCGCGGTGCGGTCCACGAGCAGCACGAGCAGGATGCGGCTGCGGTCAAGGCCCCCCGTCGGGCGCACCAGCACGCGCGCCGCCGACGCGCTCGACGCGGCCGACTCGATCCGTTCGATCGACCCGACCGCCAGCCCCGCGGGGTAGATCCCGTCGAGCCCGGACGTGACCAGCGTGTCGCCTTCGGCGAGGTCGCTCGCGGCGCTGAGGAAGCGCAGCTCGAGCAGGCCCGAGGGCAGCCCGCCGAAGGCCACCGATCGCTGGCCGGTGCGCTGCACTTCCACCGGGATCGCCGCGCTGCGGTCGGTGAGCAGCGTGATTTCGCTCGACAGCGGCAGCACGCGCGTCACCTGACCGATCACGCCGCGCGCGTCGATCACCGGCTGCCCGGCGAGCAGGCCGTGCTGCAGTCCGCGGTCGATCACGGCCTTGCGCGTGTACGGGTCGCGCGGCTCGTACAGCACCTCCGCCATCACCGATCGCACCGCGACGCGCTCGCGCGCTTCGAGCAGCTCGCGCAGGCGGGTGTTCTCCAGCGCGAGCTGCTCGGCCTGCTGCAGCGTCTTGGCGTTCGCGGCTTCGAGCCGGCGCAGCTCGGCGTTCTCCAGGCGCAGCCGCCTGATCTCGGCCAGGTAGTCGGCGCTCATGCCGAACAGGTCGCGCGGCACGAGCAGCGTGCGCTGCACCGGGTAGAGCATCGTGCCCACGCCCTCGCGCAGCGCGGCGAGCACGCTCAGCCGCGAGTCGACCGCGAGCAGCGCGATCGCGAGCAGCGCGAAGAACGCGAGGCGCGCGTGCGCGGAGGGGCCCTGGTTGAAGAACGGCGGCGGGCTGCGGTCCATCACTCACCCGAAGAAGCCGGGCGCATCGCTCGCGGCCTACTCGTTGGTGAAGATCGTGCCGAGCTTGTCCATCTTCTCGAGCGCCATGCCGCAGCCGCGCACGACGCAGGTGAGCGGGTCTTCGGCCACGAGCACCGGCAGGCCCGTTTCCTCCATCAGCAGGCGGTCGAGGTCGCGCAGCAGCGCGCCGCCGCCCGTGAGCATGATGCCGCGCTCGGTGATGTCGGCGCCCAGTTCGGGGGGCGTCTGCTCGAGCGCGATCTTCACCGCCGACACGATCTGGTTGAGCGGGTCGGTGAGCGCCTCGAGGATCTCGTTGCTCGACACGGTGAAGCTGCGCGGGATGCCCTCGGAGAGGTTGCGCCCCTTGACCTCCATTTCGCGCACCTCGGAGCCGGGGAACGCCGAGCCGATCTTCTTCTTGATCGCCTCGGCCGTCTGCTCGCCGATCAGCATGCCGTAGTTGCGGCGGATGTAGTTCACGATCGCCTCGTCGAACTTGTCGCCGCCCACGCGCACCGAACCCTTGTAGACCATCCCGCCGAGCGAGATCACGCCCACCTCGGTCGTGCCGCCGCCGACGTCGACCACCATCGAGCCGGAGGGTTCCGACACCGGCAGGCCGGCGCCGATCGCCGCGGCCATCGGCTCCTCGATCAGGAACACCTGCGAGGCGCCCGCGCCGAGCGCCGACTCCCGGATCGCGCGCCGCTCCACCTGCGTGGACCCGCACGGAACGCAGATGATGATGCGCGGGCTGGGCGAGAAGAGCCGCGTCTCGTGCACCATCTTGATGAACTGCTTGAGCATCTGCTCGGTGACGGTGAAGTCGGCGATCACGCCGTCCTTCATCGGGCGGATCGCCTCGATGTTGCCCGGCACCTTGCCCAGCATCTGCTTGGCCTCGGTGCCCACGGCCGCGATCGTGCGCTTGCCGCTCGGGCCGCCTTCCTGGCGGATCGCGACCACCGACGGCTCGTCGAGCACCACGCCCTTGCTGCGCACGTAGATCAGCGTGTTGGCCGTGCCGAGGTCGATCGCGAGGTCGTTGGAGAAGTACTTTCGAAAAAACCCGAACATGCCGGTTCCGTTGAATTGGGAGACAGCGGGCGGGTCGGCCGCGCCCGGTGGGCGCCAGCCCGCGAAATCAGTGCGAAGACGCGGGCAACGCCGGCAGCGCCGCTCGAGGCGACCCGAAAAGAGGGTAGATCATACCGTATAATGCGAGCCTTTCCGCTTCGTTCCATGTCGCTCACCGCCGACGACGTTCGCCGCATCGCGCGCCTGGCGCGCCTCGCGCTCTCCGAGCAGGAGACCGCGCACACCCTCGAGCAGCTCAACTCGGTGTTCGGCCTGATCGAGCGCCTGCAGGCGGTGGACACCGAGGGCGTGGAACCGATGACGCACGCGCAGGACATGAGCCTGCGGCTGCGCGACGACGTGGTCACCGAGGTCGACTCGCGCGAGCGCTACCAGCAGGTGGCGCCCAGCGTGGAACAGGGCCTGTACCTGGTGCCGCGCGTGATCGAGTGAGCGGCGCCGAGATGCCCGACTCCGCCTCCCAGGCGCCCGGCGCGCCGGCCGCCGCGCCCGGCGAGGGCCTGGCCACGGTGGCCGAACTGGCCGCGCTGCTCGATCGCGGCGAAGCCAGCGCGGTCGATCTCGCCCGCCTGTACCTCGAGCGGATCGGCACCAGCACGCTCAACGCCTTCATCGACGTGCAGCCCGAGCTCACGCTCGCGCAGGCGCGCGAGGCCGACCGCCGCCGCGCCGCGGGCGAGCGCGGCGCGCTGCTCGGCGTGCCGATCGCGCACAAGGACATCTTCGTCACGCGCGGCTGGCGCTCCACCGCCGGCTCGAAGATGCTCGCCCGCTACGTGAGCCCCTTCGACGCGGCCGTGGTCGAGCGCCTCGCGGCCGCCGGCGCCGTGTGCCTGGGCAAGACGAACTGCGACGAGTTCGCGATGGGCTCGTCGAACGAGAACTCGTTCTTCGGCGCCGCGCTCAACCCCTGGGACCGGAACGCGATCGCGGGCGGTTCTTCGGGCGGCTCGGCGGTGGCGGTGGCGGCCGGTCTCTCGCCTCTCGCCACGGGCACCGACACCGGCGGCTCGGTGCGCCAGCCGGCGGCGATGTGCGGCGTCACCGGCATCAAGCCCACCTACGGGCGGGTGTCGCGCTACGGGATGATCGCGTTCGCGTCCAGCCTCGACCAGGCCGGCGCGCTGGGGGCCACCGCGGCCGACTGCGCCGCGCTGCTCGGCGCGATGGCCGGGTTCGACGCGCGCGACTCCACCAGCCTCGAGCGCCCCGCCGAAGACTTCGCGCGCGCGTTCGACGCCGGTGCGGGCGGGGGGAAAGCGCCGCTCGAGGGGCTGCGCGTGGGCGTTCCGCGCGAGTTCTTCGGCGAGGGGCTCGCGCCCGGCGTGCGCGCCGCGATCGACGCGGCGCTCGCCGAGCTCGGCAAGCTCGGCGCACGGCTCGTGGACGTCTCGCTGCCGCGCACCGAGCTCGCGATCCCCGCCTATTACGTGATCGCGCCGGCCGAGGCGTCGAGCAACCTCAGCCGCTTCGACGGCGTGCGTTACGGGCTGCGCGCGGCCGGCTACGGCGACCTCGTCGACATGTACGAGCGCACGCGGGCCGAGGGCTTCGGCGCCGAGGTCAAGCGCCGGATCCTGGTGGGCACCTACGTGCTCTCGCACGGCTACTACGACGCGTACTACCTCAAGGCGCAGAAGCTGCGCCGGCTGATCGCGGACGACTTCCGGCGCGTGTTCGGCGAGGTCGACGTGATCGCCGGGCCGGTCTCGCCCACGGTGGCGTGGAACATCGGCGAGCGCGCCGACGACCCGGTGCGCAACTACCTCGCCGACATCTTCACGCTGCCGGCATCGCTCGCGGGCCTGCCCGGCATGTCGGTGCCGGTGGGCCGGGGCGAGGGCGGCAGGCCGGTGGGGATGCAGCTGATCGGCAACTACTTCGCCGAAGCGCAGCTGCTCAATGTTGCGCATCGCTTCCAGCGCGCCACGGCGTGGCACGCGATCCGTGCCGGGGCCGCGTCGTGAAGGCGCCGCTCGCGCGTGCAGCCGACCCGCG
>DATCZK010000172.1:0-14887 GCA_036525975.1 Burkholderiaceae bacterium | reverse complement strand
GCGTTGTTGGCGATGCCCACGCGCGTCACCCGCGGCTCGAGCAGGTTGCGGTCATGCCCCGGAGAGGCGCGCCAGCCGTCGACTTGCGCCTCGGGGTGCGGGAAGTTCATGCCCACGTTCTCGACGCAGAGCCTGCTGGTCGTGCGGTTGAAGCGCTCGCGAAAGCCGTCGTGACTGATCCGGCGTCGATCGGCCATCTTCACGCTGTGGGCTTGCGCGAGCGAACCGAGATCCTCGGCGATGCGCAGCGGCGCGAGGCCGTTGCGCTGCCGGTACTCGTTGACCACCTCGAGAACGCGCAGCGCGTAGCGGCTCACCGCTCCGATCTCGGCCGGTTGCGCCGCCGGTTGCGCCGCCGGTTGCGCCGCCGGTTGCGCGGCCTCGGGGCGCGCCAAAGACAGCGCGTCGATCGATGCCAGCACGAACCCGGTCTCGCCCGCGGGGGACGGCCGGCCGGCGCGCGGCCTCGAAGAAGCGTTCGCAACGGCTGGCTGGGCGCCGCTCGCAGCGTCGTCCGCGGTGTGCAATGTGGCCAGTTCGATGGTGGGCCCGGCGTAGAGCAGCCCGGCATCGGCCGCCGCCTCGCCCGACTGCGCCGCGGCCGGTGGCACGAACGCGAGCGCGCCGACCAGCACGACACCACCAAACATTCCACGCATTTCTCGTTCTCCTGCTCTGCAATCGCGATCTGCCGTCGCCGACCCCCCGGGCCCTCGTTCGCGGAACATCGGTTCCCGGCTTGCGGCTTGCGGCTTGTCGGACCTTAGCGCAGCGCTTCGTGCCCCCAGAGCGCTTGCGGACGATCGGACGCCAACGACCTACCGGCGGCGCCCCGTGCGAACTGTTCCGCGGCGGCGCAGCGGCGCAGGCCGCCACCGCCAAGCCCGGGCTAGCCCCTCTGGATGTGGCGGCTAACCCCACGACGCGTCGCGCGTGTGGTTTTCTCGCGATTCGCGTGCCCACAGCCCGGCTGCGCCCGGTTTGCCGTGAGAGCATCTGCGCCGACCGAGTTCATCCGTGCACGCGGCGCGCGCGCCGCGTTGCGGGAGTGAAACGAATGCGAGTTCGAGGTGAACGAATTCCTCGCGACGGGCAGAGCGCCTGGCGAGACTTCAGCGCAGGGTTGAGCTTTCCTGCGCGAGCGGGCGATTCGCCGGCTCGCATGGCCCCCCGAACGAGTTCCGATCGACACCGATGAACGCTGCGCGAGACCACGATCGAGCCTGTCCGCAGTGCGGCGGCGGGCTCGCGCGCATTCGCCGGCTGCGCGAAGACCGCGATGCGAGCCTCGCCGCGCCGGTGCGCCGCTTCCGCTGCGCCAGCGCGCAATGCGGTTGGGAGGGGTTGCTCGAAGTGAGCCGCGCGCGCCTGGCGGCCGGCGCCCCCGGGCGCAGGCGTGCCACCGCACCGAGCCCGGCACGATCAGCCGGCACCCGCCGCATCCGCCCGGGCGTCGCGCTGCTGGCAGCGTTCGGCTTCGCCGTCGCCGCGACCGCCGGGGTCAGCCTCTACCAGCGCTTGCTTCCCAACGCCGCGCTCGCGCAGCTCAGGTTCAACTCGGCGGTGCCGTTCGGAACCAGCCACGACGGCAGGCCCCTCGCCGCGAACCATCCGTTGCTGCTCAGGGTGTCGGCGAACGCCGTCTCCGATGCGCCGCAGATCGACGCCGCCCCGGCTGGCGCGCGTGCCCGCCCCGGCCCGCGCGCGCTCGAGTTGCGGCAGGACTGCGCCTGGGGCGACCCGGGGCGCAATCCCTACAAGGGCACGATCGAGCAGGCGCTCGAGGGCGCGAGGCTCCCCCCCGAAGTCGTCGCCAGGATGAGCGAGCGCATCCGCGCCGGCCAGGTCACCGACCGCCTCGAGATCACGAACAGCGGCATCCGCGGCGTGCGCACGCCGGTGGAGTTCAGCGCGCGCTCGATCGGGATGACCTTCGGCAACACGCTGTGCATGAACACGCGCGTGAACTTCGTGCCCGGGCACATGGAGCGCGCCGACCTGTACGAAGTTGCGGACGCCGCCGGCGAGATCTATTCTGTGATGGTTCCCTATGCCTGCGGCAACGTTTCGGTGTTGGGCGCGCGCGCCGAGCGCGAGAACGGCCCGCTCGCGACGATCATCGCCGGTGACGAAAGCGGAAAGCGCACCGTGACCGGCAGTTCCGGCGGGGGCACGACCACCGCGCAAGGCCAGGTGCCGGAACCGGGCACGCTGCTCAACATCGGCGCGGGCGCTGCCTTGATGGCGTGGTTCCTGCGCCGCCGCGGCAAGGGCCGCGCGCGGCCAGCCGACGGGCCCAACCGCGATCGCCCGAACGCCGGCAACGAGGAGCAACGACCATGACCGTCTACCGAAGCCACCTGCTCGCCGCGTTGATCGCCGCGACGATGGGCGCCCCTGCCGCGGCCGCCGAGGCGGTGGCGCCGCCCGGGGCGAACGCCACCCGCTCGCCGCACGCTGCGGCCGAGGCGCTGCGCCGGGCGGCCACCGCCGGCGACGCGCAGGCACAGTACGACTACGCCTCGGCCCTGGTGTGCGGGCAGGGCTTGGCCGGGAACGCCAGCGAGGCCGCGAAGTGGTTCAGCCATGCCGCCGGGCAGGGCCACTCGCGATCGATGGGCGTGCTCGGGTGGATGTACATGACCGGACAGGGCGTGCCGCGCGACGATCGCAGGGCACTGGAACTGCTCGGCGCAGCCGCGGAGCGCGGCGACACCGCGGCGCAGAACAACCTGGGCGTCGTGTACGCGCAGGGGCGCGGCGTGCCGGTCGATCGCGCGCTGGCGCAGAAGTGGTTCGAGCGCGCTGCCGAGAAGGGCGCGGCCGACGCGCGGCGCAACCTCGACGCGCTGCTGCGCGGCAGCGGCAAGACCGCCCGGCCCGGGACGCCCGAGTTCAGGACCTGAGGGCAGGCCCGGTCAGCGCGCCAGCAACTCGATCGTTTCGCCGCCCTCGAGGCGCAGCCGCCAGCGATTCTCGCCGGCTGGCACGAGCGAGCCCTCGGGTCGCGACGGCAACGCGACCCTCGCGATCTCGACGACGCCGCCCGGCGTCCATTCCAGCAGCCGCAGCGCCCGCATCGTGGCGTCGGGCATCAGCAGCCGGTCGCGAGGGCTTCGCTTGACCACTCGGCCCAGCCCCAGCTCCGTGCTTCCAAGGCTGTGAGTGCTTACTCCAGAGAACTCCGCAAAGGGGATCAGCGCCGGCTCGGCATAGCGGTAGAGTCGCAACGCGCCGCCGATGTGGGGGGTGGCGACCAGCGCCAGGTCGAGCTTGCCGTCGCCGTCGAAATCGCCCGCGCCGAGCGGATTGAGCCAGCGGTTCGGCTGGCCGAGGAAGCCTGACGACGCGCGGCGCTGCAAGCCGTCGGCGCGCACGCCGTAGACCGAGAGCGACGCGCCCAGGCGCAGGTCGCTCTCGACCACGAGGATCTCGTCGCGACCGTCGCCGTCGAGGTCGGCCAGCCGCGGCGCCAGGTCCTCGAACACGCGGTTCGGCGGCAGCTCCACGTGCACGGCGCGCCCGTCGCGCATCTCCACCACCAGTTGCGAAGCCTCGAGCGCGTCGCCCAGCACCGCGTGCGGGTAGCGGTCGGTGGGGCGCGCCAGCCAGGCGCGCGCGACGTCGCGCGACCCGGTCGCGACCTCGCTGTGCGGGAGCTGGCCGGGCCCGAGCGCGCGTGCGGGCTGCTCCGGGGGCGCTGCGCCCAGAGGGCGCAGCTCGAGCGCGGGATTGCCCGCCAGCGCGAGGGCCGACGCGAGCGCCGATGCGAGCGCCAGCGCCGCGACAGCGAGCGCCGCGCGCACCACGACGGGCGCGGCGCCCTACTTGCGCTCGCGGAACTTGCGCAGCGCAGCGATCTGCGCCGCCATGACCGCGAACTCGGACTGCGCAAGCGCGAAGTCGATGTCGCTCTTGGCGTTGGCCATGGCCTCCTGCGCGGCCTTCTGCGCGGCGGTGGCCTTGGCCTCGTCGAGGTCGTGGCCGCGGATCGCGGTGTCGGCGAGCACCGTCACGCGGTTGGGCTGCACCTCGAGGATGCCGCCGGCAACGAACACGAACTCCTCCTCGTCGCGACCGGGCAGCTTGATGCGCACCGCACCGGGCTTGATCCGCGTGAGCAGCGGCGTGTGCTGCGGATAGATGCCGAGCTCGCCTTCCTCTCCGGGCAGCGTGACGAACTCCGCCTGGCCCTCGAAGATCGAGGTTTCGGCGCTGACGACGTCCACGTGAAGGGTATGTGCCATGTTCGCTCCGTGGGCGGGCGGCGCGGGCCGCGGGCTCGCGCCTGCCGCGCCTTACTGCAGGTTCTTGGCCTTCTCGAAGGCCTCGTCGATCGTGCCCACCATGTAGAAAGCCTGCTCGGGCAGTGCGTCGCACTCGCCGTTGACGATCATCTGGAAGCCGCGGATCGTGTCTTTGAGCGACACGTACTTGCCGGGCGAGCCGGTGAACACCTCGGCCACGTGGAAGGGCTGCGAGAGGAAGCGCTGGATCTTGCGCGCCCGCGCCACCGCGAGCTTGTCTTCGGGCGAGAGTTCGTCCATGCCCAGAATCGCGATGATGTCGCGCAACTCCTTGTAGCGCTGCAGCGTGGCCTGCACCCCGCGCGTGGTGTTGTAGTGCTCCTCGCCGATCACGTTCGGGTCGATCTGGCGCGAAGTGGAGTCGAGCGGGTCGACCGCCGGGTAGATCCCGAGCGAGGCGATGTCACGCGAGAGCACGACGGTGGCGTCGAGGTGGCCGAAGGTGGTGGCGGGGGAGGGGTCGGTGAGGTCGTCGGCCGGAACGTAGACGGCCTGGATCGACGTGATCGACCCGGTCTTGGTGGAGGTGATGCGCTCCTGCAGCCGGCCCATTTCCTCGGCCAGCGTGGGCTGGTAGCCCACCGCCGAGGGCATCCGCCCGAGCAGCGCCGAGACCTCGGTGCCGGCGAGCGTGTAGCGGTAGATGTTGTCGACGAAGAACAGGATGTCGCGGCCCTCGTCGCGGAAGCGCTCGGCCATCGTGAGGCCGGTGAGGCCCACGCGCAGGCGGTTGCCCGGCGGCTCGTTCATCTGCCCGAACACCATCGCCACCTTCGACTGCGACAGGTCTTCCTGCACGATGACCTTGGCTTCGGACATCTCGTGGTAGAAGTCGTTGCCCTCGCGGGTGCGCTCGCCCACGCCGGCGAACACCGACAGGCCCGAATGCTCCTTGGCGATGTTGTTGATCAGCTCGAGCATGTTCACGGTCTTGCCCACGCCGGCGCCGCCGAACAGGCCCACCTTGCCGCCCTTGGCGAAGGGGCAGATCAGGTCGATCACCTTGATGCCGGTCTCGAGCAGCTCCACCGACGGCGAGAGCTCGTCGAACTTGGGCGCGGGCTGGTGGATGCCGCGTGTCTCGGTGGACAGGATCGGCCCGCGCTCGTCGATCGGGCGGCCGAGCACGTCCATCACGCGGCCGAGCACGCCCGGGCCCACCGGCACCTGGATGTTCGATCCGGTGGCGCGCACCGGCATGCCGCGGCGCAGGCCGTCGGCCGCGCCCATCGCGATCGTGCGCACGACGCCGTCGCCCAGCTGCTGCTGCACCTCGAAGGTGAGCCCTTTCTCGGCAAACGAGTCGCCCGAGTCTTCCAGGACCAGCGCGTCGTAGATGTTCGGCATCGACTCGCGCGGGAACTGGATGTCAACCACCGCGCCGATGCACTGAACGATTTGTCCGTTAGCCATGTTCTTGCCCTCAGTCTTTCAATTCTTCACCGGATACGCCGGGTCGCCCGCCTAGACGGCGGCAGCCCCGCCGACGATCTCGGACAATTCCTTCGTAATGTTCGCCTGCCGCGCCTTGTTGTAGGACAGCTGCAGCTCTTCGATCACTTCCTTCGCGTTTTCCGACGCGGCCTTCATCGCGACCATTCGCGCGCTCTGCTCCGAGGCCATGTTCTCGGACACCGACTGGTAGACGAGCGCCTCCACGTAGCGCACCAGCAGCTCTTCGAGCACCGACTGCGCGTCGGGCTCGTAGATGAAGTCCCACGAGAACGTGCGCGCGTCTTCCTTCATGCGCTCGGCCGGGAGCGGCAGCAGCTGCTCCACCACCGGCTCCTGCGTCATCGTGTTGATGAAACGCGTGTAGGCGATGAAGACGCGGTCGAGCTCGCCGGCGGCGTAGGCGTCGAGCTGCACCTTCACCGGGCCGATCAGCCGCTCGAGGTGCGGCGTGTCGCCCAGCTGCACCACGTGCGAGACCACCTGCGCGCCGACGCGATTGAGGAAGCCGAAGCCCTTGTTGCCGATCGCGCTGGTACGGATCTCGGCACCGGCGCCCTGCAATTCCTTGAGCTTGGCCGTGACCATGCGCAGCACGTTGGTGTTCATGCCGCCGCACAGCCCCTTGTCGGTCGTGACCACGATCAGGCCCGCCGCGTGCACTTGCTCGCGCGTGACCAGGAACGGGTGGCGGTACTCGGGATTGGCCTGCGCCAGGTGAGCCGCGATGTTGCGGATCTTGTCGGCGTAGGGGCGCGCGGCGCGCATGCGATCCTGCGCCTTGCGCATCTTCGACGCGGCGACCATTTCCATCGCCTTGGTGATCTTGCGCGTGTTCTGCACGCTCTTGATCTTGCCCCGGATCTCTTTGCTGCCCGGCATCTGCGTTCCTCAGGACTGCTGCGTTTGCCCGCACCGCCGCGCACGCGCGGCGGCCCGCTCGCGCTCGTTCAATACGCGCCCGATTTCTTGAAGTCTTTCACGCACTCGTGCATGCGCGCCTCGACGTCCTTGCTGAACTTCTTGTCGCGCTGGATTTCCTCGACCAGCGCGCCGTGCTTGGTCCTGGCGAACTCGCGCAGCGCGCGCTCGGCGTCGAGCGCCTTGGTGACCTCGATGTCGTCGAAGTAACCGTTGTTCACCGCGAACAGCGTGAACGACATCTCCCAGACCTGCAGCGGCTGGTACTGGGGCTGCTTCATCAGTTCGGTGACCAGGCGCCCGCGTTCGAGCTGCTTGCGCGTGGCGTCGTCGAGGTCAGAGGCGAACTGCGCGAACGCCGCCAGCTCGCGAAACTGCGCGAGCGCGAGGCGCACGCCGCCACCCAGCTTCTTGACGATGTCGGTCTGCGCCGCGCCACCCACGCGCGACACCGAAACGCCGGCGTTGATCGCGGGGCGGATGCCGGCGTTGAACAGGTCGGTTTCCAGGAAGATCTGGCCGTCGGTGATCGAGATCACGTTGGTGGGCACGAAGGCCGACACGTCGCCCGCCTGCGTCTCGATGATCGGCAGCGCGGTGAGCGACCCGGTCTTGCCCTTGACCTCGCCGTTGGTGAACTTCTCCACGTACTCGGCGTTCACGCGCGCGGCACGCTCCAGGAGGCGCGAGTGCAGGTAGAACACGTCGCCGGGGTAGGCTTCGCGGCCCGGCGGGCGGCGCAGCAGCAGCGACACCTGGCGGTAGGCCCAGGCCTGCTTGGTGAGGTCGTCGTAGATGATCAGCGCGTCCTGGCCGCGATCGCGGAAGTACTCGCCCATCGTGCAGCCCGAATAGGGCGCGATGTACTGCATCGCGGCCGAGTCGGACGCCGTTGCCGCCACCACGATCGTGAACTCCATCGCGCCGTGCTCTTCGAGCTTGCGCACGACGTTGGCGATCGTGGAGGCTTTCTGGCCGATCGCAACGTAGATGCAGATCAGGTCCTTGCCCTTCTGGTTGATGATCGTGTCGACCGCCACCGCCGTCTTGCCGGTCTGGCGGTCACCGATGATCAGCTCGCGTTGTCCGCGCCCGATCGGCACCATCGAGTCGATCGACTTCAGGCCCGTCTGCACCGGCTGCGACACCGACTGGCGCGCGATCACGCCCGGCGCGACCTTCTCGATCACGTCGGTCATCTTGGCGTTCACCGGGCCCTTGCCGTCGATTGGCTGGCCGAGCGAGTTCACGACGCGCCCGATCAGCTCGGGCCCGACCGGCACGTCGAGAATGCGGCCGGTGGACTTCACCGTGTCGCCTTCGGAGATGTGCTCGTACTCGCCCAGCACGACCGAACCCACCGAGTCGCGCTCGAGGTTGAGCGCCAGGCCGAAGGTGCCGCCCGGGAACTCGATCATCTCGCCCTGCATCACGTCCGACAGGCCGTGGATGCGGCAGATTCCGTCGGTGACCGACACGACCGTACCCTGGTTTCGGGTGTCGGCCGACACCTCGAGGTTCTTGATCTTCGCCTTCAGCAGTTCGCTGATCTCAGCCGGATTGAGTTGCATGAAACTCTCCTGGATACCGTTGCGTTCCGTCCGCGTCGCGCCGCCCGGGCGGGCGCCACGGCCGGATTCCCTAAATCTTGAGCGCCTCTGCCAGTTGCGCGAGCTTGCTGCGCACCGACGCGTCCATCACCTCGTCACCCACGCGAATCGACACCCCGCCGATCAGATCCGGATCGACGTGCACGATCGCCTTGACCTCGCGCCCGTACTTGGCGCGCAGCGTTGCCACGATCTCGGCCAGCTGCGCCTCCGAGAGCGGAAACGCCGAACTCACCTGCGCCTCGACCACCCCCTCGAGGCTGTTGCGCAGCGTCTCGAACTGGCTTGCGATCTCGCGCAGGACCGACAGGCGCTCGTTGTCGGCGAGCACGCGCACGAAGTTGCGCTGCTCGGCACTGAGCTGTCCGGCCGCGTCGGCGAGCACCGTGGCGACCACCTCCGCGCTCACGCGCGGATTGCCCACCAGTTCGCGCGCGGTCTCGTCGGCGACGATCACCGCCAGCCGCGAGAGCGCGTCCGACCACGAGGGCAGCGCGTCGAGCTCGCGCGCGATCTTGAATGCGGCCTCGGCGTAGGGGCGCGCGATGGTGTGCGATTCGGCCATGTGCGTTGAGCCCTAGCGCAGTTCGTTTTTCAGGTTCGCGAGCAGCTCGGCGTGTCGCGCCGCGTCGATCTCGCGACGCAGGATGCGCTCGGCGCCGGCGACGGCAAGCTGCGCGACCTGTTCGCGCAACTGCTCCTTGGCGCGCTGAGCGGCGAGCGCGGCCTCTTCCTCGGCCGCCTTCTTGGCGGCGGCGACGATGCGCGCCCCCTCGACGCGGGACTCGTCGACCAACTGCGCGCCCTGGCGCTCGGCACCGGCACGCAGTTCGGCGGCGCCGGCTCGCGCCTGCTTGAGTTCGTCGGCCACCCTGCGCTCGGTCGCCGCCAGGTCGGCCTTGGCCTTGTCGGCCGCTGCGAGCCCGTCGGCGATGCGCTTGGCGCGCTCGTCGAGCGCCTTGGTGATCGGCGGCCAGACGAACTTCGCCGTGAACCACCACAGGCCGAGGAAGACGATGATCTGGGCGATGAGCGTCGCGTTCAGATTCACGTTGCCCCCTTAGAAGATTGGTTGGACCTGAAGCCCGATCAGCCCTGGAAGGGGTTGGCGAACGCGAACATCATCGCGATACCGACGCCGATCAGGAACGCCGCGTCGATCAGGCCGGCCAGCAGGAACATCTTGGTCTGCAGCTTGTCCATCAACTCGGGCTGGCGCGCGGCGCCTTCGATGTACTTGCCGCCCATCAGGCCGATCCCGATACAGGCGCCTAGCGCACCGAGGCCGATGATCAAACCGCAGGCGATGGCGACGAGAGCAACGTTGGTCATGATGACTCCTAGTGAATGAGCTTTACGAAATCAGGTTTGCGAAATGGCTGCGTGAAACGATGCGTTGGGTGATGCGACCCCGATCAGTGGCCTTCGTGCGCCTGGCCGATGTAGACCAGCGTGAGCATCATGAAGATGAAGGCCTGGAGAAGAACGATCAGGATGTGGAAGATCGACCACGCCATGCCGGTGAGGAAGTGCAGGCCGAAGCCCCACCAGGTGGCGGTGGCGCCGAGCAGCGCGATCAGCATGAACACGAGCTCGCCCGCGAACATGTTGCCGAAAAGTCGCATGCCGAGCGAAACGGTCTTGGCGGCGTATTCGATCAGCTGCAGCGCGAGGTTGAACGGCGCGAGCACCAGCTTGGCGCCGAACGGCGCGGTGAACAGCTCCTTGACGAAGCCGCCGGGGTGCTTGATCTTGATGCCGTAGTACAGCGACGCGAACAGCACGACCAGCGACATCGCCAGCGGCGCGTTCAGGTCGGCGGTGGCCACGACCCGCATGTAGTGGATGCCGAAGAGCTCGCCGATGCGCGGCAGCAGATCCACCGGGATCAGGTCCATCGTGTTCATGAACACGATCCAGATGAACACGGTGAGCGCGAGCGGCGCGATCATCCGCGTGTCGCCGTGCACGATCGAGCGCGCCTGTTCGTCGACGAACTCCACCAGCGACTCGATCGCGCCGACGAAGCGGTTGGGCACGCCGGCGGTGATTTGCTTGGCCACCGAGCGAAGAATCCACGCCGTGAGCAGCGCCAGCATGACCGAGTAGAACACCGTGTCGATGTTGATGATCGAGAAGTCGACGATGTTCTTCTGCGGCGCGCCCGAGGTGTTCAGGTGCGCGAGGTGGTGGACGATGTATTCGGACGCGGTGGGTGCGCTGGATCCTGCTGCCATTTTGTCGTGCTTTCCTCGCTGTTCCGTTCGTCTTGTCTTGCCGCTCGCCTTGCCCGCCGCGCCCGCCTAGCCGCCCTTGCCCGGGCTCCCCGGCTCGGGCCAGTCGCGCGGTGCGTCCCGCGCGATGAGCAGCGCGAACAGCGGCGCCTTCAGTGCCACGATCAACCCCACGATCAGCGCCAGCCACCGAATGTCGGCGTACCGGTGAATGATCCACGCCAGCAAGCCCAGGGTCAGGCCGATCTTGACGAACTCGCCAAGGAAGAAAACCACCGGGTAAGACTCCGCTGGCTTCCCCTTGTGCATCGCCAGACGCAGGGCGAACAAGGCGTTCGGGATCGTTGCCGCCGCGCCGCCAAGGACGAGGAACTTCGCGCTCGTCCAATCGGACAGCCCGGCGGCGATCAGGCCGGCGAGAAATACCGAAGCGACTTGCAGACCGACTGCTGCGAACATCTGGGCGGCTGGCCGGAGTGCGGCGGGGGCAAAGACCGTGAATTTTAAGGGTTGATGGGAAAGGGGGTCAAATCGTAAAGCCGGCGGGCGCTCGATTCACCGCAATCTTGTTGCGTCGCAGCATCAGGTCCGGGCGGGCACGGCGCACTTGCCGGGCGATGCCGCGGGTGCAAGAATGGTCGACAGCAGCCGACCTTGAAAGGGAGGCCATCATGACGTTGCGCAAAGTTCCCCCCTCCACCCGCGCACGACCCCACCGAAGCCAGGCCCCCCTCTGGGCGGCATCGGCTTTCGCAGTTGTGTGCGCGCTCACTCCGGCAGCTGTCGCGGCCCAGGGCGCATCGGGCGGGCCGCCCGCGCGGGAAGCGGCCGGGCCGGCCGGCCAGCCCGACCCCCGCCTCGCACGTTTCCGCAGCACCGTCGTTCGGGTCGATTCGCGCGTGGTGAGCGGGGCGATCACCGCCGAGTCGCTCGGCACGCGGCGCACGGGCTCGGGCGTGATCATCGATGCCCAGACCGTGCTCACGATCGGCTACCTCGTGCTCGAGGCCGATTCGGTCGAGATCATCGCGGCCTCGGGCCAGCGGGTGCCTGCCAACGTGGCCGGCTACGACCACGCCACCGGTTTCGGCTTGCTGCGCGCGCTGGTGCCGCTCGACGGCACGCCGATCGCGCTGGGCGACTCCGATCGCGTGGCCGTGCGCGAGACCGTGCTCACGCAGGGCCACGGCGAGGAACTCGCGACCGAGCTGTACGTGGTCTCGCGCAAGCCCTTCACCGGCAGCTGGGAATACCTGATCGAGCGCCCGATCTACACGTTCCCGCCGGTGAACAACTGGAGCGGGTCGGCGCTGTTCGACGAGAGCGGGAAGCTGATCGGCATCGGCTCGCTGATCGTGAACGACGCGGCCGGCGACCAGCACGGGGTTCCGGGGAACCTGTTCGTGCCGGTGAACATCCTCAAGCCGATCCTTTCGGACCTGCTCGCCAACGGCAGGCGCAGCGGACCGGCGCAGCCCTGGCTGGGGCTGGGCACCGAAGAGGTGCAGGGCCACCTGATGGTGGCGCGGGTCTCGCGCGACGGCCCGGCCCGCGAGGCGGGCATCGACCGCGGCGACATCGTGCTCGCGGTCGACGGCGAGCGCGTGTCGGGCCAGGCCGACTTCTATCGCCGGCTCTGGAAGCTCGGGCCGGCCGGCACCGAAATCACCCTCAAGGTGTTGCAGCAAGGGTCGGTGCGCGACATCAGGCTGCGCTCGATCGACCGCGCCGAGGTGCTGGCGAAGCCCAGCGGGGTCTGAGCCCGGGCGAAGGGTGCGCGGGCCGGCCTGGCCACGGCGCACGCCACGCCGCGCGTTCCCGTTCCGCGCCGCGTTCCCGCGCGCGTGCGCGCCTCAGTCCCTGAGCAGCGAGAGCCCCAGGCGCTGGAGCAGCGCGTCGAACTGGTCCGGCCCGCTGAAGTCGATCACGATCTGCCCGCGGCCGCGGGCCATCTGCCTGAGAACCACGCTGGTGCCGAGCGTCTCGGCGAGGCGCTCCTGCAGGCGCGCGACGTCGCGATCGAGGTCGCTGGCGCGGCGCTTGCTGGCGCGCGCGCCGCGCGCCACCGAGTCGTGCCCGGCGATGTGGCGCGCGACCAGTTTCTCCGCCTCGCGCACCGACAGGCGCCGCTGCGCGACCTGGGTGGCCATCATGATCTGCGTGGCGCGATCGAGCGCGAGCAGCGCGCGCGCGTGGCCCATGTCGATGTCGCCGGCGAGGAGCATCGTCTGCACCGGTTCGGCCAGGTTGAGCAGGCGCAGCAGGTTCGTCGTGGCGCTGCGCGAGCGCCCGATCGCCTCGGCAGCCTGCTCGTGCGTGTAGCGGAACTCGTCGATCAGGCGCTTGACCGCCTGCGCCTGCTCCAGCGGATTGAGGTCTTCGCGCTGGATGTTCTCGATCAGCGCCATCGCGAGCGCCTGCTCGTCGGGTACGTCGCGAACGATCACCGGCACTTCGCCGAGCCCCGCCGCGCGCGCCGCGCGGAACCGGCGCTCGCCCGCGATGATCTCGAAGCGCCCCTCGCCCGCCGGGCGCACCAGGATCGGCTGCATCACGCCGTGCTGGCGGATCGAGGCGGCGAGCTCCTCCAGCGCGGTCTCGTCCATGCGCGTGCGCGGCTGGTAACGCCCGGGCTGCAGCAGGTCGAGCGCGAGCGTGGCCCCGGGGGCCGCCGGCGCGGGATCGTCGCTGCCCAGCAGCGCTTCGAGCCCTCGCCCCAGCCCCTTCGCGCGTGGTTTGCTCATTCGGTTTCTCCGTTCTCTGGCGCACCGGCGGGCCGCGCCGCCGGCCACGGCGATTCTACGGCAGCAGCGACGCGCGGGGCGCGCGCGGGTGGTGCGGGCGCAGGGCCGCGGCTATTGCAGCTGCGCCAGCCGCCCTACGAGTTCGGCGCCGAATTCCATGTAGGCGCGCGCGCCCTTGCACGAGGGGTCGAAGACCACGCCCGGCTGGCCGTAACTCGGCGCCTCGGCCAGGCGCACGTTGCGCGGAATCACCGACCGAAACACCTTGTCGCCGAAGTGCTGCTCGAGTTGCGACGAGACCTGCTGCGACAGCGTCATGCGCGGGTCGTACATCACGCGCAGCAGTCCGATCACCCTGAGGTTGGTGTTGAAGTTCGCGTGCACTTTCTTGATCGTGTTCACGAGGTCCGAGAGCCCCTCGAGCGCGTAGTACTCGCACTGCATCGGAATGATCACGCCGTGCGCCGCGCAAAAGCCGTTCAACGTCAGCATCGACAGCGACGGCGGGCAGTCGATCAGCACGATGTCGTAGCGCCCTTGCACGGCGGCGAGCGCGTCCTTCAGGCGCGTCTCGCGCTCTTCGAAGTCCACCAGTTCGACCTCGGCGCCGGCGAGCTCGCGATTCGCGGGCAGCACGTCGTACCCGCCCGCCGGTGACGGCTGCACCGCCTCGACGATGTCGCTCAGCCCGATCAGCACGTGATAGACGGAGCGCGCGAGCGCGCGCTTGTCCACGCCGCTGCCCATCGTGGCGTTGCCCTGCGGGTCGAGGTCGACGAGCAGCACGCGCTGGCCGAGCTGCGCGAGCGCAGCGGCGAGATTGACGGTCGTGGTCGTCTTGCCCACGCCGCCCTTCTGGTTTGCCACGACGAAGATGCGCGCCATCCGGACTCGCGGTGTGAGTGTGCTTCGGGGCCTCGTTCGCGCCGCCGCGAAGCGCTAGCGCCGGTGCAGCAGGAGCAGGTGGCGCTGCGCGTCGAGGCGCGGAACCCGCAGTGTAATCGTTGCCGCGAGCGAGACCTCCGGGGGCAGTTCGGCGAGCTCGTCGTGCGGCACGCGCCCCTTCATCGCGGCCCAGTGCCCGCCCGGCGCGAGCAGGTGCGCGGTGAGCGCGACGAACTGCGCGAGCGAGGCGAACGCGCGGCTCACGATCAGCGTGGCCGCGGGCAGCGCTTCGCCCGGTCCGCAGCGCATCGTCTCCAGGCGCGCGTGATGGGCGCGCAGGTTCGCCAGCGCGAGTTCGCCAGCCACCTGGTTCACGAACGCCGCCTTCTTCGCGACCGCGTCCACGCAGTGCACCTGGGCGTCGGGCTGCACCGCCGCGAGCACGACGCCGGGCAGCCCCGCGCCCGAGCCGGCGTCGAGCACGCGCGCCCGCGGCGCCAGCAGGCCGCGCGCGCGCAGCGGCGCGACGATCGCGAGGCTGTCGTAGAGGTGCTGCACCAGCATCTGGTCGCGATCGCGGATCGCGGTCAGGTTGTAGACGGCGTTCCACTTCTCGAGCAGCGCGAGGTACGCGAGCAGCTGCTCGCTCGTCCGCGGAGGGAGTTCCACGCCGCATTCGCGGGCGGCGGCCGAGAGGTCGGCAGCGAGCGCCGCCGGAGTCGCGCGCTCGGCTG
>DATCZK010000171.1:0-5155 GCA_036525975.1 Burkholderiaceae bacterium | reverse complement strand
GATCCCGGCGCGCAAGCGGCCCCGGCGCACACGCGGCCCCGGCGCACACGCGGCCCCGGGGGCGCACGCGGCCCAGGCGCCGCTACTCGCGCAACACCCGGTCGCGCTCGCGCCGGTCGGCGCGCGCGAGTTCGCGCACGGCCTGGTAGAACGCGGGCAGGTTGCCGCCGTGGCGTTCGAGCAGCCGCTCGAAGCCCGGCACCAGCTCGTTGTAGGTGGCCACCGCGCCCAGGTGCGCGTTGCTCACCCCGTTGGCGAACCAGCGGTCGTAGCCGGCGAAGCCGCCCCAGCCGGCCTTGAGCGCGGCGTACTCCTCGCGCAGCGCCGAGAATTCCTTCGCCTTGGCGGCGCGCTTGGCCTCGTCGGGCATCTCCGAGTCGTAGATCGCCTCGAGGCGCGCGCGCGCGCGCCGCAGCAGGTCGAGGAACTGCTGGCGGCGCGCGTCGAACTCGCGATACGCGGCCTCGAGCGCCGGGTCGCCGCGGGCGGCGAGCCAGCGCCTCAGGCCCTCGCGCTCGAGCGCCGTCGCGAACGACTCGTTGAAGGTGGAGTCGCCGCGCGCGTAGGCCACCTGGTGCGCGAGCTCGTGGAAGATCAGCCGCGCCAGCTCGCCCTGCGGGTAACGGATGAAGCTGCTCAGGATCGGGTCGTCGAACCAGCCCAGCGTGGAGTAGGCCGGCACGCCCGCCACCTGCACCTCCCAGCCCTCGTCGCGCAACTGCCCGGCGTAGTTCTTCGCGTCCTCGTGCGCGAAGTAGCCGCGGTAGCTCACGCACCCGGCCACCGGAAAGCACCAGCGCTTGAGGCGAAGCGAGAGCTCGGGCGCCGCGACCACGTTCCACACCACGAACGGGCGGCCCAGGTCGGCGTAGCGCGTGTAGCTGCCGTTGTCGGGCAGCGCCAGCGACTCGGACGCGAACCTGCGGATCTCCTGGGCCGCCTTGAGCCGCCGCGCCAGGCTGGGGTCGAGCGCCGGGGAGGCGAGCAGTTCGGCGATCGGGCGCGCGTCGTGCATCAGCGCCAGCTGGCCGCGCGCCGACTGCCAGTAATAGGCGATGTCCACCACCGCGGCGCTGCACCCTGAGAGCAACGCCGCCACCAGAACCATGAATCCGCGCACCACCACGCACCGCTCCCGGGAACGAACCGGTGCTAAGCTACCACTCCCACGGAAACCGACCCATTCCCGTCGTGCTCCGGCCCCCGCCGGGCACCATTCCAGCCGGCTCCAGACGCCGGCCCAGTTGGCCATGAACCTGATCGACCGCATCGTTGAGTTCCAGCACGAGATCCGCGACATCCGTCGCGACATCCACGCCCACCCCGAGCTGCGCTACGAGGAGTCGCGCACCGCCGACCTGATCGCCGCGCGGCTCGAGCAGTGGGGCATCCCGGTGATCCGCGGCCTGGGCGGCACGGGCGTCGTGGGCGTGGTGAAGAACGGCAGCTCGGCGCGTTCGATCGGCCTGCGCGCCGACATCGACGCGCTGCCGATGCAGGAGCACAACGAGTTCGCGCACCGCTCGCGCAACCAGGGCCGCATGCACGCGTGCGGCCACGACGGGCACACCGCGATGCTGCTCGCGGCGGCGAAGTACCTGGCGCAGCACCGCAACTTCGACGGCACCGTGCACCTGATCTTCCAGCCGGCCGAGGAAGGCGGCGCCGGAGCGCGGCGCATGATCGACGACGGGCTGTTCGAGAAGGCGCCGTGCGACGCGGTGTTCGGCATGCACAACTGGCCGGGCATGAAGGTGGGCCAGTTCGCGGTGCGCGCCGGCCCGATGATGGCGAGCAGCAACGAGTTCACGATCACGATCACCGGCCGCGGCGCGCACGCGGCGATGCCGCACAACGGCGTCGACCCGGTGCTGGTGGCCACCCACGTCGTCCAGGCCCTGCAGTCGGTGATCACGCGCAACAAGAAGCCGATCGACTCGGCGGTGCTGTCGGTCACGCAGATCCACACCGGCGAGGCGTGCAACGTGATCCCGGTCACGGCCACGATCAACGGCACGGTGCGCACCTTCGCGATCGAAGTGCTCGACCTGATCGAGCAGCGCATGCGCCGGATCGTGGAGCAACTGCCGCAGGCCTTCGACGCGTCGGGCACGCTGAGCTTCCAGCGCAGCTACCCGCCCACGATCAACCACCCGCGCGAGACCGAGTTCGCGCGCGCGGTGCTCACCGAGATGGTGGGCGCAGCGAACGTGTTCGACTTCGAGCCCACGATGGGCTCGGAAGACTTCTCCTACCTGCTGCTCGCGCGCCCGGGTACCTACGTCGTGGCCGGAAACGGCAACGGCGACGGCGCGCACCGCGAGGCCGGGCACGGCGCCGGCCCGTGCGAGCTGCACAATTCCTCGTACGACTTCAACGACGACCTGATCCCGGTGGGCGCCACCTACTGGGTGCGCCTGGCGGAGGCGTTCCTGGCCAGAGCTGCCTGATCCGCCGCCGGCAGGCCACGCCCAGACCCAGCGCCCCCGCAGATGCTCGCGTTCATCGTCCGTCGCATCCTCCAGGCCTCGCTCGTGATGCTGGTGGTGGGCTTCGTGTCGTTCTCGCTGTTCCAGTACGTGGGCGACCCGGTGCTCGCGATGCTCGGCCAGGACGCCACCCCCGAGCAGCGAACCGAGCTGCGCCGCGATCTGGGCCTGGACGAGCCGTTCTACGTGCAGTTCGGGCGCTTCGTCGGGAACGCCGTGCAGGGCGAGTTCGGGCTGTCGTACCGGCAGGGGCGCAAGGTCTCCGAACTGATCAGGGAGCGGATGCCGGCCACGCTCGAACTCTCGCTGGCGGCCGCGGTGCTGGCGCTGTTCGTCGGCATCCCGATGGGCGTGTACACGGCGCTGCGAAGGCACAGCGTGCTGTCGAACGTCTTCCTCGCGGTGTCGCTGATCGGCGTGTCGCTGCCCACCTTCCTGATCGGCATCCTGCTGATCCTGCTGTTCGCGGTCGTGCTGGGCTGGCTGCCCTCGTTCGGGCGCGGCGACACCGTGATGCTGGGCGGCTGGAGCAGCGGCTTCTTCACCGTCGACGGCTGGAAGCACCTGATCCTGCCCTCGATCACGCTGTGCCTGTTTCAGATGACGCTGATCATGCGGCTGGTGCGCTCGGAGATGCTCGAGGTGCTGCGCACCGACTACATCAAGTTCGCGCGCGCGCGCGGGCTTTCGGACCGCGCCGTGCACTTCGGCCACGCGCTGAAGAACACGCTGGTGCCGGTGATCACGATCGCGGGCCTGCAACTGGGCGCGATCATCGCTTTCGCGATCATCACCGAAACGGTGTTCCAGTGGCCCGGCATGGGGCTGCTCTTCATCCAGGCGGTTCAGGTGGCCGACATCCCGATCATGGCGGCCTACCTGTGCCTGATCGCGCTGGTGTTCGTCGTGATCAACCTGATCGTCGATCTCCTGTATTTCGCAGTCGACCCGCGGCTGCGGCTGGATCGCGCCGGCGGCGCGCACTGACACTCCGATGAACGCACCCAACGCCACGCTCGAGAACTCCGCAACCTACCTGGGCAACCACCGCTCGGTGGCGTCGATCCGGTCGTTTCACTCCGACCTGATCACGCTGCGGCGCGAACTGCACCAGAACCCTGAGATCGGCTTCGAGGAGCACTTCACCAGCGCGCTGGTGGCGCGCGAGCTCGAGCGCTACGGCGTGGACGAGATCCATCGCGGCATCGGCAAGACCGGCGTGGTGGCGGTGGTGCGCGGCCGCTCCGACGACAGCGGCAGGCGCGTGGGGCTTCGCGCCGACATGGACGCGCTGCCGATGAACGAGGACAACGACTTCTCGCACCGCTCGCGCCGCCCCGGCATGATGCACGGCTGCGGCCACGACGGCCACACGACGATGCTGCTGGGCGCCGCGCGCCACCTGGCCGCGACCCGCGACTTCGACGGCGTTGCGCACCTGATCTTCCAGCCCGGCGAGGAGGGTTTCGGCGGCGCGAAGGCGATGATCGACGACGGCCTGTTCGAGCGCTTCCGCTGCGACACCATCTACGCGATGCACAACTGGCCCGGCCTGCCCCCGGGCAAGCTCGCGGTGCGCCCCGGACCGATGATGGCGGCGGCCGACCGGGTGACGATCACCGTCGAGGGCCGCGGCGGCCACGGCGCGCACCCGTACCTGGCGGTGGACCCGGTGGTCGTCGCCGCGCACATCATCACGGCCGCGCAGTCGATCGTTTCGCGCAACGTGAACGCGATCGACGCGGCGGTCGTGAGCCTTTGCTCGGTGCAGGCCGGCAACCCGGAGGCGATGAGCGTGATCCCGCGCGAGGCGCAGATCGTGGGCACCGTGCGCACCTTCCGCGCCGCCACGCAAGACCTGGTCGAACGCAGGCTCGCCGAGCTGTGCGAGGCGGTGGCCACCGGCTTCGGCGCGCGCGCGCGCGTGCACTACGAGCGCATCTACCCGGCCACGGTGAACTCGCGCGACGAGGCGCTGTTCGGCCAGCGGGTGGCCGAGGAGGTGGCGGGCGCCGGGAACGTGGTCTTCGACCTCGACCCGAGCATGGGCTCGGAAGACTTCTCGTTCATGCTCCAGGTGCGCCCGGGCGCGTATTTCCGCATCGGCCAGGGCAACGGCGACGGCTCGTGCCTGCTGCACAGCACCCGCTACGATTTCAACGACACGATCCTGCCGCTGGGCGCGGCGCTGTTCGTGCGGCTGGCGGAGCGGTCGTTGCCGATCGCGCAGGCCCAATGACCGCCCGCCGCCCGCGCCCCGCAACGCGATGAGCACGCCCGCAACGCCGCCCGCGCCCGCGACGCCGCCCGCAACGCCGCCCGCGCCCGCCGCCGCGCCGCCGTCGGCGCTGCGCCGCTTCCTCGACGGCGACCTGTTCTTCAGCTTTCGCAACAACCCGGTTGCGATCGGCGCGTTCGTCGTGGCGGTCGTGATGATCCTGGGCGCGGTGTTCGCGCCCTGGGTCGCGCCGCACAAGCCCTACGACCTCGCCTCGCTCTCGCTCAACGACTCCCTGCTGCCGCCCGCGTGGCTGGCCGAAGGGCGCGCGCAATACCCGCTGGGCACCGACGACCAGGGCCGCGACGTGCTGTCCACGATTCTCTACGGTTCGCGCATCTCGCTGCTGGTGGGGATCGCGTCGGTGGCGCTGGCGATGGTGCTCGGC
>DATCZK010000170.1:0-15702 GCA_036525975.1 Burkholderiaceae bacterium | reverse complement strand
GTCGATCGCGCTCGAGGTGGGCTACGAGTCGGTGGCTGCCTTCAGTCGGGCGTTCAAGCGCGCCACCGGCCTGGCGCCGACGGCCTGGCGCAAGGACGCCGCCGCGAACCGCCCCGGGCCGGGCTGATCGCGCGCGCGCCGCGCGCGCGCTAGCGCGGCGCGCCCGGCTCGGCGCCCGCCCTGGCGTGCGTCCAGCGCCGCAGCTTGTCGCGCGCGCCGTTGCGCGCCGGGTCCATCTCCTCGTCGTGCCCCTCGCGCTTGGCGCACAGTTCGATCACGTAGCCGTTCGGATCGCGGAAGTAGATCGAGTCGATGAAGCCGTGGTTCGAGATGCCGCGCGTTTCGATGCCGTTCGCCTTTCCCTTGGCCATCATCGGCTCGAGCACGCCGCGCTCGACCTCGAGCGCGATGTGCAGGTCGAAGTCGTGCTGGTCCTTGAACTCGAAGGGCATGTCGGGCGCCTCGAAGAAGGCGAGGTGCGAGCCGTCGTCGAGCCGGTAGAAGGTGTGCAGCACGCTGGTCTTGCGGCCGGTCTTGGTTTCGCCGATCTCGAGCGTGCCCACCAGCGGCAGGCCGAGGAAATCCTCGTAGAAGGCGCGGGTGCGCTCCGAATCGCGACAGCGATAGGCGTTGTGGTGAAGTTTCCTGATCATTGCGGGCCCTTTGGCGTCAGTGTTGCGCACGCATTGCGCTCAGCTTGGGGTTCTTGTAGCGGATTTCAATGAACCCTGCGTTTGGCATGGAGATTCGCCGCGTGCGCGCGGCCCTGCACGAGGGCGGCGGCGGCTCATCGGTAGGGCGGCAGCGACTCGACCCTTCGCCCGGTCGCCTGCGCGTACAGGGGCAGCGTCTTGTCGACGTTGCGCCGGATCTCGTCGATCCGCGACGCGTGCGAGGGGTGGGTGGAGAACCACTCGGGCGGCTGCTTCGTCGAGACGGCCGACATCTTCTGCCACAGCGAGATCCCGGCGCGCGGGTCGAATCCGGCGCGGGCGGCCAGGTCCATGCCGACGAGGTCGGCCTCGGTCTCGTCGCCGCGCGAGAACTTGAGCAGCGTGAACTGCGCGCCGGCCGACGCGAGCTGTCCGCCCAGGTCGCCGTAGCCCATGAGCTGCGAGAGGATCGACGCGCCGATCGTCACGCCGGCGGCGATCGCCGACTTCGCGGCGCGCTCGCGGCCGTGCTCGCGCAGCGCGTGCGCGATCTCGTGCGCCATCACCGCGGCCACCTCGTCGTCGTTGAGCTCGAGCGTCTCGAGGATCCCCGAGAAGAACGCGATCTTCCCGCCGGGCATGCAAAAGGCGTTCACCTGCCTGGACGCGATCAGGTTCACCTCCCAGCGCCACTGCGGCGCGCGCTCGTTCAAGCGCGCGGCGTGCGGCACGATGCGCTGCGCGATCGCGCGCAGGCGTTTGAGCTGGGGGTGGTCGTTCGCCGCGAGCGCCCTCTTGGACGCCGCCTCCCGCAGGATCTCGCGGTACCGGTCCGAGGCCTCGCGCTCCAGCTTCTCGGCCGACACCAGGCGCGCGACGCGGCTCCTCTCGCCCACCGTGACGCCGTCCTGAGCCGGCGCCTGCTGCGCGAGGGCGTCGGCCGCCGGCCCGATCGCCAAGGCCGCCGCGAGCCACAAGGCGCCGGCGGCGAGCGCGGCGGCGAGGCGCGAGCGGCGGCCCGGCGCCGCGACCGCGCCCGCCGACGCGGGGTTCCCGAATTGCATGCTCGTGCGCATCCCCCGAAAATACCAGCCCGCGCGCCGCTGCTACACTCGCTCCCGTGGCGCGGTCGGCGCGGTCGGCGCGCCGCGCGCACATGGCCGCGACCCAACGAAGCCCCTATCTCGACGTCTTCGCGAACCGGCGCATCGCGGCGATGCTGCTGCTCGGCTTCGCCAGCGGCCTGCCGCTCGCGCTGTCGGCCGGAAGCCTGCAGGCCTGGCTCACGGTCGAGGGCATCGACATCAGGACGATCGGCTTCTTCGCGCTCGCCGGCCTGCCCTACACCTTCAAGTTCGTCTGGGCGCCGCTGCTCGATCGATTCGAACCGCCGTTGCTCGGCCGCAGGCGCGGCTGGCTGCTGCTCAGCCAGTTCTCGCTGGCGGGCGCGTGCCTGGCGATGGCGCAGCTCGATCCCCGGACCTCGGTGGTTTCCGTGGGCATCGTCGCGGTGGCGATCGCTTTCCTTTCAGCCTCGCAGGACATCGTGTTCGACGCCTATCGCGCCGACCTGCTGGGCGAGCGCGAGCGCGGCGCCGGCGCGGCCGTGTCGGTGCTCGGGTACCGGCTCGCGATGCTCGTCTCCGGGGGGCTCGCGCTGATCCTCGCCGACCAGTGGCTCGGCTGGCCCGACACCTACCGGCTGATGGCCGCGCTGTTCGCGGCCTGCGCGGTGGTCACCGCGTTCTCGCCGCGGCTCGACGTTCGCGTCGCGCCGCCCGACGCGGCCACCGGGGCGCGCGAGCTGCTGGGCTTCGTCGCGATGCTCGGCGCGGGGCTGGCCACCTACTTCGCGCTGCGCGCGCTGCCGCTGGGCGCGCTGGACGAAGGGGGGTTCTCGCGCCTCGCGCTGCAGACGCTGTCGATGTTCGCCGCCTTCGCCGTGGCTCTGCGCGCCGCTCGCTGGGCTGGGTTCCCGTCGTTCGTGAAACCCTGGGACGCGTTCTTCGAGCGGCGCGGCGCGATCGCGCTGCTGGCGCTGATCGTTCTGTACAAGCTGGGCGACGCGTTCGCGGGCACGCTGTCCACCGCTTTCCTGATCCGTGGGGTCGGTTTCACCCAGACCGAGGTGGGCGCGGTGAACAAGATCCTGGGCCTGACCGCGACGATCTTCGGTGCGCTCGCCGGCGGCCTTTGGCTGGCGAAGCGCCCGCTGTGGGGCGCGCTGATGGCATTCGGAATTCTCCAGGCCGTCTCGAATTTCGGCTACTGGCTCCTGTCGGTCGCCCCGAAGAGCTACCTGCTGATGGCCGGCGCGATCGGGCTGGAGAACCTGTGCGGCGGCATGGGCACGGCCGCGTTCGTCGCCTTCCTGATGGCGCTCACCGACAAACGCTTCTCCGCGGCCCAGTTCGCGCTGCTCTCGGCGCTCGCGGCGGTGGGGCGCGTCTACGTCGGTCCGGCCGCCGGCGTGATGGTCGACGCGCTCGGCTGGCCCGCCTTCTTCCTGTGGACGGTTGCGGCGGCAATCCCGGGTCTGTTGCTGCTTTGGTGGCTTCGCGGGACAATTGACGACTTGGCCGGGCATTGTTCGCCCGGCGATCGCGGGTCCACTGCGCCCCAGGAGATAGAAAGATGAACGACGTTGCCCGCAGTTCCACCTTCACGCCCGACCAGGTCACGCCCGAGAAGCTCGAGGCGTTCTGGATGCCCTTCACGTCGAACCGCCAGTTCAAGTCGCTGCCGCGACTGCTCGCGCGCGCCGAGGGCATGCACTACTACACGCCCGAGGGCCGCCAGATCCTCGACGGCACCGCCGGGCTGTGGTGCGTCAACGCCGGGCACTGTCGCAAGCCGATCGTGGACGCGATCGCGCAGGCCGCCGGCTCGCTCGACTTCGCGCCCACCTTCCAGATGGGCCACCCGATGGCCTTCGAGCTGGCCGACCGGCTCGTTGCCCTCGCCGGCAAGCCCTTCAACCACGTGTTCTTCTGCAACTCGGGTTCCGAGGCCGTGGATTCGGCGATGAAGATCGCGCTCGCCTACCACCGGATGCGCGGCGAGGCGCAGCGCACGCGCTTCATCGGGCGCGAACGCGGATACCACGGCGTGGGCTTCGGCGGCATCTCGGTGGGCGGCCTCGCCGCCAACCGCAAGATGTACAGCGCCAACCTGGTGCCGGGCGTGGACCACATTTCGCACACCTGGAACCTCAAGGAGATGGCGTTCTCGCGCGGCCAGCCGGCCTGGGGCGAGCACCTCGCCGACGAGCTCGAGCGCGTGTGCGCGCTGCACGACCCGTCCACGATCGCTGCCGTGATCGTGGAGCCGGTGGCCGGTTCGGCCGGCGTGCTCGTGCCGCCCAAGGGGTATCTCGAGAGGCTGCGCGCGATCACCGACAAGCACGGGATCCTGCTGATCTTCGACGAGGTGATCACCGGCTTCGGCCGCGTGGGCAAGCCCTTCGCGTGGCAGCGCTTCGGCGTCACGCCCGACCTGTACACCACCGCCAAGGGCATCAACAGCGGCACCGTGCCGATGGGCGCGGTGTTCGCGCGCGAGGGCCTGTACGAGGCCTTCATGCAGGGCTCCGAGATGCCGGTGGAGTTCACCCACGGCTACACCTATTCGGCGCACCCGCTCGCGTGCGCGGCCTCGCTCGCCACGCTCGACCTGTACGCCGACGAGGGCCTGCTCGAGCGCGTCGGGTCGCTCGAGAAGACCTGGGAAGACGCGCTGCACAGCCTCAAGGGCGCCGCCAACGTGATCGACGTGCGCAACTTCGGCCTGATGGGCGCGGTGGAACTGGCGCCGCGCGCCGGCGCGCCGGGCGCGCGCGGCTTCGAGACGCACTGCAAGGCCTTCTTCGAACACGGGCTCCTGGCGCGCTTTACCGGCGACATCATCGCGCTCTCGCCGCCGCTGATCGTGTCCGAGGAGCAGATCGGGGAAATCGTCGCGAAGCTGCGCCGCGCGATCGAGCAGGTCGCCTGACGCGGCCCGGGCGCGGGATGGTCGACAAGATCGCGGCGTCGGTCGCCGACGCCGTCGCCGGCATTGGCGACGGCGCCACCGTGATGATCAGCGGCTTCGGCGGCGCGGGGATGCCCTCGGCGCTGATCGAGGGGCTGATCGCGCAGGGCGCGTCCGACCTCACGATCGTGAACAACAACGCCGGCAACGGCGAGACGGGCCTCGCCGCGCTGATGAAGGCGGGGCGCGTGCGCAAGATCGTCTGCTCGTTCCCGCGCCAGACCGACTCGTGGGTGTTCGACGAGCTCTACCGCGCCGGCAAGATCGAGCTCGAGCTCGTGCCGCAGGGCAACCTCGCCGAGCGCATCCGCGCGGCGGGCGCCGGCGTGGGCGCGTTCTTCACGCCCACCGGCTTCGGCACCGAGCTGGCCAGGGGCAAGGAAACGCGGCGCATCGACGGGCGCGACTACGTGCTCGAGTACCCGATCCGCGCCGACTTCGCGCTGGTCAAGGCGCTCAAGGGCGATCGCTGGGGCAACCTCGTGTACCGCAAGGCGGCGCGCAATTTCGGGCCGATCATGGCGAGCGCCGCCAGGTGCACGATCGTGCAGGTGGACGAGGTGGTGGAGCTCGGCGCGCTCGACCCCGAGGTCATCGTCACGCCGGGGATCTTCGTGCACCGGGTGGTGGCGGTGGGCAACACGGTGAAACGGGGGCCGCAGCCGGCGCCGCCCGCGCGCGGTCAGGGCGGGGCGAAATGAAGCGCCTCACTCGCGAGCAGATGGCCGCGCGCGTGGCGCAGGACATCGCCGAGGGCGCCTACGTCAATCTCGGCATCGGCCTGCCCACGATGGTGGCGCGGCACATCCCGGCCGGGCGCGAGGTGTTCCTGCACAGCGAGAACGGGATCCTCGGCATGGGGCCGGCCCCGGCCGCCGGCGAGGAAGACTGGGACCTGATCAACGCCGGCAAGGAGCCGGTCACGATGCGCACCGGCGGCGCGTTCTTCCACCACGCAGACTCGTTCGCGATGATGCGCGGCGGGCACCTCGACATCTGCGTGCTCGGCGCGTTCCAGGTCTCGGCCGGCGGAGACCTGGCCAACTGGCACACCGGCGCGCCCGACGCGATCCCGGCGGTGGGCGGCGCGATGGACCTCGCGATCGGCGCGCGCCGCGTGTTCGTGATGATGGAGCACCAGACCAAGTCGGGCGAGCACAAGCTCGTTGCGCACTGCGACTACCCGCTCACCGGCATCGGCTGCGTGAGCCGCGTCTACACCGATCTCGCGGTGATCGACGTGACGCCCGAAGGACTGGTCGCGGTGGAATGGGTCGAGGGCCTGAGCCTCGACGAGCTGCGCGCGCGCACCGGCGCCGCCCTGTTCGCGCCGCCCGGGCGCTGAACCACGAATACTGGAGAAGGACATGAACGAGGCATTCATCTGCGACGCGGTTCGCACCCCGATCGGCCGCTCCGGCGGCAGCCTCTCGTCGGTGCGCACCGACGACCTCGGGGCGGTCCCGCTTCTGGCGCTGCTCGAGCGCAACCCCGGCCTCGACCCGGCGGCGGTGGAGGAGGTGATCTACGGCTGCGCCAACCAGGCCGGCGAGGACAATCGCAACGTGGCGCGCATGGCGTTGCTGCTCGCGGGGCTTCCGCAGGAAGTGCCGGCGGCCACGGTCAATCGCCTGTGCGGCTCGGGCATGGACGCGGTGGGCACGATCGCGCGCGCGATCCGCTGCGGCGAGATCGCGCTGGGCATCGCCGGCGGGGTGGAGAGCATGTCGCGCGCGCCGTTCGTGATGCCCAAGGCCGAGTCGGCCTTCTCGCGGGCCAACGCGGTGTACGACACCACGATCGGCTGGCGCTTCGTGAACCCGAAGATGAAGGCCGCGTTCGGCATCGACCAGATGCCCGAAACCGCCGAGAACGTGGCCGAGGAGTTCAAGGTCTCGCGCGAGGACCAGGACGCGTTCGCGTTGCGCAGCCAGGCGCGCGCGGCGGCCGCGCAGGCGAGCGGCTTCTTCGACGGCGAGATCGTGCCGGTGGCGATCCCCTCGCGCAAGGGCGACCCGGTGATCGTGAACCGCGACGAGCACCCGCGCGAGACCTCGCTCGAGGCGCTCGCCAAGCTCAAGCCGATCGTGCGCGCCAACGGCACCGTCACCGCCGGCAACGCGTCGGGCGTGAACGACGGCGCGGCCGCGATGATCGTCGCCTCCGAGGCCGCGGCCAAGCGCTTCGGCCTCACCCCGCGCGCGCGGCTCGTGGCCATGGCCACCGCCGGCGTGGCGCCGCGCATCATGGGCATCGGCCCGGCGCCCGCCACCAGGAAGCTGCTCGAGCGCGCCGGCGTCGCGATCTCGAAGATCGACGTGATCGAACTGAACGAGGCCTTCGCCGCGCAGGGGCTCGCCACGCTGCGCATGCTCGGGGTGCCCGACGACGCCCCGCACGTGAACCCCAACGGCGGCGCGATCGCGCTCGGCCACCCGCTGGGCGCCTCGGGCGCGCGGCTCGTGCTCACCGCGGTGAGCCAGCTGCACCGCTCGGGCGGGCGTTACGCGGTGGCCACGATGTGCATCGGCGTGGGCCAGGGCATCGCCACGCTGATCGAGCGGGTCTGAGCGCCGATGGCCCTGGTCGACGAACGCGCGCTCGACGCCCTGTTTCGCAGCGCCCGCACCGCCAACGCGTTCAAGCCCGTTGCGGTGCCCGACGCGCAGCTGCGCGCCGCGGTCGACCTGATGAAGATGGGCCCGACCACGTCCAACAGCCAGCCCGCGCGCTTCGTGTTCCTGCGCTCGCGCGAGGCGAAGGAGCGGCTGCGCCCGGCGCTCTCGAAGGGAAACCTCGACAAGACGATGGCCGCGCCGGTCACCGCGATCATCGCCCACGACTGCGAGTTCCACGAGCACCTGCCGCGCCTGTTCCCGCACAACCAGAGCGCGAAGTCCTGGTTCGACGGCGAGGCCAAGCGCGCCGGCCGCGAAACGGCGGCATTTCGCAACGGCACCCTGCAGGGCGCCTACTTCATCCTCGCCGCGCGCGCGGTGGGCCTCGACTGCGGGCCGATGTCGGGGTTCGACAACGCGCTGGTCGACGCCGAGTTCTTTCCGGGCGGGCGGGTGCGCAGCAACTTCCTGTGCAACCTCGGCGTGGCCGACCACTCGAAGACCTTCCCGCGCAACCCGCGCTTCGCGTTCGACGAGATCTGCCAGGTGCTCTGAGCAGGCGCCGGCGCCTCCCCGCTCGATGAGACCGCCCGCGGATCCGTTGCGATGACCCCTCTGGCCGACCCGGCGTTCTACGCGCTGGCGATTCCGGCCGTGATCGTCACCGGGGTCTCCAAGGCGGGCTTCGGGGGCGCGGTGGGCTCGCTCTCGGTGCCGCTGATGGCGCTGGCGATCGCGCCGCCGCAGGCGGTGGCGATCATGCTGCCGATCCTGATGGCGATGGACGCGATCGGGCTGTACGCCTTTCGGGGCAAGTTCGACCGGCGGATCCTGAGGCTGGCGATTCCGGCCGGCCTGGCGGGCATCGCGATCGGCTGGCTGCTGTTTCGTTACCTCGACGTGCGCTGGATCAAGGCGCTGATCGGGGTGGAGGCGATCGTGTTCGCGCTGCTCAAGCTGTTCGAGGGCAGCGCGGCGTGGACGGGGCCCGGCCGGGCGCTGCACGCGGGCGCCGCGCGCTGGTGGTCGGCGGTCGCCGGGTTCACCAGCTTCGTCTCGCACGCCGGCGGCCCGCCGATGATGCAGCTGATGCTTCCGCTCAAGCTGCAAAAGGAGATCTTCGTCGGCACGCTCACCTGGTTCTTCGCGGTGATCAACTTCAGCAAGATCGTGCCCTACGCCGAACTCGGCTTGCTCGACACGACCAATTTCGGGACTTCGCTGATCCTGATGCCGGCGGTGCCGCTGGGGTACTGGCTGGGGCTGCGCGCGCTTCGCGCCTCGTCGCCGGCCGTGTTCGTGCGCATCGCCACGGCCGGCCTGCTGCTCACCGGGATCAAGCTGTGCTGGGACGCCTTTCGGGGGGCTTGAAAGGCCGAGGGGCGGTCCCAGATAGGGGTCACAAGGCAGTCAACCCCAACATGGAGGCCCAAGATGACCCGACTTTCACTCTATGACCCGTTCGCCGAGGTCTTTCCGGAGCTGTTCCGGGGCACTTTCGCGGTTCCGCGCGTGCCCAACGGCGAGGCGCTCGAGATCAAGGTCGACGTGAGCGAAACGCCTGGCGAGTTCATGGTGCATGCCGAGCTCCCGGGCGTGTCGAAAGACGACATCCACGTCGAGATCGACGGCAACCGCGTCTCGATCACCGGCGAGGTCAAGAAAGAGACCGAGAAGAAGGACGGCGAGCGGCTGCTTCGCAGCGAACGCTACTACGGTTCCGTTGCCCGCTCGTTCGCGCTCGCGACCGAAATCGACGAGGCGAAATCCATCGCCAAGTTCGAGAACGGCGTTCTCAACCTCACGCTGAAGAAGAAGGAAGTGGTCGGCGGCAAGAAGCTGCAGATCGCCTGAACGTTCTTCCGCGCGAGCGCGCGCCGCTTCGGTGGCGCGCGCCGCGCCGCGGCGCCGCGGCAGCGGGGCACTTTGGGCGGCGCCGCGTCGCGCGGTTGCCGCGTGCCGGGTTGCCGCGTGCCGGGTTGCCGCGGGCGCCGGGGTCTAGCGAGTCGCCAGAACCTCGTAGCCGGCTTCGGTGATCGCGGCCGACAGCTTCTCCGAAGGGGCGGCCGAGTCGACCTGCACGCGCCCTTGCGCGAGGTCGACCCTCACGTCCGCCTTCTCGTCCACCTCCCTGAGCGCGCTGGTGACGGCCTTCACGCAGTGCCCGCACGTCATGCCCTTGACCTGAAAATCGTACATGGTGGTGCTCCGGTTCGTTCAAGCGGTGATAGGGTAGCGCAATGGGGGCGGACATGACCGGACCGGACAGCGCCCGATCGGCCGCCGGCGGCGAAGCGCCTGGCGTCGGTGCGGGTGGGGAGGCGGCCGGCCGCGCGGGCGGCGGCGAGGCGCGCGACGAGACCGCGTCGCTCGCGATCGGCGGGATGACCTGCGCCGCCTGTTCGGCGCGGGTGGAAAAGGCCCTGAAGAAGGTGCCGGGGGTGACCGACGCGGTCGTGAACCTCGCGACCGAGGTGGCCACCGTGAGCTTCGCGCCGGGCTCGGTGGCGGTGCCGGCGCTCGTCCAGAGCGTGGTCAGGGCGGGCTACGAGGCGGCGCCGCGCGACGAGAACTCCGGCGGGGCGAGCCCTGGCCCGGACCGCGGCTGGGTGCGGGTGCTGGTGGCCGCCGCGCTGTCGCTGCCGCTGATCCTGCCGATGCTCTCGGCGCCCTTCGGCGTCGACCTGATGCTCCCCGGGCTGGTGCAGTGGCTGCTCGCGACGCCGGTGCAGTTCGTGCTCGGCGCGCGCTTCTACCGCGCCGGCTGGAATGCGCTGCGCGCGGGCTCCGGGAACATGGACCTGCTGGTTGCGATCGGCACCAGCGCCGCCTACGGCCTGTCGGTGTACCAGTGGCTCGCGCACGGCGACGGGGCCGGCGCGCACTACTACTTCGAGGCGGCTGCGGTCGTGATCACGCTGGTCATGCTGGGCAAGTGGCTCGAGGCGCGGGCCAAGCGCAAGACCACCGAAGCGATCCGCGCGCTGCAGGCGCTGCGCCCCGACGAGGCCCGCGTCGTGCGCAACGGCGCCGAAGTCACGGTGCCGCTGGCGATGGTGCGGGTGGGCGACGAGGTGATCGTGCGCCCGGGCGAGCGCGTGCCGGTGGACGCCGAACTGATCGAAGGCCGCACGCACGTCGACGAGTCGTTCATCACCGGCGAGAGCCGGCCGGTGCCCAAGGAGCCGGGCCAGAGGCTCACCGGCGGTTCGATCAACGCCGAGGGCAGGCTGCGCGTGCGCACCACCGCGGTGGGCGCGGAGACCGTGCTCTCGCGCATCATCCGGCTGGTCGAGGACGCGCAAGCGAAAAAGGCGCCGATCCAGCGCCTGGTGGACAAGGTGAGCGCCGTGTTCGTGCCGGTGGTGATCGCGATCGCGCTCGTCACGCTGCTCGGCTGGGGGCTGGCCGGGGGCGACTGGACGCAGGCCACGCTCAACGCGGTGGCGGTGATGGTGATCGCGTGCCCCTGCGCGCTGGGCCTCGCCACGCCGACCGCGATCATGGCCGGCACGGGCGTGGCGGCCAAGCACGGCATCCTGATCAAGGACGCGCAGGCGCTGGAGACGGCCCACGCGGTGTCGGTGGTGGCCTTCGACAAGACCGGCACGCTCACGGTCGGGAAGCCCACGCTGGTGGCGATGCGCGCGCTGCGAGACCTGGGCGAGAGCGAGGTGCTCGGGCTCGCCGCGGCCGTGCAATCGGGCAGCGAGCACCCGCTCGCGCGCGCGGTGCTGGAGGCGGCGGCCGCGCGCGGCGTCGCGGTGGACACGCGCGAGACGGGCGAGCTGCGCGCGCTCGCGGGTCGGGGCGCGGCGGCCACGGTGCGCGGGCGCGAGGTCTGGGTGGGCAACCTCGCGCTGATGCGCGAGATCGGCGTTGACACGGCCGGCCTCCCGGCGGCCGGAGAAGCTTTCGAGCACGAGGGGCGCACCGTCTCGTACGTGGCCGCGCGCGCGGTCGGCTCGCCCGGCGCGGCGCCGGCGGCGATCGGCGTGCTCGCGTTCGGCGATCAGCTCAAGCCCGGCGCGGCCCGCGCGATCGAGCGCCTGCGCGCGCGCGGCATCCGCACCGTGATGCTCACCGGAGACAACGCCGGCGCGGCCGCCGAGGTGCAGCGGCGCCTGGGCCTGGACGAGGTGCGCGCGCAGGTCCTGCCGCACGAGAAATCGGAGGCGCTCGCGGCGCTGCGCGGCCAGGCGGCGGGCGGGCGGGGCAGGGCCGGGCGCCCTGCCGTGGTCGCGATGGTGGGCGACGGCGTGAACGACGCGCCGGCGCTGGCGGTGGCGGACGTGGGCATCGCGATGTCCACCGGCACCGACGTGGCGATGCACACGGCCGGCATCACGCTGATGCGCGGCGACCCGCAGCTCGTTCCCGACGCGATCGCGATCTCGCAGCGCACCTACGCCAAGATCCGCCAGAACCTCTTCTGGGCCTTCGTCTACAACGTGATCGGCATTCCGATGGCGGCCGCCGGCATGCTCGACCCGGTGATCGCCGGCGCTGCGATGGCGATGTCGAGCGTGAGCGTGGTGAGCAACGCCCTGCTGCTCAGGCGCTGGCGCCCCGAGGCGGGCGGGGGCGGCTCGGGCGGCAACGAGGGCGAGGTGCCGCTCGCCGCCCACGCGAACGGGGCGCGCGCCTGATGCGCGCGAACGGAGTGCTCGCCTGATGCGCGCGCCCGTGCCGCGGCGGCGCCCCGCGGGTGTGGCGCGATGAGCGCGCCCGCGGGCAGCGCGGTGCCCAGCGCCGAGTTCGGCCCGGTGCGCGTGCACTTCGGCGAGAAGAGCGGCAAGTACCCCGACGGCAACCAGCTGATCGTGACGGGCGCCGACACGCGCGTGGCCTTCGACACGCCGATCGTGGCCAATCGCATCGGCGCCGAGCTCGACACGGTGGACTTCGTCGTGCTCGGCCACGTTCACGAGGATCACATGGCGGGGCTGCGCCGCCTCGCGAACAAGCCGCTGCACGTGCACGAGCACGACCTGCTGGCGGCGAGGAGCTGGGAGGGCCTCGCGCGGCACTACGGCTACACGCCGGCGGTGCTCGCGGCGCTGCGCCCGAAGATCGAGCGCGAGTTCGACTACGCGCCGCGCCCCGACGCGATCGCCTATCGCCACGAAGACGCCTGGGATCTCGGCGGCGGGGTGCGCGTTCGCGCACTGCACTTGCCGGGGCACACCTCCGGGCACTGCGCGCTGTTCGTGGAGCCGCACGCGATGGTGTTCATCGGCGACATGGACCTCTCGGGCTTCGGCCCCTACTACGGCGACGCCAGCTCGAGCCTCGAGGAGACCCGGCGCTCGCTCGCCGTGCTGGCCGGGCTCGACGCGAAGGTCTGGATCACTTCGCACCACAAGGGGGTGATCACCGAGCGCGAGCGCTTCGACGCGCTGCTCGCCGCCTACGCCGCGCGCGTGCAGGAGCGCACGGCAAGGCTGGTCGCTTCGATCGCGGCCGGGCCGAAGACGCTCGAGGAACTGGTGCGCGGGCGGCTGATGTACCCGCCCGATCACGACGACCTCTGGGTCGACTGCGCCGAGCGGCGCGCGATCCTGATGCACCTCGACGAACTGCTCGCCGAGCGGCGCGTCGCGCTGGGCGAGGACGCGCGCTACCGCGTCGGCTGAGCCGCGCGCCCGCGCTCAGTCGGGCAGCGCCTGCACCAGCTGCGGCCCGTCCACCGACGGCCTGCCCACCGCGCGCCCCACCTTCCACCGCCGGATGCGGGGCGGCGCCGACGCCGCGATCAGCGCGTTCACGTCGTCGCGCTCGCGCACGCGGGGGTCGATCCAGCGCGCGCGGTCCTGCTCGGTGAGCACCATCGGCATGCGGTCGTGGATCTCGGCCGTCTCGGCGACCGCGTCGCGGGTGAGGATCGTGTAGGTGGGCAGCGGCCCGTCGGGCGACTGCCACAGGTCCCACAACCCGGCGAAGAACAGCACGCCCCCGTCGGCCGCGCAGTGGTACCAGGGCTGCTTGCCGTCGGGCAGGTCCACCCACTCGTACCAGCCGTCGGCCGGAACGAGGCAGCGGCGCGACGAGGCCGGGCGGCGAAACATCGGTCGCTCGAACAGCGATTCGCTGCGCGCGTTGATCGGCCGCGTCGCGGGCAGCTCCTTCGCCCACGACGGCACCAGGCCCCAGCGCGCCGGGCCCATCCGCACCTCGCCCGACTCGCTCGCGATCACCACCGGGTGGAACTGGCCCGGCGCGGCGTTCCAGGTGGGCGCGAGCGCGTAGGTCCGGGCCAGCTGCGCGCCTGCCGCGCGCGCCACCTCGGCGGGGTCGGAGTGGATCGCGTACCGGCCGCACATCGGGGCATTCTCGCGCGAATCGCGCCGCCGGTCGCGCCAGCGGCCGGCAGCGGGTCGCGCGCGGCCGGCGTACACTTCGGCGCTTGAAATATCCCACCCCAGACCTGAGCCGGGTCCCGCGGCTGGGGCTCGCGTTCCTGATCGCGAGCCTCGGCATGATCGGGCCGTTCGCGATCGACACCTACCTGCCGGCGTTCGCCGGCATCGCGGCGTCGCTCGAGGCCTCGCCCGTGCAGATGCAGCAGACGCTGTCGGCGTACCTGTTCGGCTTCGCGTTCATGAACCTGTTCCACGGCGCGATCTCGGACAGCGTCGGGCGCAAGCCCGTGATCATGGCCGGGCTGGCGGTGTTCTCGCTCGCGTCGATCGGCTGCGCGCTCTCGACCAGCATCGGCGCGCTGGTGTTCTTTCGCGCGCTGCAGGGGCTGTCGACCGGCGCCGGGATCGTCGTCTCGCGCGCGGTGATCCGCGACCTGTTCCCGCAGGAAGAGGCGCAGCGGATGATGTCGCTCGTGACGATCATCTTCGGGGTCGCGCCGGCGGTGGCGCCGATCGTGGGCGGGTGGCTGTTCGTTCACATCAGCTGGGAGGCGGTCTTCTGGTTCCTCGCCGCGATCGGGCTCGCGGCGCTGGTCGCGAACTGGTACCTGATGCCCGAGTCGCATCCGGTGGCGCTTCGCCAGCCCTTTCGCATCGGCAACCTGATGCGCGGCTACCGCGAACTGATCGGCAGCCCCAGGTTCCTTCTGCTGTGCCTGGCGAGCGGCATCCCGTTCAACGGCATGTTCCTCTACGTGCTCGCGTCGCCGGCGTTCCTCGGCGAGCACCTGCGCCTGGCGCCGACCGAATTCTGGTGGTTCTTCGTCACGACGATCTCGGGGATCATGGCCGGCGCCTGGGTCAGCGGCCGCGTCGCGGGGCGCATCTCGCCACGACGCCAGATCCGCATCGGCTTCGTGATCATGGGCGCGGTCTCGATCGCGAACGTGGCGCTCAACCTCGCGCGCGCGCCGGACGTCTCGTGGGCGCTCGTGCCGATCGCGGTGTTCTCGTTCGGCTGGGCGCTGATGGTGCCGGTGGTCACGATCCTCGTGCTCGACCTCTTTCCCACGCGCCGCGGAATGGCGTCGTCGTTGCAGGCGGTGGTGGCGAGCACCGCCAACGGAATCGTCGCCGGGGTGGTCGCGCCCGCGGTCATGCACTCCACGGTCGCGCTCGCGTTCACCTCGTTCGCGATGATGTGCGTGGGGCTCGTGGCCTGGATCTGGCTGGGCTGGCGCTGGCCCCAGACCGGGCGCCGCGGGCGGGCCTGACGCAGGCCTGGCGCCACGCGCTCGCGGCGCCTCGCTCGAACTCGTCGAGCAGCCACGCCCGGAACGCCTGCACGTGCGCGAGGTGCGCGCGGCGCGGGTTCGTGACGAGCACGTAGCGCAGGCCGGTGGGCATGCGCACCGACGGAAACGGGGCCACCAGGTCGCCCATCCCGACCAGGTCGTCGAGGAAAGGCGTGGGCACGATCGCCGCGCCCTGCCCGCGGATCGCCGCCTGCACCGCCTGGTCGAAGTACGAGAAGCGCAGCCGCGCGGGCCGGTGGTCTTGCCCCGCACCGGCGAACTCGAGCCACTTCGACCAGGTCCACCCCAGCTTCCCCGGCGGGGTCTCCAGCTCGATCAGCGGCAGCGGCGCGAGGTCGGCCGGCGACTCGGGCCGCACGCCCAGCCTCTCGAGCAGCCGGCGATCGAGCGCCGGCGTGGCTTCCTCCACGACCAGCGGCACCGTGTTCTCGTCGATCGGGATCGCGGCGCTCACGCGGCGGATCGCCACGTCGAGCCCCTCGGCGTCGAGGTCGACGACGCGATCGGTTGCGTCGATGCGCACCTCGACCTCGGGGTGCGCCTGCTGGAACGCCGCGAGGCGCGGCACCAGCCACAGCGAGGCGAACGACGCGTAGGTGCCCACCGACACGCGCGTGGGGCCGTCGAGGCCCCTGATCTCGTCCGCGCTGCGGTCGATCGCCGAGAGCGCCTGGCGCGCGGCGGCGAACATCCGCTCGCCCGCCGCGGTGAGCTCGAGCGC
>DATCZK010000169.1:0-24571 GCA_036525975.1 Burkholderiaceae bacterium | reverse complement strand
GCCGGACAGGAAGAGCTTCGCGATCGACTGCTCGGCGATCACGCCCCAGATCACGAACGCGATCGACGGCGGGATCAGCGGTGCCAGCACGCCGGCGCTGACCGTGATCGCGGTTGCGTAGCCACGGTCGTAGCCGCGCTCGGCCATGGCAGGGATCATCACCGCGCCGATCGCGGCGGTGGTGGCAGGCGCCGAGCCGCTGACCGCCGCGAACACGAACGCGGCCACCACCGTGACCAGCCCCAGTCCGCCGGGCAGGTGACGCACGAACACGTCCGCCATCCGGACAAGCCGCTGCGACAGCCCGCCCGCGGACATCAACTCGCCCGCGAGCATGAAGAACGGGATCGCCATCAGGCTGAAGCTCTGCGTGCCGGCGACCAGCGTCTGCGGCAGCAGCATCGGCTCGATGCCTTGCGTGACGAGCACCGCGAGCACCGAGAGGGCGATTGCGAACGCGAAGGGCACGCCGAGCAGCACCAGCCCCGCGAAGCCGGCTGTCAGTATCAGCGCGGTCGTGCTCATCGGGCGAGGTTCGTGGCCTGCGCCTGCGGTGGCGCGCCTAGCACCGCGCGCTCGAGCGCGAACAGGGCGATCAACGCGCCGCAGGTCGGCGCGCAGGCGTACAGATACGCGATCGGATAGCCGATCGCCGCCGACGTCGTCCCCAGCGAGTCGATCACGTAGCGCGCGCCAGCCCACGCGACGAACGCGCCGAGCCCCGCGACCGCGAGCGAAATCACCCGGTCGATGCCGTTTCGCATCGACTCGGGCAGCAGGTCGACCAGCAGGTCCATGCGCACGTGGATCGCGTCGCGAACGCCGAGCGCGACCGACAGCAGCGTCGCCCAGCTGAAGCACAGCAATGCCAGCTCTTCGCTCCAGGACAGCGCCTGCCCGATGACGAAGCGCATGAACACCTGCAGCGAAAGCGCGGCGAGCATCGTGACCGCGAGGATCACGATCACGCCGCGCAGCAGAGCCGCCAGGCGGTCGAGCGCCTGGCGGATCCGGAGCACCACGGACCGCGGGCCGGTTACTTGATTTCGGCGAAGACCTTGTCGAGCAGCGCGCCGTCGCTACCCTTGCGGAACTTGTCGTAAACCGGCGCGACCGACTTGCGGAACGGGTTGACGTCGCTCACCGCGTTGATCTTCATCCCGTTCTTCTCGAGGTTTGCCAGCGTGCCCTTGACGTCGGCGACGGTGGTCTTGCGCTGCGCGAGCGTCGCGGCCTTGCCGGCAGCCTCGACCGCCTTGCGCTGCTCTGGCGTGAGCTTGTCGAGCGTGCGCTTGCTGATCAACAGCCCGATCATCGAGTAGGTGTGGTTGGTGAGCGACAGGTAGCGGGTGACCTCGTAATACTTGTTCGCGTCGATCACCGCGACCGGGATCTCCAGGCCGTCGATCGTTCCCTGCTGCACGGCGGTGAAGGTCTCGCCCCAGGCCATCGGCACCGCGGCGCCGCCCAGCGAGGTGAACATGTCGATGAACACGGGGTTTTGCATCACGCGGTACTTCACCCCCTGAACGTCGGCGGGCGTGCTCACCGGGCGCTTGTTGTTGATCATGTTGCGAAAGCCCCCCTCCATGAAGCCGAGCGCGACGATCCCCTTGGTCGCGAGGCGCTTGCCGAGCTCGGCGCCGACCGGGCCGTCGAGCACCTTGTGCGCCTGCTCCTCGTTGGCGTACAGGAAGGGCAGGTCGTTGACCTGGAAGCCCGATTCGATCTGCGCGATTACTGCGTTGGTGATGATCCCCATGTCGAGGGTGCCGAAGCGCATGCCCTCGAGCATCTGGCGTTCGTCGCCGAGCGCGCGGTTCGGGAAGAACTGCACGTCGAAGCTGCCCTTGCTCTCGCGCTCGACCGCCTCCTTGAAGGCGCGGGCGCCCACTGCGTAGGGATCCTGGGCGCCGTCCGAGCTGGTCCAGCCGATCTTCAGGACCGTCTTGCCCTGGGACATCGCGAGGGGGGTGAGCAGGCCGAGCACGGCGGCCGTCATCACGGTGAGAGTGAGTCTGCGTTTCATGGAGTTCTCCTTGTCTTCTCGGGCACGGTTTGCTGGCACGGAGGCGCCCATCTCCGTCACGCGAATCAGGGGCACGGACGGCGCACCTCGCGGCCCCGGTTCGCCGGCCAGGTCAGTTCGCCCAGTACAGCCTTGACGGATTATCAACCAGAATCCGCTGGCGCTCCGTTTCCCCCAGCCAGCCGAAGAGCGCGTCCGCGAGGTCGCCGTCGTCGGGCATCGGCGGCGCGATGGCCGGGTGCGGCCAGTCGCTTCCCCACACCAGCTGCCCGGCGTCGGCCTTGCAGAGCGCTTCCACGAGCGCAGCCACGTCGTTGAATACCGCGCGCTGCGGCGACACCCGGTAGGCTCCCGAGATCTTGACCCAGGCCCTGCGCTCACGCACCAGCGCGAGCAGGTTGCGAAACCCCGCGGTGGCCAGCGCACCGCCGGCGCTCGTATGGCCGAAGTGGTCGACGACGACCGGGAGGCCGGTGTCGGCCGCCCGCGCGACCGCGTCGGGGTCGGCCGCCACGTCGACCAGCAGCTGCAGGTGCCAGCGCAGCGGAGCGACGCGGGCCGCGATGCCCGGCAGCGCTTCGAGCTCGGTGCCCCCGGCGAAGAGCGCGTTGCAGCGCGTGCCGCGCGCGCCCAGCGCGTGCCAGTGTTCGATCTGCGCGTCGGTGGTGTCCGGATAGACTACGGCCACCCCGCGCATCCAGCCGCCGCAAGCGCTGAGCGTGTCCTCGAAGGAGCGGTGGTCGCGCCCGTACACGCTCGGGTGCACCAGGACCGCGCGATCGATGCCCACCGCTTGCGCCATGCGCCGATACGCCTCGAGAGGCGCCGGCGTGGGCGTGTAGCTGCGCGGCGCTGCCATCGGATAGCGAAGTGGGTCCTCGAAGACGTGGAAGTGGCAGTCGCAGGTGCCGGTCGGCAGGCGCCGGCGCGGGCTACGGACTTGCGGCATGAACGGCAGGTACGGGGAATGTGGGTTCATCGGTTCGAGGGCGGCCCACCGGGAACGGGTCGAGGGGGCGATCGCCGCAGGCACGACGCGCCAGCTCTGAGGTAGCCTTATGGATCGGGTGCGATTCGGACGATACCAGCGATCGGAATTCCCCGATCGTATCCCCGTCCGAGCACCTGGCGGCGTGTGCGACGGCCGTCGCCGCCCGCGATCGACGAACTCGCCCTGCAATGAGGACCGACACCGTGCCCAATCCACCAAGTACTGCGAAGATCCGCCGCGCGCCACCGGGCATGAGGTGGCCGGGAGGCCGCCACGTGGCGGTCGTTTTCAACGTGGCCTACGAAGTCTGGTCGCAGGGCGCGGCGTCAGGGATCGGACCGATGGGCAATCCGTTGCCGGCCGGCGTGTTCGACGCGAACGCCGATTCCTCCGGGCGTTACGGGGCCAATGCGGGGATCCGGCGGCTGATGGCGATCCTCGACGATGCAGGGATCTCGGCCAACGTGTTCACGTCGGGTGCGCTCGCCGAGCGCGACCCGGAGCAGGTTCGAGCGGTGGCGCGAGCCGGGCACGAGATCGTCGCGCACGGGTACGCGCAGGACCTGATTCCGGCCAAACTGAGCGACACGGACGACGACGCGTACATCGGGCGAACGACCGAGCTGCTGGCGGACGTGACCGGAGCGCGCCCGGCCGGCTGGATCAGCCCGCGCGCCACGGCGAGCGAGGACACGTTTCGCCGGCTGGTCAAGCACGGCTACCAGTGGCACGGCGACGTGCTCGACGACGACTTGCCTTACGTCCAGCAGTACGACGAGGGCGAGATCGTCGCCGTCCCGCTGTCGATCGAATTCAACGATCTGGCGCACTCGATGCGCTACGGTCGCACGCCTGGGCAATTCGTCGAGATGTTCGAGCAGGCGCTGCCGCGCGTGCTCGCCGCCAGCCACGACGTGATCATCCTCGATGTACTGGTTCACACGCACTGCTACGGGCGGCCGGCTTGTGCATGGGCCTACGGCGAGATCGCGCGCGAATGTGCGGCCCGCGACGACATCTGGATAACGACGCGCGGGCGGATCGCGGAGCATCTGCGCAAGCAACTCTGACACGCGCCGGTTCGAGTCCGGCCCGAGGCACCAGCGCCGCCGGCAGCCGGGCGCGATTCGCGGTATCTTTGCCTCGATCCGTCAGCCGCGCCGGCTGGACCCCACACCCTTGGTGACCCCTTGAACACGATGATCGAGCGCCTCGACGCGCTTCCCTCCGGTGTGCTCTCGCGCACCGGCCGCGGCATAGAGAAGGAGAGCCTTCGCACGCGCCCCGACGGGATGCTGGCCGACACGCCGCACCCCGAGGCGCTCGGCCGGGCGCTCACGCACCCGCACATCACGACCGACTTCAGCGAGTCGCAGCTCGAGCTGATCACCGGCGTGCACGAGACCGCCTCCGCCTGCCTGGACGAGCTCACCGAGATCCACCGCGTGGTCTATCACGCGCTGGGCGACGAGATGCTCTGGTCCACCAGCATGCCGTGCAGGCTGCCCGCCGACGACCAGATCCCGCTCGGGCGGTACGGCAGCTCGAACATCGGCACCGCGAAGACGGTCTACCGGCGGGGCCTGTCGCATCGCTACGGCCGGCGCATGCAGACGATCTCGGGCATCCACTACAACTTCTCGCTGCCCGACGACGCGTGGGAACTGATGCAGCGCGCCGACGGCGTGCCCGGATCGGTGCACGCGTACCGCGACGACGCCTATTTCGCGCTGATCCGCAACTTCCGCCGCAACTCGTGGCTGCTGCTCTACCTGTTCGGGGCTTCGCCCGCGGTGTGCGGCAGCTTCGTGCAGGGACGCGAGCACGGGCTGCAGCCGCTCGCGCGCGGCACCTTGTACCTGCCGCACGCGACCTCGCTTCGGATGGGTCCGCTCGGCTACCAGAGCGACGCGCAGCGCTCGCTGGCGGTGAGCTACAACAGCCTGGAGAGCTACGCGAGCTCGATCCGGCGCGCGCTCACCGAGCCCTATCCGCCCTACGAGGCGATCGGGCTCGTGCGCGACGGCGAATACCAGCAGCTCGCGACCACCCTGCTGCAGATCGAGAACGAGTTCTACGGCACGATCCGCCCCAAGCGCAGGATCCTGCCCGGCGAGCGCCCGCTGCGCGCGCTGGCCAGGCGCGGCGTCGAGTACGTCGAAGTGCGGTGCATGGACGTGGACCCGTTCGAGCCGGTGGGTATCAACGCGCAGACCGCCCGCCTGATCGATGCCTTCCTGCTCTATTGCCTTCTCTCGCCGAGCGCGCCCGACACCCCGCAGGAACTCGCCTTCGGCGCGCGCAACCAGCACCGCGTGGCCGAGCGCGGGCGCGAGCCGGGTCTCACGCTGTTCTTCGGCGACGTGGAGCGCCCGATGAGCGACTGGGCGCGCGAGATCCTCGACGGGTGCGAGCCGATCGTGGCCGCGCTCGACGAGGTGCGCCACGACCACAAGGGGCGCGAGGCGCTGGCCGACGCGCGCGCTTCGGTCGACGACCCTTCGCGCACGCCCTCGGCGCGCATCCTGGCGAGCGTGCGCGCGGAGCACGACGACTCGTTCATGCACTTCGCGCTGGCGCAGTCGCAGAAGCACGCGCGCGAGCACCGGAGCACGCCGCTCGACGCCGCCACGCTCGCCCGCTACGCGCAGATGGCCGAGGAGTCGCGCGGCCGCCAGCGCGAGATCGAGGCGGCCGACACCGAGTCCTTCGAGGAGTTCCGGGTGCGCTACCTGTCGCAGAACCTGCTGGGGGGCGATTGACCCGCCCGGGGGCGGTCGACGCGCCCGCCCTACAGGAGCGCCTCGAGCTGCGGCCAGACGTTGTCGAGCAGGATCGGCTGCGCGCTCTCGTTCGGGTGGATCCGGTCGGGCTGGAAGAGCTCGAGGCGCTCGGCCACGCCCTCGAGGAAGAACGGCAGCAGGGCCGCGCGCTCGGCTCTCGCCACGCGCGCGAACATTGCGCTGAAGCGCTCGGCGTAGGCCCGCCCGTAGTTGGGCGGGACCATCATCCCGAGCACCAGCGATCTCGCACCCGCCTCGCGCGAGCGACGCAGGATTTCGCGCAGGTTGCCCTCGCTCGAGGCGAGGTCGAGTCCGCGCAGCGCGTCGTTTCCGCCGAGTTCCACCACCACCACGGCGGGCCGGTGGCGCGCGAGCAGATCGGCGATGCGCGCGCGCCCGCCGGAGGTCGTCTCGCCGCTGATGCTGGCGTTCACGATCCGGTAGCGGCTGCCGCGCCCGGCGCGGCGCGGCTCGAGCAGCGCCACCCAGCCGCGCCCTCGCGCGATGCCGTACTCGGCCGAGAGGCTGTCGCCCAGGACGAGGATCACCGCTTCACCGGCGGGCGCCGAGCGGGTGCGCGCCGTTGATTGCCCCCACGCGCGCCAGGGTAGGGCGAGAGCGATCCCGATTAGACTTGCAGCCCCGAGCGCCCGGCGCCGGTTCGATGGCCTCGCGCGCGGGGCGGACTTGTTATCGTTGCACTTCATGACCGCGATTATCGTAGAACATCTCAGCAAGCGCGTGCGCGACGCCGACGGCTGGCTCACGATCCTCGACGACGTCGGGTTCGAGATCGACGCCGGAGACAGCGTTGCGATCCTCGGTTCGTCGGGGTCGGGAAAGTCGACCTTGCTCGGGCTGATGGCGGGCCTGGACCTGCCCAGCGAGGGGAGCGTGCGGGCTTTCGGGAAGAGCCTGTTCGACCTCGACGAAGACGCGCGGGCGGCCTGGCGCTCGCGCAACATCGGCTTCGTGTTCCAGACCTTTCAGCTCCTGCCGCAGATGACCGCGCTCGAGAACGTGATGCTCCCGCTGGAGCTGGCGGGCGACGCGAAGGCGGGCGAGAAGGCGCGCGCGCTCCTCGAGCGCGTGGGGCTTCGCGAGCGCATGCGCCACTATCCGCGGACGCTCTCCGGGGGAGAGCAGCAGCGGGTGGCGTTGGCGCGCGCGTTCGCGCCCTCGCCGCCGCTGCTGTTCGCCGACGAGCCCACCGGAAGCCTCGACGCCGCTACCGGCGAGCGCATCATCGAGCTGCTGTTCGACCTCAACCGCGAGGCCGGCGCCACCCTCGTGCTCGTGACGCACGACCCGGCGCTCGCGCAGCGCTGCGCGCGCCGGCTCACGCTCACCGCGGGCCGGCTGGCCCGCGACGATTCAGCCTGAGTTCCGGCGGCCGAGCAGTTCGGCCGCGCGCGCGAGGAGATCGCGGCTCGACGCGTCGAGCCCGGCGGCGGCACCCGGGTCATCGCCCAGCGCGCGCTCCGCGGCCCCCGCCACGCGCTTGCCCAGTTCAACGCCCCACTGGTCGAAGCTGTTGATCCGCCACAACCAGCCGAGCGCTGCGGTCTTGTGCTCGTAGAGCGCGATCAGCGCGCCGAAGGACTCGGGGTGGAGCTGCCCGAGGAGGATCGTCGTGGAAGGGCGGTTTCCCGGGTGCGCGCGGTGCGCCCGAAGCGCGCCGGGCGCGTCGGTGGCCGCGTTGCCCGAGGCGAGCGCGGCACCCTGGGCGATCGCGTTGGCGACGAGCGCGCGGTCGCGCCCGAGCGGGTCCTCGCCGGGCGGGATCGCGATCACGAAGTCCACCGGGTGCGCGCGGGTGCCCTGGTGCAGGGCCTGGAAATACGAGTGCTGCGCATCGGTGCCTGCGCTGCCCCAGACCACGGCGACCGAGTCGGTTTCGAGCGCCCGCCCGTCGAGGTCCACCGACTTGCCGTTGCTCTCCATCTGCAGCTGTTGCAGGTGCGCGGGCAGGTATCGCAGCGCATCGCAGTAGGGCACGACGACTTCGGTCGAGGCCGGCAGCGCGAGCCGGTTCCACGCGCTCGCCAGCGCCAGGAGAACCGGCGCGTTGCGCTCGAGCGGCGCCTGCGCGAAGTGCCTGTCCATCGCGTGCGCGCCGGCGAGCATGCGCGCGAAGGCATCGGGCCCGGTCGCCACCATCACGGGCAGCCCGATCGCGGACCACAGCGAGTAGCGTCCGCCAACCCAGTCCCAGAACGGCAGGATCGCGTCGTCGGCCACGCCGAAGGCGCGCGCCGCGTCGACGTTCGCGGTCACCGCCACCATGTGCTTTCCGAGGTCGCGTTGCGACACGCCTTCGCCCAGCAGCCACGCGCGCAGCGCGCCCGCGTTGCGCGCGGTCTCGTCGGTGCGCCACGACTTCGAGGCGATCACCGCCAGCGTCGTGCCAGCCCGCAACCGCGCGCGCAGCCTGTTCCAAGCGTCGGGGTCGACGTTCGAAACGAAGTGCACGGCGATCGCCGGGTCGGCGAACGCGTGCAGTGCGTCGCACGCGAGCTGGGGGCCGAGGTGCGAGCCGCCGATGCCCACGTGCACGAGGTCGGTGATGCGCTCGCCGCCGGCGCCGCGCCAGTGCCCGCCGCGCACCGCAGCCGCGAGCGCGCCCATCCGCGCCAGGGCGTCGGCCACCATCGCCGCCGTACCGGGCGCGTTGGCCGGATCGGCGCTGCCCGCCGGGGCGCGCAGCGCCGTGTGGAGCGCCGCGCGGCTCTCGGTGCGGTTGACCGGCTGCCCCGCGAGCATCGCGTCGCGCTGCGCCTCGAGCCGCGCCGCGCGCGCCCAGTCGAGCAGCGCGTCGAGATCGGCCGAGGCGATGCGCTGCTTCGCCAGATCCAGGTGCATGCCGGCGGCCTGCACGGTGAAGCGGGCGAGCCGGTCGGCTTCGGTTGCGAGCAGCGAGAGGATCTCGCGCGCGGGGCCGGCGGCGGCGAGCGCGCGCACGCGCTCGAACGCGCTGGCGTGGTCGTGGGGCGCGGAGCCTTCGCTCATTGCGGTTGCATCGCCTCGGTGAGCAACTCGGGGAGCCTGGCGGCCGACAGGCCCGCGCCAACGGGGTGATCGCGCTGCCAGCGCCGCGCCGCGTGCCCGTGCAGCCAGGCCGCCAGCGCGGCGGCGGGCTCGTTCGCCACGCCCTGCGCGCACAACGCGGCGATCGCGCCGGCGAGCACGTCTCCGCTGCCGGCGGTTGCGAGGGCCGGGGTGCCTTCGCAGACGAGGCTCCAGCTGCGCTGCGGCGAGGCGACCACGGTGCCGGCTCCCTTGAGAACGACCGTGCACGCCAGCCGCGCGGACAGGTCGAGCGCGGCGCCGATGCGGTCGGACTGCACGGCGGCCGTGTCGCACTCGAGCAGGCGCGCCGCCTCGAGCGGGGGCGGCGTGCGCACGGTGCGGGCCGGGGCGTCGCGCCTGCCGCCACGCGCGCGACGCGCGCGGGCCAGCGCGGGGTCGCCGGAGACGAGGTTGAGCGCGTCGGCGTCGAGCACGAGCGGCAGGGCGCTGGCGAGCGCGCCCGCGAGCGCGGCGCGCGCGGCTTCGCCCCGGCCCAGTCCGCAGCCGATGCAGATCGCGTCCACGCCCTCGAGCGGCGCGTCGATCGGGCGCGTCATCAGCTGCGGCTGCGCCGGATCGAACACCGGCTCGTCGGGCGAGGCGATCAGGGTCCGGCCGGCGCCGCAGGCTTGCGAAGCGCGCGCGGCGAGCAGCGCCGCGCCGCTCATGCCGCGAGCGCCGCCCACCACCAGCACCGAACCGAAGCTTCCCTTGTGCGCGTTGGCCGGGCGCGCGGGCAGCAAGCTGCGCGCGTCGTCGCCTTCGAACAGCAGGCCGTCGGGCGCGAGCGGCGTGGCGTCGGGCATCGCGTCCAGGCCGAGGTCGGCCACCTCGATCTCGCCGGCGTGTTCGGTGGCGGCGCCGGTGTGCAGGCCGGGCTTGTCGCCGATCATCGTCACGGTGCGATGGGCGCGCACCGCGATCGCATCGGGCCCGCCGACCACCGCACCGGTGTCCGCGTCGATGCCGCTGGGCGTGTCCACCGCGACCACGACGGCGCCGCAGGCGCGCAGGCGCGCGGCCGCGCCCGCGATCGCGCCCTGGAGCGGTCGCGCGAGACCGATTCCGAACAAGCCGTCCACGACGAGGACCGGGGCGTCGAGCATGCTGGCGAGGCTGTCGAGCGCGTCGACCCGCCCGCCGCCGGCGACGAAGCGGTCGTGCACCCCGGCGGCGTCGGGCGCGTCGGGGCGGCGATCGGATGCGAACAGCGCCCGCGTCGCGTATCCGCGCGCGTGCAGCATCATCAGCGCGAGCAGCGCGTCACCCCCGTTGTTGCCCGGGCCCACCAGCGCGACGATCGGCGTGGCGCGCGGCAGCGTGCGCGCGACGCGCTCGGCCGACGCGGCCACGGCGGCGGCCGCGCGCCGCATCAGCGTGCCCTCGGGCAAGACGCCGATCCAGGCCGTTTCGATGCGGCGGATCGTTCGGCTGAGGTAGAGCGCGGCCATCGCGCTCAACGATACCGCTCGAGGGTGAGTCCGTCGAGGGAGATCTCGGGCTCGCGCCCGGCGACCGCGTGGGCCACCACGCGCCCCGATCCGCAGGCCATCGCCCACCCGGTGGAGCCGTGGCCGAGGTTGAGGAACAGGCCGCGCACCGGCGTCGCGCCGAGCAGCGGGGCGCCGTCGGGAAGCATCGGCCTCGCGCCCACCCAGTACTGCGACTTGGAATAGCGGGCCGCGGCGGGAAACCAGTCCTTCGCGACCTTGAGCAGCGTGCGCAGCGACGGCTCGTGCATCGTGAGCTCGGCGTTGCCGATCTCCGCCGTGCCGGCGATCCGGATGCGGTTGCCGAACGGCGTGATCGCGGTCTTGTAGGCCTCGTCCATCATCGCGTGGCGCGGGCCGATCTCGGCGGGCTCGAGCGCGACGGTGGCCGAGTAGCCCTTGATCGGGTACATCGGGATCCGGATGCCGCAGGGCCGCAGCAACGCGGGGCTCGCGTTGGCCGCGGCGATCACGACGGCGTCGGCGGCGATCTCGCGTCGCGCCACGACCACGCCGCGCGCGCTCGAGCCGTCGACGAGCACGCGCTGCACGAGCTGGTTGAAGCGGAAACGAACCCCCGCGTCTTCGGCGTGGCGTCGCAGCGCGTGCGCGAACAGCGCGCAGTTGCCGGACTCGTCCTCGGGAAGGTGCAACGCCGCGGCGAGCGGCGCCTCGCGCGAGAGCCCCGGTTCGAGCTCGTAGACCTGCGCCGGGTCGAGCAGTGCGAACGGAACGCCCTGCTCGGCGAGCATCGCCCGGGCCGGGTCGGTGAGCTCCACCTCGCGCTCGCTGCGCAGCAACTGCAGGTATCCCTGCGCCTGCTCGTACTCGATGCCCAACTCGGCGCGCAGCGCGTGCAGCTGCGAACGGCTGTAGAGCGCGATCCGCTGCATGCGCTCGCGATTGACCCGGTAGCGATCGAGCCGGCATTGCCCGAGCCAGCGCGCGAGCCAGCGCCACTGCGCCGGGCTGGCCGTGGGCGTGAAGCGAAGCGGCGCCTCGCGCGCGAGCAGGTACGAGAGGACCTTGCGCGGCATGCCCGGCGCCGCCCAGGGATTGATGTTGCCCGCCGCGACGATGCCCGCATTCGCGAAGCTCGTCTCCTGCGCGACTCCCGAGCGGCGGTCGAGGACGGTGACTTCGCAGCCCTCGCGACGCAGGTACCACGCGCAACACACGCCGACGATGCCGGCGCCAACGACGATCACGTGCACGATGCTCGCTCGGTGGTGGTGGGGCGGGGGGCGGCGCGCTGCGCCGGCCTCAGCCCTTGCTCATCTTGCTCGGCAGCCAGTTCACCAGCTCGGGGAACAGATAGATCAGGCCGATCGCGAGCACCATCAGCACGAAGGTGGGCATCGTGACCTTCGCGATCCAGGGCAGCTGCCTTCCGGTCATGCCCTGCAGTACGAAGAGGTTGAAACCGACCGGGGGCGTGATCTGGGCCATCTCCACCACCAGCACGATGAAGATCCCGAACCAGATCAGGTCGATGCCGGCGGCGTCCACGGTGGGCAGCAGCACGCCCATCGTGAGCACGACCATCGAGATGCCGTCGAGGAAGCAGCCCAGCAGCATGAAGAACAGCGCGAGCGCGACGATCAGCTCGAAGCGCGACAGGCCCAGCGTTGCGATCCACTCGGCGAGGTGGCGCGGCAGGCCGATGTAGCCCATCGACAGCGTGAGGAACGCGGCCCCGGCGAGGATCAGCGCGATCATGCAGTACAGGCGCGTTGCCCCCATCAGCGACTGGCGGAACGTGACCCGCGTGAGCGAGCCCTGCACGGCCGAGATCACGAGCGAGCCCACCACGCCCAGCGCCGCCGCCTCGGTGGCTGTCGCCACACCCGAGTAGATCGAGCCGAGCACGGCCAGGATCAGGGCCACCACCGGAATGAGGCTGCGCGACGCGCGCACCTTCTGGGTGAAGCTCAAGTGCGCGTCGGCCGGCGGCACCTTCTTCGGGTTGAGCAGCGCCCAGATGATCACGTAGCCCATGAACAGCCCGGCGAGCAGCATTCCGGGGATCACGCCGGCGATGAAGAGCTTTGCGATCGACACTTCGGCCGTGACGCCGTAGACGATCATGATGATCGAGGGCGGGATCAGCAGCCCGAGCGTGCCCGCGCCGGCGAGCGTGCCCACTGTCTGCGCCTCGGGGTAGCCGCGCTTGCCGAGCTCGGGCAGCGTCATCTTGCCGATCGTGGCGCAGGTGGCGGCCGAGGAGCCCGACACGGCCGCGAAGATCGTGCAGCCGATGATGTTGGTGTGCAGCAGCCGGCCCGGCAGGTGGTTCATCCACGGCGCGAGGCCCCGGAACATGTCTTCCGACAGGCGCGTGCGGAACAGGATCTCGCCCATCCAGATGAACAGCGGCAGCGCGGTGAGCGTCCAGCTCGATGACGAGCCCCAGATCGTGACGGCCATCGCGTCGCCGGCAGGGCGGGTGGAGAAGAGCTCCATGCCGATCCACGCCACGCCCGAGAGCGTGAGGCCTATCCAGACGCCCGAGCCCAGGAGCGCGAACAGCGCAACCACCAGCAGGGCCGTGATGACGAGGTCACCCATCGCTTCACTCGATGCGCGGCGCTTCGTTGGCCGCGTCTTTTGCTTGGCCTTCGTTACCGCGCAGTCCGCGCCACTCGAGCACGAACTCGTCGATGAAGGCGATCAGCAGGATGATCGTGCCCAGCGCCATCGCGATCTGGGGGATCCACAGCGGCGTCGCGTCGTTGGCCGTGGAGATGTCGTTGAACAGGTGCGACTGCCACGCCAGGCGCGTGGAAAAGTAGGCGAACAGCGTGGCGAGCATCACCGCCGCGCCCAGGGCCCACAACTCCAGCAGGCGGTGCGCACGCCCCTTGAGGAAGCTCACGAACAGCGTGACGCGGATGTGCTCGCCGCGCTTGAGCGTGTGCGCGAGCGCGAGGAAGCCCGCGCCGGCCATGAAGTAGCCGGCGTAGGCGTCGGTGCCCGGTATGTGCACGCCGATCTGGCGCGTCACGATGGTGGTGAGCACCATCGCGAGCACGCCGATCATGCAAAAGGCCGCCAGCCAGGCGGCCCCCCGGTACAGCCCTTCGAGGAAACGGCGCACCGGCGCCGCTTACATCTTCTGGTAGGCGTCGACCAGCGCCTTGCCGTCGGTGCCGGACTTCTTCAGCCAGTCGCTCAACATCGTCTCGCCGACCTTCTTCATGTCGGCCGTGAGTTGGGCCGACGGGGCGACGATCGCCATGCCCTTGCCCTTGAGCTGCTCCTTGTACCAGCCGTTCTTCTCCTCAGACACCTTCCAGCCGCGCGCTTCGGCGTCGGCCGCGGCCTTGAGCACGGCCGACTGCGTGGCCTTGTCGAGCGCGTCGAACGACTTCTTGTTCACGATGATCGCGTTCTTGGGCAGCCAGGCCTGCGTGTCGTACCACTTCTTGATGTGCTCGTAGGTCTTGGAGTCGTAACCGGTCGAGCCCGAGGACATGTACGAGTCGACGGTGCCGGTGGCGAGCGCCTGCGGCAGCTCCGCCGCCTGGATCGTGACCGGCTGCGCGCCCACGAGCTCGGCGATCTTGGCCGTGGCCGGGCTGTATGCGCGCCACTTCAGGCCCTTCATGTCGGCCGCGCTGTTGAGCTCGCGGTTCGTGTAGATGCCTTGCGGGGGCCACGGCACCGCGTAGAGCAGCATCATGCCCTGCGAGGCGAGCTTCTTCTCGAGCAGCGGCTTTTGCGCCTTGTACAGCTTCATCGCGCCGTCGTAGCCGGTGGCCAGGAACGGGATGCCGTCGGCTTCGTAGATCGGGTCTTCGTTCGAGAAGTTCACCAGCAGGATCTCGCCGATCTGCGCCTGCGCGCCCTGCACGGCGCGCTTGATCTCGGGCGCCTTGAACAGCGACGCACCCGGGTGCACGGTGATCTTGAGCTTGCCGCCCGTGGCCTTGTCGATGTCGTTGGCGAACTGGGTGATGTTCTCGGTGTGGAAGTTCTGCGCCGGATAGGCGGCGGGCAGGTCCCACTTGGTCTGTGCAAGGGCGCCGCTCGCAAGGGCGGACAGCGCTGCCGTGAGAATCGCGGCACGGATCGGTTTCATCGGTCTCTCCCGTAGTTGGCTTCGTTTGCGCACGCAGTTTAGAGGATCGCGGCCGGCTTGCGCGCCGGTGCGTTGCCCAAACTGGGAGAGAATAGCGCATTCACCGGGGAGGAGATCAACTGGGCAAGGAACAGGAGGCGCACACGAGGGCGGGCGCGGGCCGCGGCGTGCAGGGCGCGGGCCCCCGGCCGCGAGCCCCCGCCGGGGCGATCGGCGTGCTGATGCTGCGCACGGCGTTTCCAAGGCCGGTGGGCGACATCGGCAACCGCAACGGGTTCGACGCGCCGCTGCTGTTCGAGCGCGTGGCCGGCGCGGACGTGGACAGCGTCGTGCATCGCGGCGCCGAGGGCCTCGTGCCGCCGTTCGTGAAAGCCGGGCACGCGCTGGTGGAGCGCGGCGCACGGGCGATCGTGACCTCGTGCGGGCTGCTCGCGCTGCACCAGCGCGCGCTCGCCGACGCGCTGCCGGTGCCGGTGGCGACGTCGAGCCTGCTGCAGGTGGCTTGGGTGAACCCGCTGCTCGCGCGCGGCAAACGCTGCGGTGTGATCACCTTCGACGCCAACGCGCTGGGCGCCGAGCACCTCGCCTCGGTCGGGGCTCCGGCCGACACGCCGGTTGCCGGCATGCCGGCCGGCGGTGCGCTTCGCAGCGCGATCGAGGGCGACGCCCGCTCGATGGACACCGCGGGGGTGCGCGAAGAACTGCTCGCCACGGCGCGCACGCTGCTCGCGGGCGACGCGTCGATCGGCGCGCTCGTGCTCGAGTGCACGAACCTGCCGCCCTATGCGGGGGCGCTGCGGCGCGAACTCGGCTTGCCGGTGTTCGACGTGCGCACGATGGTCGAATGGATGTGGCGCGCCTGCTCCGGGGCGGCGGCGTAGGATACGAAGAAACGCACCGACAGGGGAGCCAGCCATGTCAAGGGAACTGACCCAGGCCGAAAGCGCGCTACGCGACGCGGCGCTCGAGTACCACCGCTCGCCCACGCGCGGCAAGATCTCGGTCACGCCGACCAAGCCGCTGGCGAACCAGCGCGACCTCTCCCTCGCGTATTCGCCCGGCGTGGCCTACGCCTGCACCGCGATCCACGAGAATCCGGCGCTCGCCGCCGAATTCACCGCGCGCGGCAACCTGGTGGCGGTCGTGACCAACGGCACGGCCGTGCTCGGGCTGGGCGACATCGGGCCGCTCGCCGGCAAGCCGGTGATGGAGGGCAAGGGCTGCCTGTTCAAGAAGTTCGCGGGCATCGACGTGTTCGACATCGAGCTCGCCGAGAAGGACCCGGACCGCCTGGTGGAGATCATCGCGGCGCTCGAGCCGACGCTGGGCGGGATCAACCTCGAGGACATCAAGGCGCCCGAGTGCTTCTACGTGGAGCGCAAGCTGCGCGAGCGGCTGCGCATTCCGGTGTTCCACGACGACCAGCACGGCACGGCGATCATCTCGGCCGCGGCCCTGTTGAACGGCCTGGAGCTGGTGAACAAGGCGATCTCCGAGGTGTCGATCGCGGTCTCGGGCGCCGGCGCGGCGGCCATCGCCTGCCTCGACCTGATGGTGGCGCTGGGCGTGGACCCCGGGAAGATCCTGGTCGTCGACTCCAAGGGCGTGATTTACGAGGGGCGCGCCGGTTCTCTCGACGAGAGCAAGAAACGCTACTGCCGCAAGACCGACGCGCGCACGCTGGATGACGCGGTGCGCGGCGCCGACGTGTTCCTGGGGTGCTCGGCCGCGGGCGTGCTCACCCGCGAGATGGTCGCGTCGATGGGCAGCCAGCCGATCATCCTCGCGCTGGCCAACCCGGAGCCCGAGATCCGCCCCGAGCTGGCGAAACAAGTTCGCCCCGACTGCATCATCGCCACCGGCCGCTCCGACTACCCGAACCAGGTCAACAACGTCCTGTGCTTCCCGTACATCTTCCGCGGCGCCCTCGACAGCGGCGCGACCACGATCAACGAGCCGATGAAGCTCGCCTGCGTGCGCGAAATCGCCGACCTGGTGAAAGCCGAGATCAGCGACGAGGTGGCCTCCGCGTACGCCGGCCAGGAGCTGCGCTTCGGCCCCGACTACCTGATTCCGAAGCCCTTCGACAGCCGCCTGATCCTGCGCATCGCGCCGGCGGTGGCGGCGGCCGCCGCGGCCTCCGGCGTCGCCGAGCGCCCGATCGAAGACATCGAGGCCTACCGCCAGTCGCTGCAGCGCTTCGTCACCTACACCGGCACGTTCATGCGGCCGGTGTTCGAGAGCGCGCGCAAGAGGGTCGAGCGCGTCGCCTTCGCCGAAGGCGAGGACGAGCGGGTGCTGCGCGCCGCCCAGATGGTGATCGACGAGGGGCTCGCGCGCCCGGTGCTGATCGGCCGGCCGGCGGTGATCTCGGCGCGCATCGCCAAAGCGGGCCTGCGCCTGGTCGCGGGCAGCGACTACGAGCTGGTCGATCCCGAGGACGACCCCCGATTCCGCGATTACTGGAGCGACTACCACGCGCTGATGGGCCGGCGCGGGGTGACGCAGGACATCGCGAAGGCGGTGCTGCGCCGCTCGACGACGACGATCGCCGCGATGATGGTTCGGCGCGGCGACGCCGACGCGATGCTCTGCGGATTGTTCGGGCGCTTCGAGGCGCACTTCGAGCACGTGCGCGACGTGATCGGGCTGGCGCCGGGGGCCGGGTGCTTCGCGACGATGAACGCGGTCATGCTGCACGAGTACACGATCTTCGTGGCCGACACGCTGGTGAACGAAGAACCCACCGCCGAACAGCTCGCCGAGATCGCGCGGCTGGGGAGCCGCGAGCTTCGCCGCTTCGGCTTGCCGCCCAAGGTCGCCTTCCTGTCGCACTCGATGTACGGGTCGAGCAATCGCGCCTCGGCGGTGAAGATGCGCGAGGCGCGCGAACTGTTCGCGGTGGCGGCGCCGGACGTGCCCTGCGACGGCGAGCTCCACGGCGACGCGGCGCTGTCGGAGTCGATCCGCCACAGCTTCCTCCCCGAGTCGGGCTACGCGGGCGCTGCGAACCTGCTGCTCACGCCGAACCTCGACGCGTCGAACATCCTGTTCAACGTGCTGAAGGTGACCGGCGGAAAGGGGATCACGGTGGGCCCGATCCTGCTCGGGGCGGCGCGCCCGGTGCACATCCTCACCCCCTCGAGCACGGTTCGGCGCGTGGTGAACATGGCGGCGCTCGCGGCCGCGGATGCGGCGGCGCTGCGCGACTGATCGCGCGCGGGCGGGATCGTATAATCGCAGATTCATTTCACCGAGCCGGGCGCGGCGGGTCCGGCTGAGCCCTGATGCCTGCCTTTCTGACGATTCCTGGGCAGTCCGCCCTGTCCGAATTCCGTCGCCAGCGACTGCTCGAGCGGTTGTGCGCGATCGACCCTGCGGTCGAGGCGCTCGACGCCCGCCACTTCTACGTGGTCTGGTCGGACCAGGCGATCGGCGAGGACGAGCGCGCGCGGCTGGTCGCGCTGCTCGGCGCCGGGGGCGCGCACGAGTTCTCCTGCCAGGGCAGCGCGGTGCACGTGTTGCCGCGCATCGGCACGATCTCGCCGTGGGCGAGCAAGGCCACCGACATCGCGCACAGTTGCGCGATGGCCGCGATCCACCGCATCGAGCGCGGCACCGAATACCGGATCGCCGCGCGCCGCGGGCTTCTCGGCGCGGCGCGTTCGATCGACGAGGCCGCGCTCGCGAGGCTCGTCGACGTGCTGCACGACCGGATGACCGAGACGGCGTTGCTCTCCCCGCCGGATCCGGCAGCGCTGTTCGCCCCGCTCGAGGGCCGCCCGCTGCAGCGCATCGCGCTCTCGGCGCGCGGGCGCGCGGCGCTGGTGCAAGCCGACCGCGCGCTGGGCCTGGCGCTGTCGGACGACGAGATCGACTACCTGGTCGAGGCCTTCGCCGAGGAGGGGCGCGACCCGAGCGACGTCGAGCTGATGATGTTCGCGCAGGCCAATTCCGAGCACTGCCGCCACAAGATCTTCAACGCGCGCTGGACGATCGACGGCGAGCCGCAGGCGCAGTCGCTGTTCGCGATGATCCGCGCCACGCACGCGGCGCACCCGATCGGCACCGTGGTGGCGTACGCCGACAACGCGGCGATCTTGGAGGGCGGCCCGGTGCACCGGATGATCGCCCACGCGCGGGATGCGGGGCGCTACCGCGAAGTGGAGCAGCTCGCGCACAGCCTGCTCAAGGTCGAGACGCACAATCACCCGACCGCGATCTCCCCCTTCCCGGGGGCGGCAACGGGGGCGGGAGGCGAGATCCGCGACGAGGGCGCCACCGGGCGCGGGGCGCGCCCGCGTTTCGGCCTCACCGGGTTCACGGTGTCGAACCTGCGCATCCCGGGCTTCGAGCAGGCGTGGGAGAACGCGCAGGACGTGACCGAGCCGCCCGGCTTGCGCGCGAGCTCCCACGCGGCTGCGTACGGCGCGCCGCAGCGCATTGCCAGCGCGCTCTCGATCATGATCGAGGGCCCGATCGGCGGCGCGGCGTTCAACAACGAGTTCGGCCGCCCGAACCTGCTGGGCTACTTCCGCAGCTACGAGCAGAACGTGGCCGGCGACGTGCGCGGCTACCACAAGCCGATCATGATCGCCGGCGGCGTGGGTTCGCTCGACGCGCGCCACTCGCACAAGCTCGACCTGCCGGTTGGCACGCTGCTGATCCAGCTCGGCGGGCCGGGCATGCGCATCGGCCTGGGGGGTGGCGCGGCGTCGAGCATGGGGGCGGGCACCAACACCGCGGAGCTGGATTTCGATTCGGTGCAGCGCGGCAACCCCGAGATCCAGCGCCGCGCGCAGGAAGTGCTCGACGCGTGCTGGAGCCTGGGCGACGAGAACCCGATCCTGTCGATCCACGACGTGGGCGCGGGCGGGCTGTCGAACGCGTTCCCGGAGCTCGTCTACGGCGCGGGGCGCGCGGCGCGCTTCGAGCTCGCGCGCATTCCGGTCGAGGAGAGCGGGCTTTCGCCCGCCGAGATCTGGTGCAACGAGTCGCAGGAGCGCTACGTGCTCGCGATCGCGCCGCAGTCGCTCGCCGCGTTCGACGCGACGTGCGCGCGCGAGCGCTGTCCGTTCGCCGTCGTGGGCACGGTCTCGAGCGACCACCAGCTGGTGCTGGCCGCCCCCGACGGATCGCGCCCGGTGGACATGCCGATCGACGTGCTGCTGGGCAAGCCCCCGAAGATGCACAGGGTGGGCGAGCGGCGCGCGCGCGACCTCCCGCCGGTGGACGCCGCCGGGCTCGACCTCGGCGAGGTCGTGGCGCGCGTGCTCCGCCTGCCGGCGGTGGCGAGCAAGTAGTTCCTGGTGACGATCGGCGACCGCAGCGTGGGCGGCCTCACCGCGCGCGACCAGATGGTCGGCCCCTGGCAGGTGCCGGTGGCCGACTGCGCGGTGGGCCTGCGCGACTACGCCGGGTACCAGGGCGACGCGCTCGCGATGGGCGAGCGATCGCCGCTCGCGGTGATCGACGCCGCGGCCTCGGCGCGGATGGCGATCGCCGAGGCCGTGACCAACATCGCGGCCGCGCCGATCGGGCCGATCGGGCGGATCAAGCTCTCGGCCAACTGGATGGCGGCGTGCGGCACGCCTTCCGACGACGCCGACCTGTTCGACGCGGTGCGCGCCTGCTCCGAGCTGTGCATCGCCACCGGCATCAGCGTGCCGGTGGGCAAGGACTCCCTGTCGATGCGCACGGTCTGGCGCGACGACGCCGGCCGCGAGCGGCGCGTGAGCGCGCCGGTGTCGCTGGTGGCGAGCGCGTGGGCGCCGGTGAGCGACGTGCGCAAGGTGCTCACGCCCGAACTGCGCCGCGGGGTCGACTCGGTGCTGATCCTGATCGACCTGGGGCGCGGCCGCTCGCGGCTCGGCGGATCGGCCTTCGCGCAGGTTACCCAGCAGGTCGGCAACGAGGCGCCCGACCTCGACGATCCGGCGCTGCTGGTGTCGCTGTTCGACGCGATCCAGCGGCTCAACGAGGGCGGCGCGCTGCTCGCCTACCACGACCGCAGCGACGGCGGCCTGTTCGCGACCGTGGCCGAGATGGCGTTCGCGGCGAACTGCGGCGTGGCGATCAACGTCGACCTGCTCACGATCGACCCGAATGCGGCCGACTGGGGCGATTACAGGATCCGCACCGCGCAGGTGTCGGTGCAGCGCGACGAGCTCACGTTGAGGGCGCTGTTCAACGAGGAGCTCGGCGCGGTCATCCAGGTTGCCGCGGCCGAGCGCGACCGGACCATGGCGGTTCTGCGCGAGCACGGGCTCGCGGCGCACTCGCACGTGATCGGCAGCGTCACCGCCGGCGACGCGATCGAGGTCTACCGCGACGGCCGGCGCGTCTGGAGCGAGTCGAGGGCGAAGCTGCGCGCGCTGTGGGCCGAGACCAGCTTTCGCATCGCGGCGCTGCGCGACAACCCGCAGTGCGCGCGCGAGGAATTCGACGCGATCTCGCTCGGGGACGATCCCGGGCTGCACCTGTCGCTCGGCTTCGACCCGTCGCAAGACATCGCGGCGCCCTACGTCGCGCGCGGCGAGCGCCCGCGGGTTGCGATCCTGCGCGAGCAGGGGGTGAACAGCCACGTGGAGATGGCCGCCGCGTTCACGCGGGCCGGCTTCGACGCGCACGACGTGCACATGACCGACCTGTTCGCGGGCAGGCACTCGCTCGAGCAGTTCCGCGGCCTCGTGGCCTGCGGGGGGTTCTCCTACGGCGACGTGCTCGGCGCCGGCGCCGGCTGGGCGCGCTCGGTGCTGTTCAACGCCGAGCTCGCCGACCGGTTCGCGCGCTTCTTCGCGCGCGCCGACACGTTCAGCCTGGGCGTGTGCAACGGCTGCCAGATGCTCTCGTTGCTCAAGTCGATCATTCCCGGCGCACAGCATTGGCCGCAGTTCCTGCGCAACCGCTCCGAGCAGTACGAGGCGCGGCTGTCGATGGTGGAGGTGCTCGAGTCGCCGTCGATCCTCCTGCGCGGGATGCACGGCAGCCGCATTCCGGTCGCGGTGGCGCACGGCGAAGGGCGCGCGTCGTTCGCCGACGCATCCGCGGCCTCGGGCGCGCTCGGCGCGATGCGCTTCGTCAACAACGACGGCTCGGCGGCCGAGCGCTATCCGTTCAACCCGAACGGCTCGCCGGGCGGGCTCACCGGGTTCACGACGGCCGACGGGCGCGCGACGATCCTGATGCCGCACCCCGAGCGGGTGTTCCGCTCGGTGCAGATGAGCTGGCGCGATCCGTCGCTCGGAGAAGACTCGCCCTGGATGCGGCTGTTTCGCAACGCGCGCGAGTGGGTCGGCTGAGCGAACGCTTGGCGAGGGGATTCATGAGGAACAGGCGATGAGCAACGACACGATCGGTCTCGCGGTGATCGGCCTGGGCGTGATCGGAACGCGCATGCTCGCGAACACCGCGCATCGCACCGACTACTCGATCGTCGGCGCCTGGGATCCCGACGAAGGCGCCCGCGAGCGCGCCCGCGCGTCGTTCGCGCACGCACCGATTGCGCGGAGCGCGGAGGCGGCAATCGCCGATCCGCGCACGCGCGTCGTGTACGTGGGCACGCCGCCCGGGTGGCATCGCCACTACGCGCAACTCGCCTCCAGGCACGGCAAGGCGCTGTTCTGCGAGAAGCCCCTTGCGGCCGACGTTGCCGAGGGCGAGGCGATGGTGGCCGAGCTCGCGCGCGCGGGCACGCCGAACGCGCTGAACTACGTGTTCGCCACCGCTCCCGGCGCGCGCGCACTCGAGCGCCTGCTCGCCGGCGGCGCGATCGGTCGCCCGCTGGCGATCGAGACGCAGCTGTTCTTCAGCCGCTGGCCGCGCGACTGGCAGGCCAGCGCACGTTGGCTCTCGCTGCGCGCCGAGGGCGGATTCGTGCGCGAGGTGCTCTCGCACTTCGTCTACCTGATGATCGACCTGTTCGGCGACTGCCTGCACCGCGAATCCTTCGTCGAGTACGCGGACGACCCCTCGCTGTGCGAGCGCTCGGCGGCCGCGTTGCTCTCGTGCGGCGGACTGCCCTCGCGCGTGCTCGCGAGTAGCGGCGGGGGAGGGCCGGACGAAGTCCGCTTCACCGTGCGCGGCGAGCGCGGCGCGCTGCGGCTCGAGAACTGGCACCAGCTGCTGCGTTTCTCCGACGGGGCCTGGGTGGAGGAGCCGGTGCCGATCGCGCCGCACCCCGACGGGCGCACCGCGTCGTTCCAGGCGCAGCTCGACGTGCTCGCGCGCCTCGCGCGCGGCCAGGCGCACCGCCTTCCCGACGCCGCCACCGGGCTCGCGGTGCAGCGCGTGATCGAGACGATCCTGCGCAGCCACTAGCCGGCGCGCCGGCCGGTGCGCGCGGGCCTGAACTGCGCCACCCGCGCTGCGCCGCCCGCGCCTACGCCGCCCGCGGGCGAACGCGCGAGGCGGCCAGCTTCGCGTTCTCGCGCGCGGTCTGCACGTCTTTCGCGCGCGCGAGCGCAACCCCCATCCGGCGCTTGACGAAGGACTCCGGCTTTCCGAACAGGCGCAGGTCGGTATCGGGCACCGCGAGCGCGTCGGCCACGCCGTCGAACACGATGCCGCGGGCCTCCACGCCGCCGTAGATCACGGCGCTGGCGCCGACGGCGCGCAGCGAGGTGTCCACCGGCAGCCCGAGGATCGCGCGCGCGTGCAGCTCGAACTCCGACTGGTTCTGCGTTGCGAGCGTGACGAGGCCGGTGTCGTGCGGCCGCGGACTGACTTCGGAGAACCAGACTTCGTCGCCGGCGACGAAGAGCTCCACGCCGAAGATTCCCGTGCCGCCCAGGTTCGAAGTGACCGCGTGCGCGATCTCGCGCGCGCGCGCGAGCGCCTGCGGGCGCATCGGGTGGGGCTGCCAGCTCTCGACGTAGTCGCCCGAGACCTGCACGTGACCGATCGGCTCGCAGTAGTGCGTTGCGATCGAACCGTCGGCCGCGCGCGCCCGCACGGTGAGCAGCGTGATCTCGTAGTCGAATCTCACCAGCCCCTCGACGATCACCCGGCCGGAATCGACGCGCCCGCCGCTGGCGGCGTACTTCCACGCAGCTTCCAGTTCGGCCGGCGTGTCCACCTTCGACTGCCCCTTGCCGGAGGAGGACATCACCGGCTTGACGATGCACGGGTAGCCGATCGGCGGCGCGCCCGACCCGCCTTCGACGGCCGCCCGAAGCTCGGCCAGGCTGCTCGCGAAGCGGTAGGCGGAGGTCTTCAGGCCGAGCTCCTCGGCCGCGAGCCGCCGGATGCCCTCGCGATTCATCGTGAGCCGTGCGGCGCGCGCGGTCGGGATCACCGTGGCCGCTCCCTCGGCCTCGAGCTCGACCAGCGTGTCGGTGGCGATCGCCTCGATCTCGGGCACGACCAGGTGCGGGCGTTCGCGCGCGATCAGCTCGCGCAGCTGCGCGCCGTCGGCCATGTTGATCACGTGCGCGCGGTGCGCCACCTGCTGTCCGGGCGCGTTGGCGTAGCGGTCCACCGCGATCACCTCCACGCCCAGCCGCTGCAGCGCGATGATCACCTCCTTGCCCAGCTCGCCGGCGCCCAGGAGCATCACCCGGGTTGCGTTGGGGGAGAGCGGGGTGCCGATGGTCTGCATGTCTGTCCTCGCGTGTTGCGCCCCGATCAGGCGCTCGGGATGAAGTCGGGGTCGTCCTGGTGCCGGCGCTCGAATTTCAGGAAGTCGTAGTAGCCGCACTTGGGGCGGTCCGGATACTCGCGGCACACGCCGGGGCGCGCCTTGTACACGGTGCAGCGGCGCGCGTCGGTGTCGAAGAAGCGGCAGACCGTTCCGTAGATGCTGTCCTTCTGATGACGCAACACGCGCTCGAAGCCGTCTTCGCTGCGCCACACGCGCGTGAATCGCCGCTCGGCCACTTCCACGCTGAGCGAGAAGTGCCTGGCGAGGCGCTTGAGATCGGCGTTGCCTACTTCGATCCGTGGGTAGCTGCAGCAGTAACCGGGGCACTTCGAGCAGTCGTATTGCGGGCGTTGCGCGTGAGATGTCATGGGGGCCGCGTCTCGTTCGAAGGCGCAAGTGTAGCCGCTCGGCTCACAGGCGCGCGCGACGCGCGGCCTGGCGCAGGAAGCGTGAGGGGTCGATCGAGGCGAGCAGGTCGGTCTCGAGGG
>DATCZK010000168.1:0-7903 GCA_036525975.1 Burkholderiaceae bacterium | reverse complement strand
GAAGTGGCGTTCAAGTTCGGGCCGGCCGAGTACTTCGCGCTGATGGTGCTCGGGCTGATCGCCGCCGTGGTGCTCGCGCACGGCTCGTTCATCAAGGCGCTCGCGATGGTGGTGCTCGGCCTGCTGCTCGGGATGATCGGCACCGACGTGAACTCGGGCGTCGCGCGCTTCAGCTTCGACGTGCCGGAGCTCTCCGACGGCATCGAGTTCGTCGTGATCGCGATGGGGATGTTCGGCTTCGGCGAGATCATCGCCAACCTCGAGCAGCGCGAGCACCGCGAGGTGTTCACGAAGAAGGTGGGGCGGCTGCTGCCGAGCTGGCCGGAGTTCAAGGCCTCGATCGCGCCGATATTGCGGGGCACCGCGCTGGGCTCTTTCCTGGGCATCCTGCCCGGGGGCGGCGCGGTGCTGGCGTCGTTCTCTTCCTACGCGATCGAGAAGAAGATCTCCAAGACGCCCGAGCGTTTCGGCACCGGCGCGATCGAGGGCGTGGCCGGGCCCGAGTCGGCCAACAACGCCGGCGCGCAGACCTCGTTCATCCCGATGCTCACGCTGGGCATTCCGACCACGCCGGTGATGGCGCTGATGGTCGCGGCGATGATGATCCACAACATCCAGCCCGGCCCGCAGGTGATGACCAGCAACCCGGCGCTGTTCTGGGGCCTGATCGCGTCGATGTGGATCGGCAACCTGATGCTGGTGATCCTCAACCTGCCGCTGATCGGCCTGTGGATCAAGCTGCTCACCGTGCCCTACCGGCTGCTGTACCCGGCGATCCTGCTGTTTTGCGTGATCGGCGCATATTCGGTGAACAACAACGTGTTCGACGTGTTCATGACGATCCCGTTCGCGATCCTCGGCTACGTGTTCAAGAAGCTCGACTGCGAACCGGCGCCGCTGCTGCTCGGCTTCGTGCTGGGCAAGCTGATGGAGGAGTACCTGCGTCGCGCGATGACGATCTCGCGCGGCGACTGGTCGGTGTTCTTCACGCGCCCGCTCTCGCTCACGATGCTGCTGATGGCGGCGGCGCTGGTCGTGATCGTGTTCCTGCCGGCGATCGCGAAGAAGCGCGCCGAGGCGTTTTCCGAAGAGGAGACCTGATTGGCCGCCTCGCCGCCCGCGCATCGCGCCATTGCCGACACGATCGAAGTCCTCGCGTTCGACGTCTTCGGCACGGTGGTGGACTGGCACGGCTCGATCGTGCGCGAGATGCGCGCGATCGCTCCCGCGGTGGACGGCGACGCCTTCGCCAACGCGTGGCGCGACGGCTACGAGCCGGCGATGGCGAGGGTGCGCAGCGGCGAGCTCGGCTGGACCAAGATCGACGTGCTGCACCGCGCGATCCTCGACGCGATCCTTCCCCGCTTCGGGCTGGCGTCGATGCCCGAGCCCGAGCGCCGCCACCTCAACCTGGCGTGGCACCGGCTCGACCCCTGGCCCGAGGCCGTTGCCGGCCTGGCGCGCCTGAAGACGAAGTTCCGGCTGTGCACGCTGTCGAACGGCAACCTCGGCCTGCTCGCCGACATGGCCAGGCGCGCGCGCCTGCCCTGGGACCTGATCCTCTCGGCCGAAGTGTTCCGCCACTACAAGCCCGACCCCCAGACCTACCTGGGCGTGGCCGAGGTGTTCGACCTGGCCCCCTCGCAGGTGATGATGGTGGCCGCGCACAAGAGCGACCTTCGCGCGGCGCAGGCCTGCGGGCTGGCAACGGCCTTCGTCGCGCGCCCCGACGAGTTCGGCCCGAAGGTGCCGAACGACGTCTCGCCCGACCCGGCCTTCGACATCCACGCCACCGGATTCGGGCACCTGGCCGACCAGCTCGGTTGCTGAACCGGCGGGCGCTCTCCACCACGGATCCCGACCGATGAACCACTTCCCCTTCGACTGGAAAGCCGGATACCCGACGATGCGCTCGCCGGTGTTCGCGCGCAACATCGTCTCCACCTCGCATCCGCTGGCGGCGCAGGCGGGGTTGCGCATGCTCTGGGCGGGCGGCAACGCGGTCGACGCCACCGTGGCCGCGGCCGCGGCCATCACGATGGTGGAGCCGATGTCGTGCGCCATCGGGGGCGACGCGTTCGCGCAGGTCTGGGACGGCAGCAGGCTGCACGGGCTCAATGCCTCGGGCATGGCGCCGGCGGCGTGGGACGTGGCCTACTTCGAGCGCAAGCACGGCGGCACGATCCCGCAGCGCGGCTGGGACGCGGCCACGGTGCCCGGCGCGGTGGGCGGGTGGATCGCGCTGCACGAGCGCTTCGGGAAGCTCGCGCTCGGGCAGGTGCTCGCGCCCGCGATCGACCTCGCGCGGCGCGGCTACGCCGTTGCCCGGATCGTGCAGCAGAAGTGGCAGGCGCAGGTCGGCCTGCTCAAGGACATCCCGGGCTTCGCCGACGCGCTGATGCCGCGCGGTGGCGCGCCGGCGGTGGGCGAGCGCTTCGTGTTCAAGGGCGCCGCCGAGACGCTCGAGCGCATCGCCGCCACCCAGGGGCGCGACTTCTACGAGGGCGAGACGGCCGAGCGCATCGCGGCCTTCGCGCGCGAGCACGGCGGCGCGATGACGGTGCAGGACCTGCGCGCCTACGCCCCGATGTGGGTCGAGCCGATCTCCAAGGACTACCGCGGCCTGACCGTGCACGAGATTCCGCCCAACGGCCAGGGAATCGCCGCGCTGATGGCGCTGGGCATGCTGTCGCACTTCGACGTGGCGGCCGACGCGCCCGACTCGGTGGCCGCGCGCCACCTGCAGATCGAGGCGATCAAGGTGGCCTTCGCCGACGTCTACAAGTACGTGGCCGACGAGCGCTACATGACGAAAGTGCGCCCGCGCGACCTGCTCGACGACGGCTACCTGCGCGAGCGCGCGAAGCTGATCCGCCGCGACCGCGCCACCGATTTCGCGCACGGCGTGCCGCCCGCCGGGGGCACGATCTACCTCGCCGCGGCCGACGAGAGCGGGATGATGGTCTCGTTCATCCAGTCGGCCTACGCGGGCTTCGGGTCGGGCGTGGTGGTGCCGAACACCGGCGTCGTGATGCAGAACCGCGGCTTCGGATTCACCACCGAAGCCGGGCACCCGAACTGCGTCGCGCCGGGCAAGCGCCCGTTCCACACGATCATCCCGGCCTTCGTCACGCGCGAGGGCAAGCCGCTGATGAGCTTCGGCGTGATGGGCGGCAACATCCAGCCGCAGGGGCACATGCAGACGCTCACGCGAATGATCGACTGGAAGCAGAACCCGCAGGCGGCGTGCGACGCGCCGCGCTTCAAGGTGCAGCGCGGGCTGTCGGTGGACATCGAGAAGACGATGCCGCCCGAGGTGGTGAACGCGCTGCGCGCGATGGGCCACCAGATCGAGTCGATCCCGGATCCGTACATGGACTTCGGCTCGGGCCAGTTCATCTGGCGCCTCTCGGACGATCCCGAAGACGGCTACGTTGCCGCCAGCGACAGCCGGCGCGACGGCTGCGCGGCGGGGTTCTAGCCCGCGCGCCCTTGCTTGCGGCCGCGGCCGCGGCCGGCGGCGACGCCACCGGCGATAGAATCAGGGGTTCAGCGCCCCGGACGCGCCGCACACGCGCCGCGAGGCCCGGCGGGCACGGGATGCTGCCCGCGACCAATCAGGGAGAACAACGAGCAATGAGCACGAAGACCTACGACATCGTCAAGACCCGCAAGGTCGCATTCCTGGGCCTGGGCGTGATGGGTTACCCGATGGCGGGCCACCTCAGGCGCGCCGGCCACGACGTCACCGTCTACAACCGCACCGCCACCAAGGCCGACCAGTGGGCGGCCGAGTACGGCGGCGCCTCCGCCCCCACGCCGCGCCAGGCCGCGAAAGACGCCGACCTGGTGTTCTGCTGCGTGGGCAACGACGACGACCTGCGCTCGGTCGTGCTGGGCGAGCACGGCGCTTTCGCCGGGATGAAGAAGGACGCGGTGTTCGTCGACCACACGACCGCGTCGGCGATGGTGGCGCGCGAGCTCTACGAAGCCGCGAGACACCACGGCCTGCACTTCGTCGACGCGCCGGTGTCGGGCGGCGAGTCGGGCGCCACGAACGGCGTGCTCACCGTGATGTGCGGCGGCGACGCCGAGGCCTTCGACCGCGCCAAGCCGGTGGCAATGGCCTTCGCCAGGGCCTTCACCCGGATCGGCGATTCGGGCGCGGGGCAGCTGGCCAAGATGGTCAACCAGATCTGCGTGGCGGGCGTCGTCCAGGGCCTCGCCGAGGGCATCGCGTTCGGCCTTCAGGCCGGGCTCGACATGAAGCTGGTGCTCGACGTGATCAGCAAGGGCGCCGCCCAGTCCTGGCAGATGGAAAACCGCGGCACGACGATGATCGACGGGAAGTTCGACTACGGCTTCGCGGTCGACTGGATGCGCAAGGACCTCGGGCTGTGCCTCGACGAGGCCCGCCGCAACGGCGCGCCGCTGCCCGCAACCGCGCTGATCGACCAGTTCTACAGCGACGTCCAGGCGATGGGCGGGCGGCGCAACGACACCTCGAGCCTGATCAGGAGGCTGAGGCGCGGTTGAACCAGGCGCCGCGTCGCGTCGGTCCGTGGCGCCGGGCGCCCGGGCGTTGAAGCGGGTTCGGCTCGTGGTCGCGGCGGCGGCGCTCGCCGCCGCGATCGCACTTGCAGGAGCACAGATGGGACTGTTTTCCGGTACGCGCCCGACGGCGCACCTGGGCGTGGAGGACGGGCGGCTGAAGAAGATTCGCGCCGGTCTGCGCAACTCGGTGTCGAGCTATGCCACCACCGAGTATCACCGCATCGCGCCGCTCGGCGCGGGCGCCGATCCCGAACGCGGCTTCGCAGCGCTTCGCGCGGTGGTGGCGGGATTCCGCGGCGCGCGCATCGTGACCGAGTCTCCCGGCTATCTCTACGCCGAGTTCTCGACGCCGATCCTGCGCTTCGTCGACGACGTGGAGTTCCTGCTCGACGCGCAGCAGCGCGTGATCCACGTGCGCTCGGCGTCGCGGCTCGGAAGGGGCGACCTCGGCACCAACCGCAAGCGCGTCGAAGCGATTCGCGCGCTGCTCGCTGCCGCGATGCCCGCGGCGAGAACCGATGACACTGGGAGCAAGGCCATGGAACTGAAGACCCTTCCCTCCGGGCTGCAATACGAGGACGTGACGATCGGCGAGGGCGCCGAGGCCCGCGCCGGCGTGCACGTGAGCGTGCACTACACCGGGTGGCTCTACGAGAACGGCAAGGCCGGCAGGAAGTTCGACTCGAGCAAGGACCGCAACGAGCCCTTCGGCTTCCCGCTCGGCGCCGGGCACGTGATCAAGGGCTGGGACGAGGGCGTTGCCGGGATGCGCGTGGGCGGCAAGCGCCGGCTCGTGATACCGGCCGAGCTCGGCTACGGCGCGCGCGGCGCGGGCGGCGTGATCCCGCCCAACGCGACGCTGCTCTTCGAGGTGGAACTGCTGGGCGTATGAGCGAAGCGCAACCCCCGTCGGGCTCGAACTTCATCCGCGCGATCGTCGAGGACGACCTCGCCTCGGCGCGATTCGCCGCGCGTCGCTGGGCCGGCCGGCCCGACTTCGCGGCCGCGCACCGCGAGGGCCTGCCCGACCCCGCCAGGATCCGCACCCGCTTCCCGCCCGAGCCGAACGGCTACCCGCACATCGGCCACGCGAAGTCGATCTGCCTGAACTTCGAGCTCGCGCGCGAGTTCGGCGGGCGCTGCCACCTGCGCTACGACGACACGAACCCGATCAAGGAAGAACAGGAGTACGTGGACGCGATCTCCGAGGCGGTGCGCTGGCTCGGATTCGACTGGGCGAGCCAGGGCGAGAGCAACCTGTACTTCGCGAGCGACTACTTCGAGCAGCTGTACCAGTGCGCCGAGCGCCTGGTCGAGGCCGGGCACGCCTACGTCGACTCGCAGACCGCCGACGAGGTGCGCGCCAACCGCGGCACCCTCACCTCGCCCGGCCGGCCCTCCCCGCACCGCGATCGCGCGCCGGCCGAGAACCTGCGCCTGTTGCGCGAGATGCGCAGCGGACTGCACGCCGAGGGCACGCAGCTGCTGCGCGCGAAGATCGACATGGCCTCGCCCAACATGAACATGCGCGACCCGGCGCTGTACCGGATCCGCTTCGCCGAGCACCACCGCACCGGCAACGACTGGTGCATCTACCCGATGTACGACTACGCGCACCCGATCTCGGACGCGCTCGAGAACATCACGCACTCGCTGTGCACGCTGGAGTTCCAGGACCACCGCCCGCTCTACGACTGGCTGCTCGAGCGGCTCGCCGAACTCGGGTTCTTCGACCGGCCGCTGCCGCAGCAGACCGAGTTCGCGCGGCTGAACCTCACCTACACGCTCACGAGCAAGCGCAAGCTGCAGGAGCTCGTCGCGCTCGGGCTGATCGACGGCTGGGACGACCCGCGCATGACCACGATCGCGGGGCTGCGGCGGCGCGGCTATTCGCCCGAGTCGATCCGGCTGTTCTGCGAGCGCATCGGCGTGTCGAAGTCGGACTCCTGGATCGACATGGGCGTGCTCGAGCAGGCGCTGCGCGACGACCTCGAGTCGAAGGCGCCGCGCGCGACGGCGGTGCTCGACCCGGTGCGCCTGGAACTCGTGAACTGGCCCGAGGGCCAGGTGGAGGAGTGCAGCGCGCCGGTGCACCCGCAGCGCCCCGAGATGGGGCGGCGCGCGTTCCCGTTCACGCGCGATCTCTGGATCGAGCGCGAAGACTTCGCCGAGCAGCCGCCCAAGGGCTTCTTCCGGCTCTTTCCGGGCAACACGGTGCGGCTGCGCTACGGCTACGTGATCCGCTGCACCGGCTGCGAGAAGGACGCGAGCGGCCGCGTGCTGAAGGTGCTCGCCGAGGTGATGCCCGATTCGAAGTCGGGCACGCCGGGCGCGGACGGGTACAAGGTCAAGGGCAACATCCACTGGGTGTCGGCCGACCACGCGCTCGAAGCCGAGGTGCGCCTGTACGACCGCCTGTTTCGCGAGGCGATCCCCGAGGCGGGCGGCGCCGACGCGAAGCAGGCGCTCAACCCCGATTCGCGCCGCACCGTGCGCGCGCGCCTCGAGCCCTCGCTGCGCCGGGCGCTGCCCGAGCAGCGGTGGCAGTTCGAGCGGCACGGTTACTTCGTTGCCGACCCGGTCGATTCGCGCCCGGGTGCGCCGGTGTTCAACCGCACCGCTTCGCTCAGGGACTCCTGGGGCGCGGGCGCGCCGCGCTAGCCGCACCGCGGGCGGCCGAGCACCCGCTCAGGCCTGGTCGCCCACCACCGAATCGGCCACGAAGGCGTTGCTCTCGCGCTCCTCGCCGAAGGTGGACATCGGCCCGTGCCCCGGCACGAAGGCCACGTCCCCGCCCAGCGGCCAGAGTTTCTTCGTGATCGAGCGGATCAGCGTCGGGTGGTGGCCGCGCGGGAAATCGGTGCGCCCGATCGAGCCCTGGAACAGCACGTCGCCCACGATCGCGAGCCGCGCCTGCGGCTCGTAGAACACCACGTGTCCGGGCGTGTGGCCGGGCGTGTGGATCACCTGCAAGGTCACGTCGCCGAAGCGCACGGTGTCGCCGTCCTCGAGCCAGCGATCGGGCGTGAACGCCTCGAGCGGGGGCAGGCCGAACATCCGGCCCTGGTTGGGCAGCTGGTCGATCCAGAAGCTGTCTTCGCGCTGCGGGCCCTCGATCGGCACGCCGTGACGGCGCGCGAACTCGGCGGCCTGCCCGCAGTGGTCGATGTGGCCGTGCGTGAGGAACACCTTCTCGATCTCGGCGCCGGTCTTGGCGAGCGCGTCGTCGATGCGCTCGAGGTCGCCGCCGGGGTCGAACACGGCGGCGCGGTTGGTCTTCTCGCAGATCAGCAGCGAGCAGTTCTGCGCGAACGGCGTGACCGGGACGATCGCGAGTTTCATCGGCGGG
>DATCZK010000167.1:0-2125 GCA_036525975.1 Burkholderiaceae bacterium | reverse complement strand
CGGCGCGCGCGCGATCAGCCCGGCCCGGGGCGGTTCGCGGCGGCGTCCTTGCGCCAGGCCGTCGGCGCCAGGCCGGTGGCGCGCTTGAACGCCCGACTGAAGGCAGCCACCGACTCGTAGCCCACCTCGAGCGCGATCGACGTCACGTCCGCGTCGGATTGGCGCAGCAAACCCGAGGCGAGCTGCATCCGCCAGCCCGCGAGGTACTGCATCGGCGCCTGGCCGGTGAACTGCACGAAGCGCTCGTGCAGCGCCGAGCGCGACAGGCCCGTTTCGTCGGCCAGCCGGTCGATGGTCCAGGCACGGTCGGGGTGCGCGTGCATCAGCGCCAGCGCGCGGCCCACGAAGCGATCGCGCAACCCGCCCAGCCAGCCCCCCTGGGTCTCGGGCAGCCTTTCGAGGTGCCTGCGCACCAGGTCGAGCACCATCATCTCGCTCATGCGCTCGAGCACCGCCCCGTCGCCCGGGCGCAGCTTTCCCTCGCCCGCCCCGCACGAGCGGACGAACTGCGCCAGCCAGCCTTCGGGCGAGCCCTGGCCCGCGCGCTCGATCAGCAGCCGCGGGAGGCTCGCGATCAGCGGGTTGAAGGGCCGCACGTCGCAGCCGAGGAAGCCGCACACGAGCACGGCGCGCCCGCTTCCCCCGTCCGCCTCGGGCGCCACCAGCGTGGGCTGGTCGCCGTGCACGTCGACGAAGAACGGGGGCCCGATGCGCGCCGGGAACAGGTTCGGGTCGACCGCCTGCCGCGCGCGCATGTGCGGCGTGCTCGAGAGCACGTGGCGATCCCCGTGCGGGAACACGACGATGTCGCCTTCGCGAACGAGGGCTGGCTGCTCGCCGACGACCCCGACCCAGCACGACCCGCGCGTGACCACGTGATACGCCATCACGTGCTCGGCGCCCGGAATCACCGCCGAGGCGATCTCGCTGGTGGGGGGCGACTCCACGACCCACGGCGCGCGCCCCTGCAGATGAAAGAACACCGTGCCGCGCAATCGAATGCTGCGAAGCACTTCCGAGAGCGTGTCCTGTTCCATGTCGGGCCGGTCCAGTGGTCGATGCGGAGCGTGGCCGAAATGCGGTCGCGAAACCGGCGAGGCGCCGGCGATCCGGCCGGCTCGGGCGCACAACCGGATTCCGGGTCAACCGCGACGGACCTGCGGTGAAAACCCTGCGGGCTCGCCGTGCAACGATGCTCCTGTCGCGACGCCAAGCCATTTCGCGTCGCGCGCAGCCCAGCGAATCCTACCAGAGGGGAGACACGAGATGACGAACACCACGACCAACGCAGCGGCCTCGCCGGCGGGCGCAGCGGCGCAACCCGATTTCGCCGCGATCAAGGAACGACAGAAGGCAGTCTGGAACGCGGGCGACTACGCCGTGCTGGGGGGCACGCTGCAGATCGTGGGCGAACTGCTGTGCGAGGCCGTCGACCTGCGCGCCGGCGAGAACGTGCTCGACGTTGCCGCGGGCAACGGCAACGCTTCGCTCGCCGCGGCACGCCGCTGGGCGGCGGTCACGTCGACCGACTACGTTGCGCAGCTGCTGGAAAAGGGCCGCGCGCGCGCGGCGGCCAACGGCATGCCGATCGAGTTCAAGGTCGCGGACGCCGAGAACCTGCCCTTCGACGACGCGAGCTTCGACGTCACGCTGTCGACCTTCGGGGTGATGTTTGCGCCCAACCAGGACCGCGCCGCCAGCGAACTGCTGCGCGTGACGCGTCCGGGCGGGCGCATCGGGCTGGCGAACTGGACCCCCACGAGCCTGATCGGAACGACGCTCAAGACGGTGGGCAAGTACGTGCCGCCGCCCCCGGGGCTCAAGCCGCCGCTGCTGTGGGGAACCGAGCCCCGCATCGTCGAGCTCTTCGGGCCCGCTGCCGCCGACATCAAGGTGCAGCGCAGGGACTTCGTGTTCCGCTATCGGTCGGCGCGGCACTGGCTCGACGTGTTCACCGCGTACTACGGGCCCCTGCTCAAGGCGATCGAGTCGCTCGACGAGAGCGGGCGCGCGGCGCTGCTCGGCGAGCTCGAGGCGCTGCTCGGGCAGTCGAACCGCTCCGGCTCCGATTCGCTGGTGGCGCCGTCGGAGTATCTCGAGATCGTGATCACCAGGGCCTGAGGCG
>DATCZK010000166.1:0-2120 GCA_036525975.1 Burkholderiaceae bacterium | reverse complement strand
AGCCTCTCGTCGGCGCGCGCGCCCGGCGCGCGCGCCGACGCGCCCAGCCGCCACTCGAGCGCTTCGAGCCGGCGCGCACGCTCGCGCCATTGGGCCGAGGGCGGACGCAGCAGCCGCGCCGCGGTGTCGACGCGCTGCTCGCGGGTGGCGACCGTGCGCGCGAAGGCCCGCACCGAGCGTTGCGCGAGAAGCGCGCAGCGGTGCGCGAGTTCGCGGCGCTCGGGCACCGCCGCCTGCGCCGCCGCCGTCGGGGTCGCGGCCCGATGGTCGGCGACGAAATCGGCGATCGTGAAGTCGCTCTCGTGGCCCACGCCGCAGATCACCGGGATCGGCGAGGCAGCGATCTCGCGCGCGAGCGCCTCGTCGTTGAAAGCCCAGAGGTCCTCGATCGAACCGCCGCCCCGCACCAGCAGGAGCACCTCGCACTCGGCGCGCCGGATCGCCGCGGCCAGCGCCGCGCGAATCGACCGCGGCGCGTCGGCGCCCTGCACGGGCGTGGGGTAGAGCACGACCGGCACCTGCGGCGCGCGACGCGCCAGCGTCGTGAGCACGTCGCGCAGCGCCGCCGCCTGCGCCGAGGTGATGATGCCCACGCGCCGCGGCAGCGGCGGCAACGCGCGCTTGCGCGCCGCGTCGAGCAGCCCCTCGTCGCGCAGCTTCTCGCGCAGCTGCACGAAGCGCTGGTACAGCCCGCCGGCGCCGGCACGGCGCATCGTCTCCACGTTGAGCTGGAATTCGCCGCGAGGCTGGTACATCCCGGCGAGCGCCCTCACCTCCACCTGGTCGCCGTTGCGCGGCTCGAAGCCAATCGCCTGGGCGCGGTGTCGGAACATCACCGCGCGCACCTGCGCGTTGTCGTCCTTGAGGGTGAGGTACCAGTGCCCGCTCGCGGCGCGCATCACGTTCGACAGTTCGCCCTGCACCCACACCGGCGGCACGTTGCGCTCGAGCAGCGTGGCCACGGCGCGGTTCAGTTCCGTGACGGTGAGGACCTCTCGCTCGCGGGCGCGGTCGCCCGGCGCCGATTCAGCATTCATGCGGGTTTGCGGGCCGAAGTTGTCCACGAAGCCGCATCAGGCTTCGATTCTTACTGCCTAGGCCGAAAGGATCACGCAAGTTCGTGCAAGTCACTGTTTTTATTGGGTGTTTTTCCTGCTCAACCAGTGAGCAATCGGATTCCGTCTTGAAATGGCGCGGTTCGCGGGTCGGTGCGCCGCAGATCCGCACAGATTTATCCACAGCTTGTGTTGATAGATGATACCGGTCGTCGGCCGACTTGCCCGGGCGCGCCAAAAGACGTGACAATGGGGCCCGCTTCGCGGCGGGCGGCGATGCGCGCCCCGGCCTCGACGAAGCGTATGACCCGGCCGGAACTCCCCGTCCGCACATCGCAGGAGACCCGCTCTTGTTCTCGCTGATCCAGGCTGCCGGCTGGCCCGTGTGGTTTCTGATTGCGGCGTCGGTGGCCGCGGTGGCGTTGATCGTGGAACGCTCCCTTTCGCTCAAGCGCGCCAAGGTGCTCCCGCCGCGGCTGCTCGACGAAGTGCTGATCCTGCACCGGGGGCGCCAGATCACGCCCGAGATGATCCAGCGCCTCGAGGCGAACTCGCCGCTCGGGCGGATCTTCGCCAGCGGCCTGCGCATGGAGCTCGCGCCCCGCGACGTGATGAAGGAGGCCATGGAGGAAACCGGCCGCGGCGTCGCGCACGAACTCGAGCGCTTCCTGCCCGCCCTCGGGACGATCGCAGCCACCGCGCCGCTGATGGGGCTGTTCGGCACCGTGGTGGGCATGATCGAGATCTTCGGCGCGCAGGCGCCGAGCGGAACCAACCCCCAACAGCTCGCGCACGGGATTTCGGTGGCGCTCTACAACACGGCCCTCGGGCTGATCGTCGCGATCCCGGCGCTGATCTGCTACCGGTACTTCCGTGCGCGCGTGGACGACTTCCTCGTGGAGATGGAGCAGCAGTCGCTGCGCCTGATCGACACGATCCGGATCGCGTCCACCACGCGCGCGGCCTCGCCCGCGCCCGCGCCCGCGCCCGCGGCGCCCGCGGGAGAGCCCGCCCCTGCGCAAGCCCGCAGCCCGTCGCCGCAACCGCCGGCGCAACCGTCGCCGC
>DATCZK010000165.1:0-27707 GCA_036525975.1 Burkholderiaceae bacterium | reverse complement strand
TGCGCGCTCGCGCAAGCGCAGGCCTGGCCGGCCAAGCAGATCCACATCGTGGTGCCGTTCCCGCCGGGGGGCTCGACCGACATCGCGGTGCGCGCGGTGGGCGAGGTGATCTCGAAGTCGCTCGGCCAACCGGTGGTCGTGGAGAACCGCGCCGGCGCCGGCGGCAACATCGGCGCCGAGTACGTGTCCAAGCAACCCGCCGACGGCTACACGATTCTCGCCACCGCCGACGCGCTCACTTCGAACCCGCACCTGTACACGATGCCCTTCGATCCGCAGAAGGATTTCTTGCCCGTGGTGCAGCTCACGCGGCAACCGATCGTGCTCGCCGCCCACCCCTCCACCGGCGTGAACTCGGTGGCGGAGCTGATCGCGGCGGCGAAATCCAGGCCGGGCATGGGCTTTGCCACCTCCGGCGCGGGCTCGGGCCAGCACATCGCCGGCGAGTGGTTCGCCAGGCTCGCCGGCATCCAGCTCACCCACGTGCCGTACAAGGGCGGCGGGCAGGCGATCGTCGACCTGCTCGGCGGTCAGGTGCCGCTCGGCTCGCTCGGCTCCACCCCGGTGATCCCGCACCACAAGGCGGGCAAGCTCAAGATCATCGCGCAAACGACGGCGACGCGCGCGGCGGCGCTCCCGGACGTGCCCACCTACCAGGAGGCGGGCATCAACGGGCTGGTGCTCGAGCAGTGGCTCGGCATGTTCGTGCCTGCCGGCACGCCCCCTGCGGTGATCGCGCGCCTGAACGAGGAGGTGAACAAGGCGCTGAAGGATCCCGGCGTGCGCGAGCGCTACGCCAAGTCCGCGCTCGACCCGGTGGGCGGCTCGCAGGCGCAGTTCGCGAAGCTGTTCCGCGACGACCACGAGAAATACGGGCGCCTGATCAAGGAGCTCGCGATCAAGCTCAACTGAGCAGCCGCGCGATCGTCTCGTCCTTTTCGCGCCAGATGCGCTGCAGCCAGCGCTGCAGCGCCTTGCGGTGCGCGGTGTCGGCCGCGTAGTCTTCCCCCGCGAATTCGGCCGGGATCGGCACCTGCCGCACGCGAACGACGATCGTCGGCACGCGCCCGCACAGGAACTCCCAGAAGCTGGGCGCACCCGCCGGGTAGACGATCGTCACGTCGAGCAGCGAGTCGAATTTCGCGCCGAGCACGCCGAGCGCCAGGCCGAGCGCGCCGGTCTTGGGCTTGAGCAGGTGCGCGTAGGGGGACTTCTGCGCGGCGTGCTTCGCCGGCGTGAAGCGCGTGCCCTCGGCGAAGTTCATCACGCTGGTGGGCACGCGGGCGAACTTCTCGCACGCGCGCCGCGCGGTTTCCAGATCGTCGAAACGCTTCTCGGGGTGCGCCTTGAGGTAGGCGCCGGAGTGCCGGCGCATGAACGGGAAGTCGAGCGCCCACCACGCCAGGCCCATCACCGGCACGAACAGCAACTGGCGCTTGAGGAAGAACTTGAGCAGCGGAATGCGCCGGTTCAGAAGGTGCTGCAGCACGAAGATGTCCACCCACGACTGGTGGTTCGAGTTCACCAGGTACCAGCCCCGGTAACCGAGCCCGTCCACGCCCTGCACGTCCCACCGGGTGCGCTGCGTGGCGCGCATCCAGCCGCTGTTGCAGGCGATCCAGCTGGTGGCGATCGCGTTGAGGATCCGGTCGAGCGCCGGGCGCAGCGCGTCCACGGGAATCAGCAGCTTGACGAGCGCGAACAGGAACAGCAGCGCGCACCAGAACAGCGTGTTCAAGACCAGCAGCGCGAAGGCGATCACGCCGCGCGCCACAGGGGGCAGGAAACCGAGCATGCGCGATTATCGCCCGCCGGCCGTTTGGCGCCGTTGTCGGGGCGGCGGCGGCGCAACGCCCCGATCGGCGAGAATGGGCCGGTGAATGACGAACACGCGAGCGCTCCCTGGGTCGAGGTGATGATCGAGGTGCCGCGCTGGAGCTTTCTCAAGCGCGGCCCGCAGGGGCACGTGGACTTCGTCTCGCCGCTGCCGTGCCCGTTCAACTACGGCGCGGTGCCCGAGTACGTGGGGCTCGAGGGCGACCTGCTCGACGCGATCGTGCTCGGGCCGCGGCTGGCGTTCGGAACGCGCGTGCGGATCCGGGCGTGGGGCGCGATCACGCTGATCGATCGCGGCATGGAAGACGACAAGCTGGTTTGCAGCGCGCACCCGCTCGAGCCCGGCCAGGCGCGCGCGGTGCGCCGCTTCTTCGCCTTTTACGCGCGCTGCAAGGGTGCGCTGAACACGCTGCGCGGGCGGCCCGGGCGCAACGCCTGCGGCCCGTGGCGTCCTGCGGCGCAGGCGATCGCGCGCGCCCGCCCGCGCGATGCCGGCTGGAGCGGGCCGCGGGTTCCGTTCTGAGCGTCGCTCGTTGGGCGCGCGCGGCGCGGTGGCTTAAACTGCCTGCGCGATGAAGCTCGAACGGATCGAAACGCCGGCGCTGCTGCTCGACGCCGCCCGCATGGAGCGCAACCTGGCGCGGATGCGCGCGCGCGAGCGCGCGCTCGGCGTGAGGCTGCGCCCGCACCTGAAGACCTGCAAGAGCCCCGAGGTCGCCCGCAGGATCTTTCCCGGCGGGCCGGGGCCGATCACCGTGTCCACGCTGCGCGAGGCCGAAAGCTTCCTCGAGCACGGCTACAACGACATCCTGTACGCGGTCGGCATCGCGCCGGGCAAGATCGATCACGTGGCCGCGCTGCGGCGCCGCGGCGCCGACCTCGCGGTCGTGGTCGACGGCGTGCAGGCGGCGCGCGCGCTCGCCGGCCGCGCGGCCGAGCTCGGCGACCGCATTCCGGCGCTGATCGAGATCGACTGCGACGGGCACCGCGCGGGCGTCAAGCCGGGCGACGCCGGGAGCCTGGTCGCGATCGCCTCGGCCCTGGGCACGGCGACCGAGCTGCGCGGCGTGATGACCCACGCCGGCGCGTCGTACGACTGCCGCTCGACCGACGCGATCCGCGCGATCGCCGAGCAGGAGCGCGCGGCGGTCGTGGGCAGCGCCGCGGTGCTGCGCGCCGCCGGGCACGCCTGCCCGGTCGTGAGCGTGGGCTCGACCCCCACCGCCACCTTCGCCGAGCACCTCGAGGGGGTGACCGAGATGCGCGCCGGCGTCTACGTGTTCTTCGACCTGGTGATGGCCGGAATCGGCGTGTGCGCGGTCGAGGACATCGCGCTCTCGGTGCTCACGACCGTGATCGGGCACCAGCGCGACAAGGGCTGGATCGTGACCGACGCGGGCTGGATGGCGATGTCGCGCGATCGCGGCACGGCGAACCAGCCGCTCGACCAGGGCTACGGCGTGGTGTGCAACGTGCAGGGCGAGCCGCTCGAGTCGCTGATCGTGGCGCACGCCAACCAGGAGCACGGCGTGATCGCGCGGCGCGACGGCAGCCCCGCCGTCGACTTCGAGCGATTCCCGGTGGGCACGCTGCTTCGCATCCTCCCCAACCACGCCTGCGCCACCGCCGCGCAGCACCGTGCGTACCGCGTCGTGCGCGGGAGCGAAGATCGCGTCAGCGACACCTGGGAGCGCTTCGGCGGCTGGTAGCGGGGCGCCGCGCTTGCGCGCCGGCGCGGCTTGTGGTTCGATCGCCTCATCCCGCAACGGGTGCGGGAACCGAGAGAGGAATCGATGCGTAAAGTGATCATCGCCGCCGCGCTCGCGGCGTTCGCTTCGACCGCGTTCGCGGCCGAGGGCACCTGCACCGCCAACGCCGCCGAGAAGAAGCTCGCCGGCGCCGCGAAGACCAGCTTCATGAAGAAGTGCGAGTCCGACGCCACCGCCAAGTGCACCGCCGCGGCGGCGGAGAAGAAGCTCGCCGGCGCGGCGAAGACGAGCTTCACGAAGAAGTGCGTGAAGGACGCCGTAGGGGGCTGAGCAAAGCCCGCAACCACTAAGGCGGCCCCGCAGCCCGGGGCCGCGACCCGATGCTCGACGCCCTCGCAGTTCCCGGCCTCAGCGGCCACGGCGTAGTGCTGCTCGCATTCACCGCGGCCGTGTTCGCGGTGTTCATCTGGGACCGATTCCCGATCGCCTCGGTGTGCCTGGTGATCCTGGTCGCGCTCCCGCTGTTCTTCCTCGTGTTCCCGTACCAGACGCCGCAGGGGCCTCTGGAGCCTTTCTCGGTGTTCGCGGGGTTCGGCCACCCCGCGCTGCTCGCGATCTGCGCGCTGATGATCCTCGGTCACGCCCTCGTGCTCACCGGCGCGCTCGAGCCGGCGGCGCGACAGCTCTCGGCGCTGGTGGCCCGGCGCCCGGGCCTGGCGCTGCTCGCCGTGATGATCGGCGCGGCGCTCGCCAGCGGCTTCGTCAACGACACGCCCGTGGTCGTGCTGCTGATCCCGCTGCTGATCGCCGCGACGCGCCGCGCGAAGTCTTCGCCCGCGCGGCTGCTGATGCCGATGAACTACGCGGTGCTGATCGGGGGAATGGCCACGACCATCGGCACCTCCACGAACCTGATCGTCGTGTCGATGGCGCAGGAGCTCGGCCAGCCCCCGATCGGGATGCTCGACTTCTACCCGCTGGTGGCGGCGGCGGCGGTGCCCGCGATCCTGTACCTGTGGCTGCTCGCGCCGCGCATGCTGGGCTCGGTGGAGTCGCCCGCGCAGGCGTACTCCGAGGCCGTGTTCGACGCCGACATCCGGGTGGAGGCGGAGAGCTGGCTCGACGGGCGCACGCTCTCCGAGGTCTTCGAGGCCACGCACGGGCGGATGCGCATCGTGGACCTGCGCGCGCGCAACGGCATGTCGCGGGCGCGCATGCCCGACACCAAGCTTGCGCCCGACGACCTGATCCTGCTGCAGGACACGGTGGAGAACCTCAAGGAGTACGAGGCCGTGCTCAAGGCGACCCTGCACGGGCTGCCGGCCGAACTGGTCGAGGGCGAGCCGGAGAGCGCGCAGCCCGAGGCGGCGAAGCCGGGCGAGCGCGGCGGCGAGCGGACCCCGGCCGGGCGAGGTGCGAAAGAGCGGGGCGAAGACGAGCCGAAACCGCCCGGGAAGTCGGACGAGCCGGAACCGCCCGGGAAGTCGGACGAGCCGAAGGCGCCCGAGAAGTCGGACGAGCCGCCGCCCGAGCGCGTGGTCGCGCAGTTCGTGGTCACGCCCGAATCGCCGCTGGTCGGGCGCTCGGTTCGACAGGAGCGGCTGGTGGAGCGCTACCGACTCGCGCTCGTTGGACTGCGGCCCGTGCGCGCGACCGCGAAGAGCCCGAAGGGCGAGATGAACGATCGCCCGCTCGAAGCCGGCGACACGCTGCTCGTGCAGGGCCCGGAGAATCAGCTGCTGCAGGCGCAGCACGACGGGATCGGCCTGCTGCTCGACGCGCGCCACGTCTTGCCGCGACAGGAAAAGGCCTGGGTGGCGATCGCGGTGATGGCGATCGTGGTCGGGCTAGCCGCCACCAAGACGGTGCCGATCGCGCTGGCCGCGCTCGCGGGCGTGCTCGCGCTGCTGCTCACCCGCGTGATCAGCTGGCACGACGTGGGCACGTCGCTGTCGGCGAAGGTGATCATGCTCGTGACGGCGAGCCTCGCGCTGGGCTGGGCGCTGTCGGTCACGGGCGGCACCGCCTTTCTCGCCGCCCGGCTCGTCGAGTGGGCGGGCGAGCTCGAACCGCGCTACCTGCTCGCGATGCTGATGCTGCTGATGGGCCTGCTCACCAACTTCGTTTCGAACAACGCCTCGGCCGCGATCGGCACGCCGCTCGCGGTGGAGATGGCGCTCGAGCTCGGGGTGGCTCCCGAGCCCTACGTGCTGGCGGTGCTGTTCGGCTGCAACCTGTGCTATCTCACGCCAATGGGGTACCAGACGAACCTGCTGGTGATGAACGCGGCCGGGTACAGGTTCTCCGACTTCGTGCGGGTGGGCACGCCGCTGTTCCTGATCATGTGGCTCGGGTTGTGCGCGATGCTGGTGCTCGCCTACGGGCTCTGAACCCCGGCTGCCGCGATCGCGTGCAGTATGCTTCCTGTTGAGGGCCCGCTGTTTGCCGCGCGTCAAGCTCGGCACGGTGGCGCGGGGCTATATTGGCAGGTCGCCCATGGAGAACCGGAGGGAGCAGGAATGCCGCAAGATCGATCGGCCAGCGTGAGCGAGATCCCGGTCAGGAAGAACGTGCACCTGCGGTTGCGCGTGAACGGGGAGGCGCGCGACGTCTCGTTCGCACCCTACAAGACGCTGCTCGAGGTGCTGCGCGAAGACCTCGCGCTCACCGGCACGAAGCACGGCTGCGAGCTGGGCGAATGCGGCGCGTGCGCGGTGCAGATCGACGGCGAGCCGCAGCTCTCGTGCCTCGTGCTCGCGGTGGCCTGCGAGGGCCGCGAGATCCGCACGGTGGAGGGGCTGGCCGACGGCTCCGCGCTGCACCCGCTGCAGGAGACCTTCGCCGAGCTCGGCGGCTCGCAGTGCGGCTATTGCTCGCCCGGCATGCTGATGACGGCGGAGGCGCTGCTGCGCGAACACCCCTCCCCCACGCGAGCGCAGGTGCGCGAGGCGCTCGCGGGCAACCTGTGTCGCTGCACCGGCTACCAGCAGATCTTCGAGGCCGTGGAGGAGGCCGCCAGGCGCATCTCCGAGACAGGGAGCGCCGAGAGAGGGAGCGCGGCATGAAGAACAAGGAACGCTTCGAGGTCGTCGGCAAGCCGCGCCGGCGCGTGGACGGCCGCTCCAAGGCCACCGGGCAGACGCAGTTCGCCGACGACATCGTGCGCCCGCGCATGCTGCACGCGAAGATGCTCCGATCGCACCTGCCGCACGCGAACGTCGTCTCGATCGACGTGGAGCGCGCCCGCGCGCACCCGGGCGTGCACCTCGTGCTCACCGGCGCGCACTTCCCGGTGAGCTACGGGCTGATGCCGGTCACGCAGGACGAGTACCCGCTCGCCCCCAGGCGCGTGCGCTACGTGGGCGACCCGGTGGCCGCGGTGATCGCCACCGACGAACAGACCGCGAGCGAGGCGCTCGCGCTGATCGACGTGCAGTACGAACCGCTCGCCACGATCTCCTCGCCCGAGGAAGCGCTGCTCACGCCCGAGCCGCGGATCCACGACTACGGCGAGCAGGGCAACCTGCACCGGCTGCAGGCCTACGAATTCGGTGACGTGGACGAGGCGCTCGCGCGCTCCGATCATGTCTTCGAGGACACCTTCTTCTACCAGGGCAACACGCACCTGGCGATGGAGGAGCACGCGGCGGTGGCCGAGACCGACGGCGAGGGAAGGCTCACGATCTGGGCCTCGACGCAGGTGCCGCACTACCTGCACCGCGCGCTCGCGCGCGTGCTGCAGATGAACGCCGCGCACATCCGCGTGATCGCGTGCCCCAACGGGGGCGGCTTCGGCGGCAAGACCGACGTGTGCAACCACGAGATGGTGGTGGCGAAGGCGGCGCTGATGCTCGGGCGCCCCGTGAAGATCTGCCTCACGCGCCAGGAGGTGTTCTACATGCACCGCGGCCGCCACCCGGTGCTGATGAAGATCCGCACCGGCGTGACGAACGACGGGCGCATCACCGGCATGCACATGCAGACGCTGCTCGACGGCGGCGCCTACGGCTCGTACGGGGCGGCGAGCACCTTCTACACCGGCGCGCTGCAGTGCGTGACCTACGAGATCCCGCGCTACAAGTGGGACGGCTGCCGCGCGTTCACCAACAAGCCGCCGTGCGGCCCCAAGCGCGGACACGGCACGCCGCAGCCGCGCTTCGGCCAGGAGATTCAGCTCGACAAGATCGCCGAGAAGCTGAAGATCGACCCGGCCGAGCTGCGCCTGAAGATCGTCGCGAAGCCGAATTCGCTCACCGCCAACTGGCTGCCGATCGGCACGATCGGGCTCGCCGAGTGCATCCGCACCGTGGTCGAGCGCTCGGGCTGGAAGAGCAAGCACGGCAAGCTCCCGCTCGGGCGCGGCGTGGGGATCGCGTGCAGCTCGTACCTCAGCGGCGCGGGGCTGCCGATCTACTGGAACAAGATGCCGCACTCGGGCGTGCAGCTCCTGCTCGACCGCAGCGGACAGGTCACCGCCTACTGCGGCGCGACCGAGGTCGGGCAGGGATCCGACGACGTGCTCGCCGGTATCATTGCCGAAGTGCTCGGAATCGACCCGCGCGACGTGCGGCTCGTGACCGGCGACACCGGCATCACGCCGATCGACCTCGGCTCGTACTCGAGCCGCGTGACGGTGATGATGGGCAACGCGGCGATCCAGGCCGCCGAGCGCGTGCGCGAGCAACTGGCCAACGCCGCCGCCGAGACGCTCGACTCGCTGCCCGAGCGCATCGTGTTCTCGCAGGGGCGCGCGTTCGTCGCCGAGGACCCGTCGCGCAGCCTCGGCTTCGCCGAGGCGGTGGTGGCCGCCGAGCAGCGCTACGGCACGATCGGCGCGCTCGGCTCGTACGCGCCCCCGAAGCCGCCCGGGAAGTTCAAGGGCGCCGGCGTGGGCCCCTCGCCCGCGTACTCGTACACGGCCTGCGTGGTGGAGGTGGAGGTCGACCCGAACACCGGGTGGATCACCGTGCCCAAGGTCTGGATCGCGCACGACATCGGCCGCGCGCTCAACCCGGTGCTGGCGCGCGGCCAGGCGATCGGCAGCGTCTACATGGGCCTGGGCGAGGCGCTGATGGAGGAGCAGGCGTTCAGGCGACTGCCGGCGAAGCTCTCGGGCGCGCTGGTGCACCGCATCCCGTCGATGCTCGACTACAAGAGCCCGACCGCCCTGGACATGCCCGAGGTGGACTGCGTGCTGGTCGAGGACCCGGATCCGAACTGCCCGTTCGGCGCCAAGGAGGCCGGCCAGGGGCCGCTGCTGCCGGTGATGCCCGCGGTGGCCAACGCCGTCTACGACGCGATCGGCGTGCGCATCGACGAGCTGCCGATCACCCCCGACAAGGTGCTCGTCGCGCTCGAGCGCAAGGCCAAGGGCGAACCGGCGCGCTACGGCCCCGAATCGTTCCCCGACATCCCGTATCCCGACCCGATGCTCGTCACGCCCCCCGGCGAGGGCGGCGACGGCACCGAGCTGAAAGACGCCAACGGCAAGACGGTGCGCAAGCCGCGCAGCGATCGCGCCGCGCACGCGGGAGCCGCGGCATGATGCGACTGCCGTGGTTCGACTACCGCGCCGTGGCCACGGCCGAGGAGGCCTCGCGCGTGCTCGCCGGCGAGGGCCCGCAGGCGATGCTGGTCTCGGGCGGCACCGACCTGCTGCCCAACATGAAGCGCCGCCACCAGACGCCGCGCGTGCTCGTGTCGGTGCGCAACGTGGCCGCGATGCGCGAGCTCGCCGACGACGGCCCGGTCTCGCTCGGCGGCGCGCTCACGCTCTCGGAGCTGGTTGCCAGCGCCACCGTGCGCGAGCGCTACCGCGGCCTGTGGCAGGCCGCCGCGCAGGTGGCCACGCCGCACCTGCGCAACATGGGAACGATCGGCGGCAACCTGTGCCTGGACACGCGCTGCACCTACTACAACCAGAACGAGGAGTGGCGCAAGGCGATCGACTACTGCCTCAAGCGCGACGGCAGCACCTGCTGGGTGGCCACCGCGAGCAAGCGCTGCGTGGCGGCGTCGTCCACCGACACGGCGCCCGCGCTGATCGCGATCGGCGCGCGCGTGCGGCTGGTGTCGGCCGCGGGCGAGCGCGACATTCCGGTGGCCGACCTGTACCGCAACGACGGCATCGACTATTTGTCACGCCGCAGCGACGAAGTGCTCACCGAAGTGCTTCTCCCCGACCAAGAGGGCTGGCGCAGTTGCTACTGGAAGCTGCGGCGGCGCGGTTCCTTCGACTTCCCGATCCTCGGCGTGGCCGCCGCGGTGAAGCTGGGCGCCGACGGCACGGTGCAAGACGCGCGCGTCGCGCTCGGCGCGGTCGCGTCGCGCCCGTTCCTCGTGCCCGATGCGACCACGGCGCTGGTGGGAAAGAAGCTCGACGACGACGCGATCGCCGAAGCCGCCGCGGCGGTGGCCTCGCGCGCCAAGCCGCTGGACAACACTGACGGCGACCTCTACTGGCGCAAGGAGGTGGTGGACGACTTCTGCGGCTACGCGCTGCGCGAGCTGCGCGGCGACGACATGAGCGCGACCCGCACCAGCATCGCGCGCCAGGCGCTCGCGGCCTGAGGCCGGCTCGCGCCCGGGCGCCCCGAGGACCGCACCGATGGCACGCATCCTGCTCACGCATTCACCCGAGGCGCTCGAGAACTACTACGGCGCGCGCGCGCTCGCCGGGCTGCGCGCGCTCGGCGAGGTGAAGCTCAACACCAGTGACGCCCCGCTCGAGGGCGACGCGCTGATCGAAGCGGCGCGCGACTGCGAGCTCATCGTCAGCTACCGTCAATCGCCCGGAGATGCGCGGCTGTTCGCGGCGCTCCCGAGGCTGGTCGCGTTCCTGCGCTGCGCGATCGACATCCGCAACGTCGACGTCGGAGCGGCGAGCAGGGCCGGCGTGCTCGTCACGCAGGCGAGCGCGGGCTTCGTCGCGTCGGTCTCCGAACTGGTGTTCGCGATGATGATCGATCTCGCCCGCGGGATGTCGCGCTCGAGCGAGCAGTATCACGCCGGCGCGGTGCCGCCGGCAGGCATGGGCGCGCAGCTAGAAGGCGCGACGCTGGGCGTGATCGGTTACGGCGCGATCGGCCGGCGCGTAGCCGAGCTCGGGCGCGCGTTTCGCATGCGCGTGCTGGTGAGCGACCCTTACGCCGCGGTCGATGGCGCAGGCGTAGAGCAGGTTTCTCTGGACGAGCTCCTCGCCGCGGCGGATTTCATCGTGCCGCTCGCAGTCGCCACCCCCGAGACCGAGAACCTGATCGACGACGCGGCGCTCTCGAAAACGAAGCGCGGCGCGTTCCTCGTGAACGTCTCGCGCGGCAACCTGGTCGACGAGGCGGCGCTCGAGCGCGCGCTCGACTCCGGGCGCCTGGCCGGGGCGGCGCTCGACGTGGGGCGCGACCCCGACCAGCTGCCCACGCCCCGCGTGGCGAAGCGCCACGACGTGATCGCCACGCCGCACGTGGGCGGCCTCACGCCGCAGGCGATCGAGCACCAGTCGATGGAAACCGTGGCGCAGGCCGCCGAGATCCTCGCCCGGCGCGCGCCTCGCGGCGCCGTGAACCCCGAACACTGGACCCGAAAGGAGCTGCTCGCACCATGAAGACGATCCTGATCACCGGCGCCGGCGGCGGGGTGGGCACCTTCCTGCGCAAGGAACTCGCGGGCAAGTACGCGATCCGGCTCTCCGACTTCCACCGGCTCGAACCCGGGCCGGGCGAGACCTTCGTGCAGGCCGACATCGCGCAGCTCGACGACATGCTGCGCGCCACCGAGGGCGTTGACGCCTTCGTGCACCTGGGCGGCTACTCGGTGGAGGGCGCCTGGGAAGACATCCTCAGCGCCAACATCGTCGGCTGCTACAACGCCTACGAGGCGGCGCGGCGCAACGGCGTGAAGCGCTTCCTGTTCGCCACCAGCAACCACGCGGTGGGCTTTTACCGCCGCGACCAGGTCATCGACCACCGCGTCTATCCGAAGCCCGACAGCCGCTACGGCGTGTCGAAGGTGTTCGGCGAGGCGATGGGGAGCCTTTACGCCGACAAGTACGGGATGGAGGTGTTCTGCATGCGCATCGGCAACGTGGGCACTGGGCCGATCGACAAGCGGAGGCTGTCGATCTGGATCAGCCCGCGCGACCTCGCGCAGCTCGTGTCGATCGGGATCGAGCACCCCGACATCCGCTTCGAGATCGTCTACGGCGTTTCTGGCAACAAGCGCTCCTGGTACGACAACGCCAACGCCGCGCGCCTGGGGTACCGGCCCGAGGACGACAGCGAGGCGTTGGCCGCCGAGGTGCTCGCGCGGGAGAAGGCCGGCGACGCGCGCGCCGAGCGCTTCCAGGGCGGCGCTTTCGTGCACTCGGAGGAAATCGAGAACCCCACGCCGCTGCGGCGCGGCCGGGCGACCTGAACCGGCGCGGCCGCGCGACCCGAAGTGGCGCGGCCGCGCGACCCGAACCGGCGCGCCGCCTCAGTTGTTCTTCGCGCCCTGGTTCACCCAGTTCTTGAGCGTTTCGATGTCGGCGTCGGCGAGCTTTTGCCTGCCGTGCGGCATCCGGATCTTCGGGTTGGCGCGCCCTTCCACCAGCATGTTCAGCGCGCTCGTGAACGCGTCGCCGGGCTTGACCAGCGCCCCGAACTTCCCGCCCTTGAGGATGCTTGCGTAGCTGGTCGTGTCGAAGCCGCTGGCCACGAAACCCTCCTTCCCGGGCGCGTGGCACTCGGTGCAGTTCATCGCGAGGATCGGGGCCACGTCGCGGCTGAAGCTGGGGTCGCGCGATGAACACGCCGCCAGCGCTGCCGCGCCCGCGAGGGCCGCAACAAAGATCGAGGAGACTTTGCGAGCCTGGAGGTTTCCTGCATTTTTCATGTAGACCTCTCCTTTTCTTCGCTTACGCAACCGCGGCGCTGGCGTCGGCCTCGATGGGGGGCCCGGGAGAGCGTGCCGACCGCGTGTTAGTCAGCTGTTGACAGTTTAGGTCTTTTTCGCCCTCCGGGGGTAGCGCGACGCCGCCCCGGCCGCGCGCGGGATCGGTCTAAGATCAGCCTGTCCGGTCGCGCGAACGCGGCCCCATCGCAATGCGCACGGAGCAACCGATGCCCGACCTGTTCGAAAACCCGCTGGGACTCGACGGCTTCGAGTTCGTGGAATTCGCCTCGCCCGAGCCCGAGCTGCTCGAGTCGGTGTTCGCCAGGCTGGGCTTCACCAGGGTGGCGGTGCACCGCTCCAAGAAGGTGGACCTGTTCAGGCAGGGCGAGATCAACTTCGTGCTCAACCGCGAGCCCCGGAGCCCCGCCGCCTGGTTCGCGGCCGAGCACGGCCCGTCGGCCTGCGGGATGGCCTTTCGCGTGAAGGACTCGCACAAGGCCTACGCGATGGCGCTCGAGCGCGGAGCGCAGCCGATCGAGATCGCCACCGGGCCGATGGAGCTGCGGCTGCCGGCGATCAAGGGCATCGGCGGCGCGCCGCTCTACCTGATCGACCGCTTCAGCGACGGCGAGTCGATCTACGACATCGACTTCACGTGGATCGAGGGCGTGGACCGCCATCCGCGCGGACACGGCCTGAAGCTGATCGACCACCTCACGCACAACGTCTACCGCGGGCGCATGGCCTACTGGGGCAGCTTCTACGAGCGGCTGTTCAACTTCCGCGAGCTGCGCTACTTCGACATCGAGGGCGAATACACGGGGCTCACCAGCAAGGCGATGACCGCGCCCGACGGCAAGATCCGCATTCCGCTCAACGAGGAGTCGGGCAGGGGCTCGGGGCAGATCGAGGAATTCCTGATGCAGTACAACGGCGAAGGCATCCAGCACATCGCGCTGCTCACCGACGACATCCTCGCGAGCGTGGACAGCCTGCAGATGGCCGGCGTGCCGCTGATGTCGGCGCCCAACGACGCGTACTACGAGATGCTCGAGGAACGCGTTCCCGGCCACGGGCAGCCGGTGGCCGAGCTGCGCGCGCGCGGCATCCTGCTCGACGGCAGCGCGCAAGGGGGCGCGCCGAGGCTGCTGCTGCAGATCTTCTCGCAGCCGCTGCTCGGGCCCGTGTTCTTCGAGTTCATCCAGCGCAAGGGCGACGAAGGATTCGGCGAAGGCAACTTCAAGGCGCTGTTCGAGTCGATGGAGCGCGACCAGCTGCGCCGCGGCGTGCTCGGGAAAGGCGCCTGAGGCCGCTCAACCGCCGTAGCGCTGGCGCGCGATCTCGGCGCCGGCCGCGAGCGCCTCGAGCTTGCGACGCGCGATCTCCCGGTCCATCGGCGCCATCCCGCAGTTGGTGCACGGGAACAGGCGGTGCTTCGGCACGAACTGCAGCGCGCGCCCGATCGTGTCGGCCACCTGCTCGGGGGTTTCCACCACGTCGGAGGCCACGTCGATCACGCCCACCAGCACGTCCTTGCCCTCGAGCAGCGCCATCAGGTGCGCGGGCACGTGCGAGTTCGCGCACTCGAGCGAGACCTGGTCGATGCGGCTGGCGGCGAGCGCGGGAAAGATCGCCTCGTACTGGCGCCACTCGCTGCCCAGCGTCTTCTTCCAGTCGAGGTTGGCCTGGATGCCGTAGCCGTAGCAGATGTGCACGGCCGTCGTGCACTCGAGCCCGTCGATCGCGCGGTGCAGCGCGTCGATGCCCCAGGCCTTCACGTCGTCCATGAACACGTTGAACGCGGGCTCGTCGAACTGGATCACGTCAACGCCGTCGGCCTCGAGCGCGCGCGCCTCCTGGTTGAGCAGGTCGGCGAAGGCCATCGCCATCTTCACCTTGTCGCCGTAGAAGCGATCGGCGACCGTGTCCGAGATCGTCATCGGGCCGGGCATCGTGATCTTGAGCTTGCGCTTCGTGTGTGCGCGCGCGAGCGTGGCCTCGGCCTGGTGCACGCGCCCCTTGAGGCGCAGCTCGCCCACCACCTGCGGCACCATCGCGTCGTAGCGGTTGTCGCGGATGCCCATCTTCACCTTGTGCTCGAAGTCGATCCCTTCCACGAACTCGAGGAAGCCGTGCACGAAGTGCTGGCGCGACTGCTCGCCGTCGCTCACGGTTGCCAGCCCCGCGTCTTCCTGCAGCTTCAGCCACAGCAGCGTGGCGTCGGCCTTGGCGGCGGCCAGCGCCTCGCCGCTGGACAGCCACTGCGGCCACAGCTTCTTCGTCTCGGCGAGCCAGTGCGGCTTGGGCAGGCTGCCCGCCAGCGTGGGTTCGAACATGGCAATCTCCTCGCTCAGTTTGCGAATCGGGCCGACGCCTCGTCGATCGCGGCCCGCAGCTGATCGTAACTCTCGGTGATCGGGAACTGCGGGAACTTCGCCGCGATCGCCCCCGGCGCGTGGATGAAGAAACCCGCGTGCGCCGCGCCGAGCATCGCGGTGTCGTTGTACGAATCGCCCGCGGCGAACACCGTGAAGTTCAGCGCGCGCAGGGCCTGGACCGCGGCACGCTTCTGGTCGGGCATGCGCAGGCGGTAATCGAGCACCGCGCCGTCGCCGCCGATCTCGAGCCGGTGGCACAGCAGCGTCGGTCGCCCGAGCTGGCGAATCAGCGGGTCGGCGAACTCGTAGAAGGTGTCGGACAGGACGAACACCTGGTAGCGCTCGCGCAGGTCGTCGAGGAAGGCCTTCGCGCCTCCGAGCGGCCCCATCGACGCGATCACGCCCTGGATGTCGGGCAGCTTCAGTCCGTGGCGCTCGAGCAGGCCGATCCTGAACTGCATCAGCTTGTCGTAGTCGGGCTCGTCGCGGGTCGTGCGGGTGAACTCGGGTATTCCGGTGCGCTTTGCGAACTCGATCCAGATCTCGGGAACGAGCACGCCTTCCATGTCCAGACATACGACCTGCACTGAATCCTCCAGGGTGCGGCGCGCAAAGGCCTCGGCGGCGCGGGTGCCTTTGCCCGGCGGCGCGGGCGGCGTTGCAAGAGCGCGGATGTTAACCGATTGTCAGGGCGTCTCGCTCAGCGCCTTGAGCAGGTCGGCCCTGCTCACCTGGCCCACGAGCTTGCCGTCGCGAAGCACCGGGAAGCGCCGGTAGTGGCTGTCGAGAAAGTGCAGCGCCGCGCTCGCGAGGTCCATGCCCGCGTCGAGCGTGTGCACCGGCGCGCTCATGTACGCGCGCACCTGCCCGCCGTGGTCGTCGTGGTAGCGCGCGGAGAACGCGATCTTCAGGCAATCCTTCTTCGAGAGCATCCCCACCAGCACGCCCGAGGCGTCGACCACCGGCGCGCCCGACAGGCGCCTGTCGAGCAGAACCTGGATCGCGTCGTGGATGTCCGATTCCGGCGCGAACGTCACCAGGCGCGTGGCCATGATGTCGGCGAGGGTGCGGGTGGTCACGGCGCGTCCTCCCGGCTGCACGCCTGGCAGTGCCTCACGGCCGGGTCTCCGCCGCACGAGGCCCGCAGCGGCCCCCGGCCGAGCAGCAGCCCCGCCCCGAGGCCCGCGAAAGCCAGCGCGAACACGACGAAGCCGAGCAGCAACAGCGTCATGCGGCCTCCCCGGAGAGGAACCCGTTCACGTCCACTTCCTCGAACCCGCCGGCGCGCCGCAGCAGGAACAGCGCGCTCGCGCCGCGCGCGGCGAGCAGCGGGCGTGCCGCTGCGGGCCCGAGCACCATCGCGGCCGTCGCCAGCCCGTCGGCCTCGATCCCGGTGTGCGCGAGCACGCTCACCGACGCCACGTCGCCGGCCACCGGCGCGCCCTCGCGCGGGTCGATCACGTGCGCGTGGCGCCTCGCGCCCACCTGGTAGAACTGCGCCGCGTCGCCCGAGGTGGCCATCGCGCGCCGATCGGCGGCCACCACGCGCTGCACCCGCGCCTCGCCGGGGCGCTCGACCCCGATGCGCCAGGCCCGCCCGCCCGGGTGACGGCCGCGCGCGGCCACCTCGCCGCCGAGCTCGACCAGGAAATCCAGCCCGTCGAGCTCGCGCGCGATCTCGTCGAGCGCGTGCCCTTTCGCGATCCCGCACAGGTCCAGGCTCAGGCCGCGGCAGCGCGTTGTCATCACGCCACCGGCGAGCTCGAGGTCGCGGTACCGGGCGGCCGGGCGCGTGGCGGCGATCGCGGCGGCGCCGAAACCGTAACGCCGCGACAACGGCGCCGTGGTGGGGTCGAAGGCGCCGCCGCTGTCGCGCGCGAGCGCGAGCGCCGCGCGCGCGACCCGCTCCGTCTCGTCCGACAGGGCGGCCCTGCCAGCGCGGTTGAAGCGCGCGACTTCGGAGCGATCGCGAAACGGCGACATCCGCGCGTCCACGCGCGCGACCACGCGCTCGACGCGCTCGCGCGCCTCGCCCTCGTCGCGCGTGCGCGGCAGCACCAGCCGCCACGCCGAACCGAACGCGGGCCCCGCGATCACGCGCACCTCGCCCGCCCGCGCGCCGGCCGGCAGCGCGTTGAGCAGCACCGTCGCGCCGCCCAGCCCCAGCAATGAACGCCGTGCCTTCCTCATTCAGCCGCCGAAATCGTCGAAAACAATCTGCTCGGGAGGCACCCCGATGCGACCGAGCATCGCGCGCACCGCCTCGATCATCAAGGGCGGGCCGCACAGATAGTATTCGCAGCCGCGCGGGTCGGGGTGCGACGCGAGGTAGCGGCGGTAGACCACGTCGTGGATGTAGCCCACGTCGCCGCTCCAGTCGTCGCCGTCGGCCGGCGCCGACAGCGCGACCCGCCACGAGAAGTTCGGGTGCTCGCCCGCCAGCGCCTGCATCTCGTCGGCGTAGTACAGGTCGATCAGCGAGCGCGCGCCGTACCAGAAGCTGATCGTGCGCTGGGTCTCGCGCCGCTCGAGCTGGTCGAACACCTGCGCGCGCAGCGGCGCCATGCCAACGCCGCCGCCGATCAGCACGATCTCGCGGTCGCTGTCCTTGATGAAGAAGTCCCCGAACGGCCCGGACACGGCAACCTCGTCACCGGGCTTGCGCCCGAACAGGTACGACGACACCACGCCCGGCGGCGCGCCGGGCCTGCCGCCGGGCGGCAGCGCGAGGCGCACGTTGAGCACGAGAACGCCGGCGTCCCCCGGGCGGTTCGCCAGCGAATAGGCGCGCGACACGGGGGCCCTGCAGCCGGCCGCGAGGCGCCTGATGTTCATCCGCTCCCAGGAGCGCTCGTGCCGCGGATCGACCTCGATCGCGCCGAAAGGCAGCGTGAACGCGGGCGCCGTCACTTCCACGTACGAGCCCGCCGCGAACTCCGGCGTTTCGCCCTCGGGCAGCGCGAGAACGATCTCCTTGATCAGCGGCGCGACGGTGCGCGCGCGCCTGACCACGCAGGCCCACGAGCGCGCGGCGAGCAGCTGCTCGGCGACCCTGATCTCGATGTCGCCGCGCACGGTGAGCTGGCAGGCCAGCCGCACGCCCCTGGCGAGTTCGGCCGCGTGCAGCGTCGTGCGCTCGATCGGCAGCGCGTCGCCGGCGCCGCTCGCCTGCACGCGGCAAAGCCCGCACGTGCCCACGCCGCCGCAGCTCGTGGGCAGGTGGATTCCGCCGTGCGCGAGCGCGTGCAGCAGCTTCTCGCCCAGGCTTGCGTCGAGCACGCGGTCGCCGTTGACGGTGACCCGCGCCAGGCCGCGCGGCATCAGCAGCGCGCGCGCCCCGAGCACGACCAGCGCCAGCGCCACGATCAGCGCGGTGAACACGACGACGCCGAGCACGATCTGCGTCATCGCCGCCTCGCTTCGCGCGTCATCGCCGCCTCACCCCGTGCGTCATCGGCGCCTCGCCCCGTGCGTCATCGCCGCCTCACTCGAACTTCAGCCCTGCGAACACGGCGAAACCCATCGACATGAAGCCGGTGAGGACGAACGACAGCCCGAGGCCCCGCAGCCCGGCCGGCACGACGCTCTCGTCCACGCGCTCGCGCAGCGCCGCCAGCGCCCAGATCGCGAGCGCCCAGCCCAGCCCCGAGCCGAAACCGTAGACGGCGCTCTCCGCGAAGCCGTAGCGGCGCTCCACCATGAACAGGCTCGCGCCGAGGATCGCGCAGTTCACCGTGATCAGCGGCAGGTAGATCCCGAGCGCCGCGTACAGGCGCGGAAAATGACGGTCGAGAATCATCTCGAGGATCTGCACGGTGGCCGCGATCACGCCGATCGCCGCGATCAGGACCAGATAGCTCAGGTCGACCTCGCCCAGCCCCGCCCACGACAGCGCCCCCGGCGCGAGCAGCGTGGCGAACAACAGGTTGTTCACCGGCACCGTGATCGTCTCGACCACGATCATCGCCAGGCCCAGCCCGAAGGCGGTCTCGAGGTGCCTCGACACCGCGAGGAACGTGCACATGCCCAGGAAATACGCGAGCGCCAGGTTGTCGGTGAAGACCGCGCGCAGCAGCAGTTCGCTCATCGCGGAACCTCCCCTGTGCGCGCGTCGCGCACCGGCTCGGCCTGCTCGGGCCTCGCGGTGCGCACGATCCACACCAGCAGGCCGAGCAGGAAGAACGCGCTCGGCGCCGTCGTCATGATCGCGAGCGGCTCGAACCATCCGCCCTGCGCGGCGAGCGGAAGGACCGTGACGCCGAGCAGCGTTCCGGCGCCGAGCAGCTCCCGCACGCTGCCGATCGCGACCAGGATCAGCGCGTAGCCCAGCCCGTTGCCGACCCCGTCGAGCACGCTCGCGAGCGGCGGGTTCTTCATCGCGAAGCCCTCGGCGCGCGCGAGGACGATGCAGTTCGTGACGATCAGGCCCACGAACACGCTCAGCCGCCTGCTCATCTCGAACATGTAGGCCTGCAGGCACTGGTCGACCACGATCACGAGCGACGCGATGATCGTGATCTGCACGATCAGCCGGATCGACCGCGGCACCTGGTTGCGGATCAGGCTGATGATGCCGCTCGCCAGCGTGAGCACCAGCGTGAGCGCCGCGCTCATCACCAGCGCGGTGGCGAGCGAGGTCGTGACCGCGAGCGCGGAACAGATCCCCAGAACGTGCAGCGTGAGCGGATTGGACGCGACGATCGGGTCGAGCAGCGTGCGCGTGCGCTGGCCGCTCGGGTCGACTCGCGTGCGCGCGCGCGGGCGGTCTTCGCTCATCGGCCGTTCTCCGCCCGCAGGCGATCGAGGTAGGGCCCGTAGCCGTCCGGGCCCAGCCAGAAGCGCAGCAGGTTGTTCACGCCCCGGCCGGTGCGCGTCGCCCCCGAGATGCCGTCGACCTCGTGCACGCCCTTGCCCGCGCCCTTGACGACCTCGATGCGGATCACGCCGTCGGCGTCGGCCACCTCCTTGCCCGGCCACAGCGCCTGCCACGCGTCGTCCTCCACGCGCGCTCCCAGGCCCGGCGTCTCGCCCTGCTCGTAGAAGCTCAGCGCGGCGACCGTGTTCAGGTCGGCCTGCAGCGCGAGGTAGCCCTTGAGCGTCGACTGGTAGGCCGACCCGCGCACCGGCAGGATCACGATCCGCAGCCTGTCGTTCTCGCGCGACTCGAACACGACCGCCACGTCTTCGCGCCGCCCGATCTTCGCGGGATCCCGCTCGGGCGCGAGCCGGGTGGCGCTGCCCGGGTCGCGCTCGGCGTAGGCACCGGTGGCGAGCGTGACGAGCCGCGCGCGCGGCCTGTCCAGGCCCAGCGCGCTGGTGATCGCGACGACCCTCGAGGCCTTGTCCTGCAAGCGGTTCGCCTCCTGCAGCGGCCTGAGCAGGACCGCGGTCACGGACACGACCAGCGAACACGCGAGCGCGACCAGCAACGCCACGCCGAGCGTGCGCGCCACGCCCTCGTTGGCCGAGGCGGGCACGATCGGCACCGTGGGGCGCGAACCGTGCCTATGCACGGCGCGGCCTCCAGGCGCAGGCCCTGTGGAGCAGCGGCGCGAACAGCGCCGCGAACAGCAGCGCGAACACCACGCCATCGGGCTGATCGGGGTGGGCGACGCGAATCACGACGATGAGGACTCCGGCGAGCACGCCGTGCAACCACTGCCCGAGGCGACCGGGAACGGCCGTCGCCGGGGCCGCCGCGAGAAACAGCACGCCGGCGGCGAGGTTTCCGCGGACCAGGTGCTCCCACCCCGTGTAATCGCCGAGCCACTGCGCGGCGATGAACACGCCGAGCGCGGCACCGGCGGCCACCTGCCAGGCCAACGCGCGCGTTGCGGCCCAGATCGCCGCGGCGGCCGCCAGGCAGGCGAGCGCGAAGCGCGGGTCGGGCGCATCGTCGAGAACGCCCAGGGCCTCGAACCCGGCGCCGGGAAACGCGAAGATCGCGAAGCCGAGCGCGAGCAGCGCCGGGGGCAGCACCGCGCGCGCGCCGAAGATCTCGCGGCCGAACACCGCGCCGAAGCCGAGCGCGACGAGCGCGCTGCCCCACGCGCTCGTCGCCGGCAGCAGCAGGACGAAAACCATCGCGAAGCCGGCCAGCCCGTCGCCCAGCCCGCGCTTTTGCAGGCGCGCGAACAGCGCCGCCCAGCCGTAGACGAAGGCGATCGCTGCGGCCAGCAGCAGCAGCCGCGCCAGCGCGGCCCCGGCGCCCTCGCCCGCCAGCCTCGCGGCCAGCGGCGCCGCGAGCGCCAGCAGCCAGACGAGATCGGTGCGCTGCCCCGGGGTCATGATCGTTGCCTGTTGCCTGGCTCGGACTCCAGCTCAGTCATCGCGCGCGGCGATGTCGGTCGATCCAGTATGCCCAGAGAACGAGCAGCCAGATGCCCTGCGCGCTCCACGCGACTGCCGCCGCGCTGGGAGGCGGAGGCCCGAGCAGGCTCGTCGCATACACGATCACCAGAAAGCCGAGCATCGCGAGCAGGGCCCACCGCCCGGTCGCGTCCGCCTCCCGGGTCGCCCTGAAGTACATCAGAACGCCGGCCGCGAGCCCGGTCAGCTCGACCACCGCCGTCGCGCCCACCGAGTGCCACAAGCCCAGCCCCACGCGCGCGTCGCCGTGCAGCCCGATCGGCATGTCCGGGCGGTGGCTCACGGCGTCCAGCACCCAGTGCGTGAGCACGACGGCGGCCAGCAGCGCCGCGGTGCGCAGGCTCCCTCTCCTGACGAGAAGCCACGCAATGCCGAGCGCGGCCCCCCAGGCGATCAGCGCGACCAGGCTGTGCGAGTAGGGGTAGTGCTGGAAGTCGAGCGGATTGACCGCGGTGATTCCGTGCCTGATCTCCACGCGCTCCAGGCCCAGCAGAACGAAGGTCGGCCACGCGAGGTCGGCGAGCTGGGCCGCGAAGAACAGCGTGCCCAGCGAGACCTGGGGCGCGGCGCGCTTGGCCGCGAAGGCGACGGCGAAGTGTCCGACGAACATCGAATGATTGTGCCACGCGACTTTCGCGGCACCGCGATCCGGCTCATCGGTCTCCCAGCCAGGCGCCGTCGGCCGCGAGCGCGGCTCGCAACGCCGCGGGATCGACGTCCGCCGCACCGTCGCCCGATCCGCCGGCGAGCGCGATCGCCGCTGCGGTGCCGGCCGCCTGTCCCATCGCAAAGCAGCCGCCGCTCGCGCGCGCGGCCGACTGGCCCTCGTGCGTCATCGACGCACAGCGCCCGGCAACGAGCAGATTGCGCGGTCCCCGCCCGGGAACCAGCATCCGCCACGGCAGCTGGTTGAAAGCGGCGTCGCGGTCGCGGTGAAACGCCCAGTCGACGCCGCCCGCGACGTGCATCTCCATCGGCCACGCGTTCACGCCGATGGCGTCGGCGAAACGCGCGCAGCCCACGACGTCCTCGCCGGTGAGCGCGTATCGGCCGCGGATCCGGCGCGTCTCGCGCACGCCCACCTGCGGCGCGATCTCGACGATCTCGCAGCGCTCGAATCCCGGCACCTCGGCGCGCAGGAACTCGAAGTACGCGCGCACCTGCCGGCGCCCCTCGACCTCGCCGGCCGAGAGCTGGCGCGCGTCGGTCGCGTCCATCGCCAGGCCCCGGGCATTGCGGATCTGCGTCACGTTCACGCGCCACTGGGTGGGGTTCTTCTGCGGGCGAACGATCGCGCCGCGTCGCGGGAAGCGGTAGCGTCCGGCGCGCGCGGCCTCGTCCATCAGCGCGTCGATCGCGCCGAAAGTTCCGATTGCCGCGAGCGCCCGCTCGGCGTCCACGCCCCCGACGCGAAACATCGTGGTGGGGAACAGCGCCCCGCCCTGCCCGTCGCCCTTGTCGAAGGGAACGCCCGCGAAGGCCGCGAGCTCGCCGTCGCCCGAGCAGTCGATGAAGCATCGCGCGCGCATCGCCTGTCGCCCCGATCGCGTCTCCACCACCAGCGCTTCGATCCGCTCCGCCTCGCCGAGCACCGCCGCGGCCTGCGCGTGGAACAGCGGTTGCACGCCGGCGGCGAGCAGCCACTCGTCCGCCGCGCACTTGTAGGCCGACACGTCGTACGAGCGCACCTGGATGCGGCCCTGCAGACCGAGTTGCGGCGCGTTCAGCCCGTCGAGGCGGTCGATGCGCTCGAGCAGTTCGTCGACCACGCCGCGCACCACCTGCACCATCTCGCCCGCGATCGGCGCGTAGAGACCGGCGAAGTTGGTCACGCCCCCGGCCGTGCCCATGCCGCCCGCGAATCCGTAGCGCTCGACCAGCGCAGTGCGCGCGCCGCGCCGCGCCGCCGACACGGCTGCCGCCATCCCCGAAGGCCCTGCGCCCAGCACGACCACGTCGAACTCGCCGAACACGGGCAAGTGGCGCGCCGCTTCGCGCATCGCGATCAAGCGGGGGTCGCGTGCGGGTCGGCGACTCTGGGCCAGAGCGCTCGCGTGACCGTGCCGAGCGCGAGCGACGCCATGTCCATCGAGCCGGTGCCGGGCGTGCTCACGTACAGGATGTCGTGCGCGATCGGCGAGAAGCCGGCGAAGAAGTGCTGCGTGGACTTCACCACCAGGGCCCTGCAACCCTGCGGCGCGATGCCGGCCACCTCGAAACACGCCGGGTGGAAGGTCTGCACGCGCCGGTCGTTGACCACCACGTCGATCGCGTCGTCGTCGCCCGCGCCCGCGCCCGCGATGCGCAGCCACGCCACCCTGCCCAGCGGCGCGTGCGATTCGCCGAAGGGCTGCCACGCCCCGGACACGACGCGCATCACGCGCACGGTCACGTCGAGCGGCTCGCCCGACCCCGGTCCCATCTTGCCCCCGATTCGCATCGGCAGCGTTGCCCCTTCGCCGGCGTCGAAGGCGATCGCGGTGGCGAGCGGATCCCACAACGGCGCCAGCGCCACCCCGCCGACCCCGCGCTCGATCAGGCGGCGCAGGATGAACACCGAGTCTCCGGCCGCGCCGATGCCGGGGTTGTCGGCCACGTCGGCGAGCACGAGCGGGCGCCCGGCCGCGTCGGCGCCGTGCTCGACGATGCGGTCGATCGCCTCGTCCACGCTCGCGAACGGCGGCGTGCTCGCGAAGCGCGCCGACCACACCTGCTCGCCCAGCTCCTCGGCCACGCGCCGCGCGAGCGCTGGGTCGCCGTCGGCCACGACCAGCGTGCGCGTGCCGACTTCGGGCGTGTCGCCCCAGGGGAACCCGTGCGCGAGCGAGACCGACAGGATCCCGGGCTCCTTCTCCAGCGCCTGCATCCGCGCAACGATCCCGATCATCGGCTCGCGCGTGGTCGGGTAGATGCCGAGCATCGCGCAGTCGTGCGTCGCCATCACCGGCCTGGCATCCCCGGCCAGCATCCGCTCGACGATGTCGAACACCTCGTGCGCGCGCTCGGCCACGTCCACGTGCGGGTACTCCTTGAACGTGACGATCAGGTCGGCGCTGGCCACCTTGAGCGCGCTGAGGTGGCAGTGCAGGTCGAGTTCGGCGGCCACCGGCACCCCGGGCCCGACCAGCGCGCGCACGCGCGCGAGCAGGTCGCCTTCGGCGTCGGGGTAGCCCCGGGCGATCATCGCGCCGTGCAGGCTGAGCAGCACCGCGTCCACCGGCATCGCCGCGCGCAGTTCGGAGAGGATCTCGTCGCGCAGCGCCTCGTAGGTGGCGCGCGCCGTTTCGCCGGCCGGAGTCGCGAACGCGGCCAGGCCCTCGGTCAGGCTCCACCCGAGCGCGCCCGCGCGCGCTCGCCAAACCAGCAGCGGCAGCGCGAACAGCGACGGGCGTTCGCCGTGGCGGCCGCCGCGCACCAGCATCGCGCCCTCGAACACGCTGATCCCGGTGGGGATCGGCGAGAACGAGTTCGTTTCGGTGCCCAGGCAGGCGGTGAACAGGCGCCGCGTCATCGTCGCGAAACCTCAGGCCGGCGCGGCGGGCGGCGGCGGCGGCCGGCCTTTCGGGTGGTTCTCGAGCGCGGCGTCGATGTGCACCCAGGGCCGCGCGCTGCGCGTCCAGATGTTCATCGCCACCTGCATGCCAACCGGCTCGTCGAGGGTGCCCACCTTCAGGGTCGTGAACTGCGGCGCGTTGTCGCGGCGCGAATAGATCGGCGATCCGCAGTCGGGGCAGAACGCACGGTGCAGCGTGTTGCCGCTGTCGGCCACCTTGCTGAAGATCTTGGGCTCGCCCTTGACGATCTCGAAGCGATCGCTCGGCAGCATCGCATTCGCGCTCGCGCCGGTGCCCGACGCCTTCTGGCAGTCGGTGCAATGGCAGACGATCAGCTTGGTGACCGGCGCCGTGACGCGATAGCGGATCGCCCCGCACAGGCACCCGCCCAGCGCCTCCACCGGCGCGTTCTTCTCGTTGCTCATCGCTCTCCCCCTGGTTGACGCGTTGCCCGCGCGAGCCCCGCGCCGGATCTCGAAAACGTGCCGCAAATCCCGCGGCAATGCAAGGCGGACGCTGCCGCGCGGGCGCGCGCGGGCTTGGCGCGCGGCGCCAAACCACGCCGCCGCGCCGCCGCGGCGGCGGCGCTACCACATGCCGCGCAGCCGCTTCTTCACGTCCACCGGCGGCTCGCCCGCCGGCTCGATCGCGCCAAGCGCCGGGTTGCCGGCGGTCGGCCCGTCCTGCGACCCGCATTGCTCCAATCGCGCCAGCACCGAAGCCGTGAGGAAGCGGCTGCGCGCGCCGTGCACGTAGTCGCCCCCGAACTTCGCCTGGTGCGTCACGTAGTAGCGCTGCGGCTCGATCAGCGCGAGCGCGTCGCGCGCGCGGGTCATCGCCACGTAGAGCAGGCGCCGCTCCTCCTCGATCGCCGCGGCGTCGCCGGTTGCGTACTCGTTGGGGAAGTTGCCGTCGGCGACGTTGATCAGGTAGACGGCGTCCCACTCCTGGCCCTTGGCCGAGTGCACGGTGGACAGGATCAGGAAATCCTCGTCGAGCAGCGGATCGCCCGCCAGGTCGCCGCCCGCCTGCGGCGGGTCGAGGGCGAGCTCGGTGAGGAAGCGCTCGCGGGTGCCGAACTGCGCCGAGACCACTTCGAGCATCTGCAGGTCGGCCGCGCGCACGCCCGCGTCGTCGAAGCGGCGCGCGAGCACCGGCGCGTACCAGGCGCGCGCGCGCGCGACCTGCCCGGTCCAGCGCGCGTCGGGATCGGCGAGATCGCGCATCAGCGCGACGAAAGCGGGCCACTCCTCGCGCGCCGCCGCCGGCGGCGTGAAGGTGGCGAGCGCCGCGAACGCGGCGGCCGAAGCCCCGGACGGGCCGGCCTGCGCGTCGGCCTGCGCGCCCGCGCCCGCCGTGGCCAGGTGCGCGAGGCAGCGCTGCGCATTCGCGGGCCCCATCCCCTGCATCATCTGCAGCACGCGAAACGCCGCCACCGCGTTGCGCGGGTTGTCGGCCCAGCGCAGCACGGCGAGAAGGTCCTTCACGTGCGCCGCCTCGAGGAAGCGGAGCCCGCCGTGCTTCACGTATGGAATGTTGCGACGCGTGAGCTCCACCTCGAGCAGGTCGCTGTGGTGCGCGCTGCGAAACAGCACCGCCTGCTTCTTCAGCAGCACGCCCTCCTCGCGCCGGCGCAGGACCTCGTCGATCACCCAGTCGGCCTGCGCGCGGTCGTCGAGCACGGTGACCAGCCGCGGGCGCTCGCCGCCCAACCGGCTCGCGCGCAGCTTCTTCGGGTACTGTCGCGCGCCCTCGGCGATCAGCGCGTTGGCGGCGTCGAGCACCGGCTGCACCGAGCGATAGTTGAGCTCGAGCGCAACGCGCTCGGCGGGCGGGTCGAAGCGCTCGGCGAAGCCGAGGATGTTCTCGATGTCGGCGCCGCGAAACGCGTAGATCGACTGCGCGTCGTCGCCCACCACCACCAGGCCCGCGCCGTCGGGGCGCAGCCGCTGCAGGATGCGCGCCTGCAGCAGGTTGGTGTCCTGGTACTCGTCCACGAGCACGTGGTCGAAGCGCGCCCCGAGCTCGCGGGCGATCGCGTCGTCCTCCAGCGCGGCGTCCCACCACAGCAGCAGGTCGTCGTAGTCGAGCACGCCGTTGGCCTGCTTTCGCTCGACGTACTCGCGAAAGAGCGCGCGCAGCTCGGCCTCCCAGTCGGCGCACCAGGGAAACACCCGCGCCAGCACCTGCTCGAGCGGCGCGCCGGTGTTCACCGCGTGCGAGTAGATCGCCAGGCAGGTGTCCTTGCGCGGAAAACGCTTGCGGGCCGACGAGTAGCCCAGTTCGTGGCGCACGAGGTCGATCAGGTCGGCCGCGTCGCCGCGGTCGAGCACGCCGAAGTTGGGCTCCAGGCCCAGCCGCGGCGCGCAGCCGCGCAGCAGTCGCGCGCCCACCGAGTGGAATGTTCCCGCCCACGGAAGCCGCACCGCCGCGGGCGCGCCGGCGAGCGAGCGCGAGGCGAGCTCGTGGCGCGCCTCGGCGAGCGCGCCGGCCACCAGGCGTTCGGCGCGGCGCGTCATCTCCTGCGCCGCGCGCCGGCTGAAGGTGAGCAGCAGGATGCGCGCCGGGTCCACGCCGTTGAGCACGAGGTGCGCGACGCGGTGGGCAATGGTGGCGGTCTTGCCGCTGCCCGCCCCGGCGATCACGAGCAACGGCGGCGAGCGGAACCGGCCGCTCGCGTCGGGTTCGCCCCAGCCGGCCGCAGCGCGTTGCGCGGCGTTCAGGCCCTCGAGCCAGCGCTGCCGGGGCTGGGCGAGCGGAGCGGGATCGGACGACATCGGGCGAGTCTAGCCCAAGCGCGCGCGCTCGCAGCGCGCGGCAGCGCGCGGCGCGCACGCGTCCCGGGCGCCCTGCGCGTCAGGTGCGTCGTGCGCGTCCTGCGCGGCGCGCTCGACGCGCTGCGCTCAGCGCGTCGGCGGCGCCGGCGGCAGGCCCGGAGGCGGCGGCGGGATGCTGCCGTAGGCCGCGCCCGGCGCCCGGTACTGCACCGCGGG
>DATCZK010000164.1:0-9644 GCA_036525975.1 Burkholderiaceae bacterium | reverse complement strand
CGCCGCGCCGGCGCGCCGGCGCGGCGACTGGCAGACGATCCGACTGCTGCTGCCCTACCTGTGGCGCTACAAGCTGCGCGTGCTGTTCGCGCTCGCGTGCCTGATCGCGGCCAAGGTGGCGAACGTGGGCGTGCCGGTGGTGCTCAAGGGCATCGTCGACGCGCTCACGCCGGGGGTGGCCGCGACGATCGCGGCGCCGGTGGCGCTGGTCGTGGCCTACGGCCTGCTGCGGCTGTCGACCACCTTCTTCACCGAGCTGCGCGAGCTGACCTTCGCGCGCGTGACCGAGCGCGCGGTGCGCACGATCGCGCTGCAGGTGTTTGGCCACCTGCACGCGCTGTCGCTGCGCTTCCACCTCGACCGGGCCACCGGCGGGCTCACCCGCGACATCGAGCGCGGCACGCGCGCGATCTCCACGCTCGTGTCGTTCACGCTCTACAGCATCCTGCCCACGCTGGTGGAGATCGGCCTGGTGATCGGCTACCTGGCGCTGAACTACGACCCCTGGTTCGCGCTGATCGCGATTGGCGCGCTCGCGGTCTACATCGTCTACACGGTGATCGTGACCGAGTGGCGCACGCACTTTCGCCGCGCGATGAACGAGCTCGATTCCAAGGCCAACACGCGCGCGATCGACTCGCTGCTCAACTACGAAACGGTGAAGTACTTCGGCAACGAGCGCTTCGAGGCCGATCGCTACGACGACACGCTCGGGCACTACGAGCGCGCGCGCTTGAAGAGCCAGGCCTCGCTGTCGCTGCTGAACGTGGGCCAGTCGGCGATCATCGCCACCGCGACCACGCTGATCGTCTGGCGCGCCACGGAGGGCGTGGTCGCCGGACAGATGACGCTGGGCGACCTGGTGCTCGTGAACGGCTTCATGATCCAGCTCTACATTCCGCTGAACTTCCTCGGCACGCTCTATCGCGAGATCAAGCAGAGCCTCACCGACCTCGAGAAGATGTTCGGGCTGCTCGACGCGAACCGCGAGATCGACGACGCGCCCGACGCGAAACCGCTCGCGATCGCGCACGCGCTGGGGCCCGAGCTGCGGTTCGACCACGTGCACTTCGCCTACGACCCGGCGCGCCCGATCCTGCACGGTATCGATTTCGTCGTCGCGCCCGGGTCGACCACGGCCGTGGTCGGCGCCAGCGGCGCGGGCAAGTCGACGCTCTCGCGGCTCCTGTACCGCTTCTACGACGTCACCGGCGGGCGCATCCTGGTCGACGGGCAGGACATCCGCGCCGTGACGCAGGACAGCCTGCGCGCCGCGGTGGGCATCGTTCCGCAGGACACCGTGCTGTTCAACGACACGATCGGCTACAACATCGCGTACGGCCGCCCGGGTGCGGGGGAGGGCGAGGTTCTCGCGGCTTGCCGCAGCGCGCAGCTCGACACGCTCGTGGCCGCGCTGCCCGACGGGCTCGAGACGCGCGTGGGCGAGCGCGGGCTCAAGCTCTCGGGCGGCGAGAAGCAGCGGGTGGCGATCGCGCGCATGCTCCTGAAGGACCCGGCGATCCTGATCCTGGACGAAGCCACCTCGGCGCTGGACACGCGCAACGAGCAGGCGATCCAGGGAGCGCTGGCGGCGGTGGCCGAGGGCCGCACGACGCTGGTGATCGCGCACCGGCTCTCCACCGTGGTCGAGGCCGACCGGATCATCGTGCTCGACCACGGGCGCATCGTCGAGCAGGGCCGGCACGGCGAACTGCTCGCGCGCGGCGGCACCTACGCGCGGATGTGGGCGGCGCAGGCGCAGGAGCGCGAGGAGACCGCCTAGTCGCGCGCGTCGCCTCGCGCGGCACGGGCGGCGGCCATCAGCGCCGCCGACCGGCGCGCCTCGCTGCGCGCGATCCATGCCGACGCAACGAAGATCACCGCGCCGCCCAGCAACGTGGTCTCGGTCGGCACGTTGCCGAACAGAAGGAAGCCCATCGCCGACGCCCAGATCAGGTCGAGGAACTTCACCGGCTGGGTGGCCGAGATGTCGGCCACCTGGAAGCCGCGGTTCAGGCAGTAGTGCCCGAGGCTGCCGAGCACGCCGGCCACGAGGAACAGCAGCCACTGCGTGGCGCTCGGTGCACTCCAGTTCACCAGCGCCGCCGGCAGCGTGAACAGCGTGACCGTCAACGCCTGCCACAGCACGATCACCTCGGCCCGGTCGCGGCGGGTGAGCGCCTTGGCCATCAGGAACGAGGCGGCGAACACCGGCGCCGACGCGAGCATCACGAGGTTGTACGCGCCGCCGCTGCCGGCCAGTTTCGGCGCGACCACGATCATCACGCCGCCCAGGCCGATCGCCGCGGCGACCCAGCGCGCCGGGACCATCCGTTCGCCCAGCGCGAGCGTGGCGCCCAGCATGATGAAGATCGGCGTCGTGAAGCCGATCGCGGTCGTGTCGGCCAGCGGGATGTGCGGCAGCGCGGTGAACCACAGGAACATGCCCGCGGTGTGGACCAGGCCCCGCAACAGCTGCCTGCGCAGGTCGTTGGGCCGGTAGCTCGCGACCCCCGAGCGCAGCACGAACGGCAGCATCACGAGCAGCCCGAATCCGTAGCGCAGGAACTGCGTCTGGTAGGTGTCGAGCTGCAGCGCCATCAGGCGCATCGTTGCGTTGAGCACGCTGAACAGAATGCCCGCGGCGATCGTCCACAGCATTCCGCGCAGGGTGGGGCCGATGCCGTCGATGCGGGAGCGAACCGCTGCGATTGCGCCCCGAGGCCTGGGGCGCGCGTTCGGTTCGTTGTGCATCGGCGCCAGTATAGCGAGCGCCGCGGGCGCACGAGAGCGAAGCGGCACCCGGCTGCGGGAGCTCGCCCGACACCGCTAAACTTCGCGTGGATGAACACGAGCGCACCCTCCGACGCAAACCCGGCCAGCCCGCAGCTTCGCGAGCTGTTCCCCGGCTTCGAGGCCTCCGGCCGCGTGATCGACGGCGTGGAGATTCCTTTCGTCACGGCGGGAAGCGGCCCGCCGCTGCTGCTGCTGCACGGCTTTCCGCAGACCCGGGCGATCTGGCACAAGGTGGCGCCGCGCCTGGCCGAGCGCTTCACCGTGGTGGCCAGCGACCTGCGCGGCTACGGCGACGCCTCGAAGCCGGCGAGCGCGCCCGATCACTCCTCGTACGCCAAGCGCGCGATGGCCGCCGACCAGGTGGGGCTGATGCGCGCGCTCGGCCACGAGCGCTTCGCGCTGGTGGGCCACGACCGCGGCGGGCGCGTCGCGCACCGGCTGGCGATCGACCATCCGGGGGCGCTTTCCAGGGTGGCGGTGCTCGACATCTGCCCCACGCTGGCGATGTACGAGCAGACCGACATGGAATTCGCCACCGCGTATTTCCACTGGTTCCTGCTGATCCAGCCGGCGCCGTTGCCCGAGAGGCTGATCGGCGCCGACCCCGAGTTCTATCTCGGCCGGCACATGGGCGGGCGCAGCGCGGGCCTCGCGCCGTTCTCGCCCCCCGCCTGGCGGGAATACGTGCGTGCCGCGAGCAACCCCGAGGCGGTGCGCGCGATGTGCGAGGATTACCGGGCCGCCGCCACGATCGACCTCGAGCACGACCGCGCCGACCGGGAGGCGGGCAGGCGAATCGAATGCCCGCTGCTCGCGCTGTGGGGTCGCAATGGCGTGATCGAACGCTGTTTCGACGCGCTGGGCGAGTGGCGCAAAGTGGCCCGCGACGTTCGCGGGCGCGCCCTCGAGTGCGGACACTACGTTCCCGAGGAGGCGCCCGAGGCGCTCGTCGCGGAGCTCGAGCAATTTCTGGTCAGGGAGTGAAGATGGGCAAGCACCGCATCGCAGTGATACCGGGCGACGGCATCGGCAAGGAAGTGGTCCCCGAGGGCCTGCGCGTGCTCGACGCCGCGGCGCGCAAGTTCGGCATCGAGCTGGCCTACGACCACTTCGACTTCGCCAGCTGCGACTACTACGTAAAGCACGGCAAGATGATGCCCGACGACTGGAAGGCCAGAATCGGCGGGCACGACGCGATCTTCTACGGCGCGGTCGGCTGGCCCGACACGGTGCCCGACCACGTCTCGCTGTGGGGCTCGCTGATCCTCTTTCGCCGCGAGTTCGACCAGTACATCAACCTGCGGCCGGTGCGGCTGATGCCCGGCGTGCCCAGCCCGCTCGCCAACCGCAAGGCCGGCGAGATCGACTTCTACGTCGTGCGCGAGAACACCGAGGGCGAGTATTCGTCGGTGGGCGGCAGGATGTTCGCGGGCACCGAGCGCGAGTTCGTGCTGCAGGAGTCGGTGTTCACGCGCGTGGGCGTCGACCGCGTGCTGCGCTACGCCTTCGAACTTGCGCAGAAGCGTCCGAAGAAGCACCTCACGTCGGCCACCAAGTCCAACGGCATCTCGATCTCGATGCCCTACTGGGACGAGCGCGTGATCGAAGTCGCGAAGGACTACCCGGGCGTGAGGGTCGACAAGTTCCACAGCGACATCCTCACCGCGCACTTCGTGCGCAACCCGCACTGGTTCGACGTGGTCGTGGCGTCGAACCTGTTCGGCGACATCCTCTCGGACCTGGGCCCGGCGTGCACCGGCACGATCGGCATCGCGCCCTCGGCCAACATCAACCCCGAGCGCAAGTTTCCTTCGCTGTTCGAACCGGTGCACGGCTCGGCGCCCGACATCGCGGGCAAGGGCGTGGCGAACCCGATCGGGCAGATCTGGTGCGGCGGCATGATGCTCGAGCACCTCGGTTATCCGCAGGCGCACGACGCGATCCTCGCCGCGATCGAGAAGGTCACGGCCGAAGGGCCTCGCACGCCCGACATGGGCGGCACGGCGGTCACGAGCGACGTGGGCCGCGCGATCGTCGACGCGCTGGCGTAATGGACGCGCGCGCGCTGCTGCTGGCGAGTTTCGACGCGGCAGTTGCCGCTGCCGACCCGCTGAAGACGCTGGCGAATTTCCTGCCGGCGGCGAGCGAGATCGCACGCCTGCGGCGCACGGTGGTCGTGGGCGCGGGCAAGGCCGCCGCGAGCATGGCGCTCGCGGTCGAGCGCCACTGGCCCGCGGACGCATCGCTGGGCGGGCTGGTCGTGACGCGCTACGCGCACGGCGCGCCGTGCCAGCGCGTTCGCGTGATCGAGGCCGGCCATCCGGTGCCCGACGAGGCCGGCGAGCGCGCGGCGGCCGAGATCCTGTCGCTGGCATCGTCGCTGGGCGAAGACGATCTGCTGCTGGTGCTGGTCTCGGGCGGCGGATCGAGCCTGCTCAGCCTGCCGGTGGAGGCGGTGCCGATCGCCGACCTCAAGGCGGTCACGCGCGGGCTGCTCGCGAGCGGCGCGCCGATCCAGGAGATGAACGTGGTGCGCAAGCACCTCTCGCGCATCCAGGGCGGGCGCCTCGCGCAGGCCACGCGCGCGCGGGTGCTCGCGCTGGTGGTCTCGGACGTGGCCGGCGACGACCTCTCGGCGATCGCCTCGGGCCCCTGCGCGCCCGACCCGAGCACCTACCGCGACGCGATCGACATCCTCGCGCGCTGGGGGGTCGAGGCGCCGGCGAGCGTGGCCGCGCACCTCGCGCGCGGCGAGCGCGGCGAGGTGGGCGAGACGCCCAAGCCGGGCGACGCGCTGTTCGCGCGGGTCGAACACCGGATGGCGGCCACCGCGCACCGCAGCCTCGAGGCGGCGGCGGTGTTCGAGCGCGCCGGCGTGCGCGCCGCCGTGCTCGGCGACACGATCACCGGCGAGGCGCGCGACGTTGCCCAGGTGATGGGCGCGATCGCGCGCGAGATCGCAGGCCACGACCAGCCCTTCGCGCGCCCGGTGGCGCTGGTCTCGGGAGGCGAGTGCACCGTCACGGTACGCGGCAAGGGGCGCGGCGGGCGCTGCGCCGAGTTCCTGCTCGCGCTCGCCTGCGAACTCGCGCGCGTGCAGCGCGCGTTCGCGATCGCGGCCGACACCGACGGCATCGACGGCAGCGAGGACAACGCCGGCGCCGTGATCGCGCCCGACACGCTGGCGCGCGCCGCTTCGCTCGGCCTGGATCCGCGCGCGCGCCTCGACGACAACGACGCCTACGGCTTCTTCTCGGCGCTGGGCGACCTGGTCGTCACCGGGCCCACCCGCACCAACGTGAACGACTATCGCGCGATCCTCCTTCTGCCCGCGGACGCGAACGCGCCCCGCGCGCCCCATCCGACCCCGACGCGGGAACCGACGCCTTGAACGCCGACGACCTCACGCTCACCCAGCCCGACGACTGGCACCTGCATCTGCGCGACGGCGAGGCGATGGCGGCCGTGGTGGGGGCGAGCGCGGCGCAGTTCCGTCGCGCGATCGTGATGCCCAACCTGCGCCCGCCGGTGACCACGGTGGAGCAGGCGCGGGCCTACCGCGACCGCATCCTCGCCGCGCTGCCGGCGGGCAGCGCGTTCGAGCCGCTGATGACGCTCTACCTCACCGACAACACGAGCGCGCAGCAGATCCGCGACGCCAAGGCGAGCGGCATCGTGCACGGCGTGAAGCTCTACCCGGCGGGCGCCACGACGAACTCCGACGCCGGCGTGACCGACGTCGCGAAGGCGCGCGCGGCGATCGAGGAGATGCAGCGCCAGGACCTGCCGCTGCTCGTGCACGGCGAGGTCACCGACCCCGACGTGGACGTGTTCGACCGCGAGCGCGCGTTCATCGACCGGGTGATGATCCCGCTGCGGCGCGACTTCCCGGCGCTGCGCGTGGTGTTCGAGCACATCACCACCCGCGACGCCGCGCACTACGTGCGCGACGCCGAACACGGCATCGCCGCGACCATCACCGCGCACCACCTGCTGTACAACCGCAACGCGATCTTCGCCGGCGGGCTGCGCCCGCACTGGTATTGCCTGCCGGTGCTCAAGCGCGAGGCGCATCGCGCGGCGCTGGTGCAGGCGGCCACGAGCGGCAACCCGCGCTATTTCCTCGGCACCGACAGCGCGCCGCACGCGCAGCGCCTGAAGGAGCACGCGGCCGCGTGCGCGGGGTGCTACACGGCGCCGCACGCGATCGAGCTCTACGCCACTGCGTTCGAGCTCGCGGGCGCGATCGGAAAACTCGAGGGCTTCGCCAGCGTGCACGGCCCGGCGTTCTACGGGCTCGCGCCGAACACCGCGCGCGTGCGCCTGCGCCGCGAGCGCTGGCAGATTCCGGCGTCGCTGCCGTTCCCGGGCGACGCGATCGTGCCGCTCGCCGCCGGCGAAACGCTCGAGTGGCGGCTGGTCGGCTGACCGGATGGGCGCCGGCACGGCCGCCGACGCGGCGATCGCCCCGGGCGCGAGCCGTTCCGCGGGCGCGGGCGCGGCGCTCGCGCCCTGGTTCGAACCGGTCGCCGCCGATTACCTGGCGGTGCGGGGCGACGCCGAGCAAGGGCGCTGGGATCGCGCGATCGAGCGCCTCAACCGCATCGCCGCCGAGCGCTCGCTGCGCAACGCCAACGGCCGGCGCGTGGTCTTCGCCGCGCCCGACGCCGCCGCCGGCGCGCCCTACGAACTGCACGTCTGGCAAAGCGGCGAGGTGCCCACGCGCCGATGCGAGAAGGGCGCCTGGCACGACCTGTTCAACGCGCTCGCGTGGCTCGCGTTTCCGCGGGCCAAGGGGCAGCTCAACCGGGTGCAGGCCGCGGCGATCGAGCGCGACGGCGTCGGACCGCGCCGCGGGGGGCTGCGCGACGCGGCCACGCTGTTCGACGAGAGCGGCGCGATCGTGCTCACGCGCAACGCGGGGATCGCCGCGGCGCTGCGCGAGAGGCGCTGGCACGAGCTGTTCGTGGCCGCGCGGGCGCGCTTCGCCGCCGACGCGCGCGTGCTCGTGTTCGGCCACGCGCTGCTGGACAAGCTGCGCGCGCCCTACAAGGCGGCGTGCGCTCACGCGCTCGTGATCGACGGCGAGGCCAACGACGTGGACGCCGCGCTGGCCGCGCGGCTCGGCGCGAACACGCTGGGCGCCGGCGCATTCACGCCGCTGCCCGTGCTGGGCGTGCCCGGGTGGTGGCGAGCCAACGAGGACGCGACGTTCTATGATGACGCTGCGGTCTTTCGCGCCGCGCGCAAGATGGGGCAACAGGCGGAGGACGAATGGACATCGTGATCACCGGCGGAGCCGGATTCCTGGGACAGCAGCTGCTGCGATCGCTGCTCGATGCCGGCACCGTGAGCATCGACGGCAAGGCGCGCGCCTTCGATCGCATCGTGTGCTTCGACCAGGTCGAAGGCGCGACTTCGGATTCGCGCGTGGCGAACGTGGCGGGCAGCATCGCCGATCCGGCCACCGTGTCTTCGCTGGTCGGCCCCGACACCGGCGTGGTCGTGCACCTGGCCGCGGTCGTGAGCGGCACGGCCGAGGCCGACTTCGACCTGGGCATGCGCGTGAACCTCGACGGCACGCGTCACCTGCTCGAGGCGTGCCGTGCGGCTGGCAGCCGGCCGCGGGTGCTGTTCTCGAGTTCGATCGCGGTGTTCGGCGGCGAGCTGCCCGGGGTCGTCACCGACGCCACCACGCCCACGCCGCAGGGGTCTTACGGCGTGCAGAAGCTGATCGGCGAGCTGCTCGTGCAGGACTTCACGCGCAAGGGCTTCATCGACGGGCGCAGCGTGCGCGTGCCCACCGTGGTGGTGCGCCCGGGCGCGCCCAACGGCGCGGCGTCGGGCTTCGCGTCGGGGATCATCCGCGAGCCGCTCGCCGGGCACGAGGCCGTTCTCCCGGTGGACCGCGCCACCGAGATGTGGGTGGTCTCGCCGCGCGCGGCGGTGGCGATGTTCCTTCACGCGCTCGACCTCGGCGCGGCCGACTGGGGCTGGAACCGCTCGATCAACCTGCCCGGTCTCGTGGTGTCGATGAACGACGAGCTCGACGCGCTGCGCGCGGTGGGGGGCGACGCCGCGCTCGCGCTGGTGCGCGACGAGCCCGACGAGCGCGTGCGCCGGCTCGTCACCACCTGGGCGGCGCGTTTCGACACGGCGCGCGCGCGCGCGATGGGGTTCAGGCCGGACGCCGACTTCGAGCGGATCGTTCGCGGCTACGTCGAGGACAACCCCGGCGCGGTCAGGCTGCGCGCGGGCGCCTGAGCGGAGCCACCCGGTGATCGAGCTCCACTACTACCCGGGCAACGCGAGCACCACGCCGCACATCCTGCTGCACGAGATCGGAGCACCTTTCGAGCTCAGGCTGGTCGACCGCGCGCGCAACGCGAACAAGTCGCCCGAGTACCTGAAGCTCAACCCGAACGGCGTGATCCCGACGCTGGTCGACGGCGAGCTCGTGCTGTTCGAGACCGCGGCGATCTGCCTGCACCTGCTCGACACCCACCCGCAGGCCGGCCTGATCCCGCCACCCGGTACCCGCGAGCGCGCGCACTTCTACAAGTGGCTGGTGTGGATGTCGGCGAGCGTGCAGTCGATGATGGTGCCGCACTACTTCTACCCCGACCGGATGGTCGAGCCCGGCAACCTGGCGGGCGCCGCCGAGGTCAAGGCGCGCGCCGCGGCCTGGATCGACGCGAAGCTCGACCTGCTCGACGCCCACTTCGCCTCGCACGGCGGGCCGTGGGTGATGGGCGAGCGCTACAGCGGGCTCGATCCCTACGCGTTCATGCTGTGCCGCTGGACGCGCGGTTTCGCGCAGATCGGAAGAGCGTCGTGTAGGGAAAGAG
>DATCZK010000163.1:0-10455 GCA_036525975.1 Burkholderiaceae bacterium | reverse complement strand
GGTCGACCCCGAACTGCTTGTAGACCCCGAATCGGTCGTGGAGCCTGAGCCGGTCGTGTAGCCTGAGCCGGTCGTGGAGCCTGAGCCTGTCGTGGAACCGGAGCCCGTGGTGGAACCGGAGCCAGTCGTGGAACCGGAGCCAGTCGTGGAACCGGAGCCAGTCGTGGAACCGGAGCCAGTCGTGGAACCCGAACCGGTGGTGGAACCCGAACCGGTGGTGGAACCCGAACCGGTGGTGGAACCCGAACCGCTCGTAGACCCCGAATCGGTCGTGGAACCCGAGCCAGTCGTGGAGCCCGGGCCGCTAGTCGACGTCGTGCCGCCGGGGAAAGACGTTCCCGTGACGCTGGAGACCACGACCGCGGTGGGCGGCAGGCCAACCGACCCGTCGAGCACCAGCAAGTGCCCGTCAGGCGCGCCGTCTGCCGCGTGCGTGACTTCCACGCTCTCCGGCGGCTGAGGCGGGAGCGCCCCGCTGAAGTTCCATTGGCCCGAGGGCGCCCACCACGCGTTCTTCTCGCCCGCCGCGGATCCTCCAGCCAGGCCCTTGCGGGTGGCGATGGTCGCAGCCGGGTCTTGCGGGAGATACGCGAGCGTGCGGGAAGGCGCGGGCGGATCGAGCGTCGGCGGCAGGGCCGTCAGCCGCGGCATCGCATCCGGGCTGTCCACCTGCGCCGATTCGCCGGCCCCGACCTCGATCTCGCCGGCCGCGCTGCGCACGACGATGCGCCCCTCGGCGACGGCCACGCGAAGCCCTCGGCTCGCACCGGGGGAACAAAGCGGCTCACAGACCGTTTCGGCCGCCGAATAGTTCGTGCCCCGTATGCCGATCACCGCAGTCGGGGTCTGGAGCAGGTAGTCGTCACGGTCGCGCTTGCCGATCGCGCCCGTGGCCGTTCGGATCGCCCCGCGCAGCAGCGAGAAGAAGCCCCGATGCCTCGCTTCCTCGAAGCGATATTCGTCGACCCGAAACTGGGTGCGCGGCTGCATCGACACCACCGCGCCGTCCGTGAAGCGGATCTGCGTGTGGCCGTCGGCCTCGGTGACGATGAGGTCGCCGCTGTTGACGCTCGCGCCAGCGCGCGCGGCGGTTCGCTGGGCGGATCCCGACGCGTCCGTGCGCACGACGGACACGGCCCCGGTCACCACGAGGAATACGCCGTCCTCAGCCCACGCAGGGTTCGCGGCCAGCGCCGTGACCAGGGCTGTGACGAGCGCGGCCAGCCATCCCCGGAACGAGGTGGGCACGGTTCGGTGCGCGGTGCCCATGTCGCCTCAGAACGCGTGCCTTACCGTGACCAACGCCTGGATGCGCTTGAAGTCGTTGGGCGGAAGCGTGGATGCGTTGCGCGTGTAGATCAGCTCCGGCTGGATCCACCAGCGGCGCGAGATCTCCTTGTCCGCGGCCAGTCGCAGGTCGGTCTGGCGGTCGCGGCGCGTCGCGCCGAACAGCGGTTCCTCGCCCGCGAACCGGCGGCTCTCCCACGACAGCGCCGTGGATGCCCGCCAGCCTTGCCCGAGCGGGAACGTGAGCGCGGCGCGCGCGCCGCGGATCCGATGGCGCAACTGCGGGACGTCTTGTCTGGGTTCCTCTTGGCCGCCGTACACGGTGGCCACGAGCACCTTGTTGGGCGGCGTGCCGAGCACCCGCGCGAAGGTGGCGCCCGCGGCCGTCCTGCGCGCGTCGCGAACGTGCTGCTCGGGGAACCGGAACCCGAACCATTGCAGGTGGCCGCCCACCTGCGTGCGGGCGTCGACGTCGCAGCGCCATTGCAACATCGTGCCGGCGGCATCGCGGAACGACTGCCGACCCAAGCGCAGGTGCTGATAGTGAGCGAGCATGTTCAATCGGTGGCAGTCGGTGCTGTAGTTCAGGCCGGCAGAAAGGTCCACCGACCCGAGATCGAGTGTATGCGCCGAAGGGAACCAGCGCGCCCCCACCTGGCCCCCGGCGGTCAACTCCCAACCACCGCCGATCGGAATCAGCGCCGAAGCGCCCGCGCCGACCCGCGCGACGGCGCTGTTCACGGGTCGGCTGATGCCCTCCGGCGTGACCGTGATGCCGGTGTTCAGGAGCCACTGGCTGCTCAGCGATCCCAGCGAGACGTTCGAGTCCCAGCCGACACCGAACTCCACGAACGCGGTGCGCTTCGTCTTCGACGCGTCCTCGGCTCTCGCGATGCGCTCGAGATAGCCGTCGATCACGGCGCGCACTTCGGGCGCGATCGGGCTGGAGGCAACGGCTTCGAACTGGCGCCGCGCAGCTTCCGTCTCGTTCACCGCGAGGTATGCCCGCGCGATCTCGGCGCGCGCCTGCAGGTGCCCCGGTTCCACCGCGAGCACCCGTTCGAAGGCGAGGATCGCCTCGCCCGGCCGGCCCGCGTCGAGCGACGCGATTCCCAGCAGATAGTCGAATTCCGGCGCTCCCGCATACCAGCGCACCTGCGGGGCGAGCAGCGCGCGCGCCTGCTCGGCTTCGCGCCTGGCGAGCAATGCGCGCGCCTGCTCGATCAGGCGGGTCAGGCCGGCCGGGGCCTCGGCCGCGGCGGCGGGCGAAGGCGCGGCCGCCGGCGGTTGCGCCCACACGCTCGGCCCCATCGCCGCATGGCAGACGAGCAGAGCCAGGAACGCGAACTGCCTGTGCCCGGACATCATTCCCAACGCGATCGGATGCGCGGCCCGTGCCGCTCAGGCCGGCGCCGCCCGGGGCGGGCGGAACGCTTCGAGTTCGGGCGAGGGGGCGCCCACCCGCGGCCGGCCGTCGGGGCAGCCTGTGAATTCGCTGTGCATTGGAAAGTCCGGTACTGGTGAGACCTCGCCACTGTGCCGCTTGATGCTTAACGGCATCCGCCAGGGTTCGCCAGTGGTCAGTGACGAACGGTATCGAAATAGGGACCGGTTGACCAGCCGTGTGCGCGTGCGCGCCGAGCCGGCGGGCGCGGCCGCGTCGGGTTGCGCACGCGCTTGCCAGCTGGGCGCGATTGCTGAAGGATGGCGGGATTTCAACCGGGGCTTCGCATGCAACACGACGTCATCCTCACCGCCAGGGGCCACGACGGCACCCGCCGGCGCATGGAGCAGGAATTCAACCTGATCAAGCTGTGGGAGCAGCCCGACCGCGCCGCGGCGCTGGCGGCCGCCGCGCCCACGGTGCGCGCGCTCGCACACACCGGCCACTCGAAGGTCGACGCCGCGCTGATGGACGCGCTGCCGAAGCTCGAGATCATCTCCAACTTCGGCGTCGGCGTCGACCAGATCGACCTCGAGGCCGCGAAGGCGCGCGGCATCGTCGTCACCAACACAGCGAACACGCTCAACGACTGCGTCGCCGACTGCGCGATGGCGCTGGTGTTGAACACGCTGCGCAAGTTCCCGCAGGCGGACCGGTACCTGCGCGCCGGCCGCTGGAAGACCGAGGGCACCTATCCCCTCACGACCTCGCTCGGCGGCAAGACGCTGGGCATCCTCGGCCTCGGTCGCATCGGCGAGGAGATCGCCCACCGCGCGCAGGCCTTCAAGATGCAGATCCGCTACCACAACCGCAACGCCAAGAACGTGCCCTGGGCCTACGACCCCGACCCGGTGACGCTGGCGAGGAACAGCGACGTGCTGGTGGCGATCACCCCCGGCGGACCCGAAACCGAGAAGCTGGTGAACGCCGCGGTGCTCGATGCGCTGGGGCCGAACGGTTATCTGGTGAACGTCGCGCGCGGCACGGTGGTCGACGAAGCGGTGCTGCTGGAGTACCTGCGGCAAAAGAGAATCGCCGGCGCGGGGCTCGACGTCTACGAGAACGAACCGAACGTGCCGGCGGCCCTGTTCGAGCTGGACAACGTCGTGCTGCTGCCGCACATGGCGAGCGCGACGAACGAGACCAGGACGGCGATGGGGAACCTGCAGATCGAGAACATCCGCCTGAAGCTCGGCGGCAAGCCGGTGAAGACCCCGGTGGCCTGAGGATATCCGCGCGCGCTCAGCCCGAAAGGCGGCTGCTGAGCTCGCGAATCAGCGCCGCGCCGTCGCCCCGCCAGGCGGCGCCGTGCATGCACGCGAGCAGCCGCGGTTCGGTGCGCGCGAGCTTTTCCAGCACCGCGCCGGTGTGGGGCGCGTTCGAGAAGTAGTTGCCCATCTGCGCGCGCATCGCCTCGGACGGGCCGAGGATGTCGCCGTCGGTGAGCGCCGGGTGCTCGCCGCCCGGCTGCGTGAACAGGTCGCCGCACAGCAGCGTGCGCGTGTGCTCCTCGAACGCGAATCCGCAATCCCAGCCGTGCGGAACGTGCGGGGCGTCGAGCCAGCGCAGCGTGTGCGCGCCCAGCGACAGCGTCTCGCCTTCGGCGAGCGCCTTCGCCGGGCGCGGCCCGAGGTCGCTTCCGGAGATCATGGCCGCGACCTGGCCGCACAGCGCCACGGCGTTCGGCGCGAGCGCCAGGAACTCCGCCAGCGAGCCGCACTCGTCGGCCTCCACGTGCGAGAAGCCGACGTAGCGCAGCGACTGCGGCGGCAGCACCGTTGCGATCGCGTCGCGAACGAGCGGGTGGATGGCGCGCGGGCCGGTGTGGAACAGCGCCGGCGCCTCGTCGCGGATCAGGTACTGGTTGAAGGTGAAGCCGCCGGGAACCGCGTCGATCTTCGTGCTGATGCGAAAGACGCCATCGGCGATCTCGTCGATGCGTGTCGGTGATCCGCTGGTTTGTGCGCTCATCGTGAAGCCCTCTTTTCGGTGGTGGGTAATAGTGCGGCCACGCTCGCGACCGTGGCGCGCGCGGCCTCGCGGCTCGACAGGCCCTGCTGCCGGACCATCGTCTCCCAGGCCGGGTACGCGCACAGCGCGGCGGCGAGCGCGACGGCGGGCTTGCCGGGCCGGCGCCGGCCGCCCGACAGTGCTTCGCCGATCAGCTCGGCGACCTCGCGCTCCATCGGCGCGACGATCGCCGACAGCACCGGGTCCACGCGGTGCTCGGCCCATTGCAGCCAGGGCTCCATGTACGCGTGCCGGGCGTAGATCGCGCGCACGAGCGCGGCGAAGCGATCGAGCGGTTGCGCGTGCGCCGCGAAGATTTCCGCGCCCACGGGCGGGGCTTCGCGCGCGGCGTGCGAGGTGCAGCCCTGCAGCAGCGCCGCTCGGTCCGGGAAGTGCTTGTAGACGGTTGGCACCGCCACGTCCGCCCGTGCGGCGATGTCGGCGTAGCTGGTCGCGATCGCGCCTTTCTCGGCGTGCAGCGCCGCAGTGGCGTCGAGGATGCGCAGGCGGGTGGTCTCCTGCATCTGCGCGCGCTTCGGGGCGTCGTAACGGCGAGGTGCCATGGCAACAAATTAAATGAATGAATTAATAATAAATTCAATATAAAGAATGGAAGCGCCCGTGTCAAGCGCCGCGCTGCCGTGTGCGAGCTGTAGTCCTGCACCTCGGGCGGCGGCGGGCCGACGAACACCAGGCCCTGCGCCTTCTCCAGCAGGATCTCGGTGATCGGGCCGAAAGCCACCTCGCGCCCCCGCTCGTTGGCGTGAGCTCGGTCGCGCCCGCGGCCAGGCTCGGCCCCGCGAGCCGCGCGGCGATTGCGCTAACCGAAGCTCGTCTTCAGGGTTTCCCGTTCGCGCGCACGCAGCTGGCCGCACCCGGCGTCGACGTCCTGTCCGGCCGAGCGCCGCAGCTTGGTGAGCACGCCGCGCCGGTGCAGCGAGCGCGCGATCGCGGCGGCGCGCTCCCAGCTCGGGCGCCTGAACGCCAAGCCCTGCACCGCGTTGTAGGGGATCATGTTCATCACCGCGTAGTGGCCCGCGAGCAGCCCCGCGATCGCGTCGAGTTCGTCGTCGCCGTCGTTCACGCCTTCGAGCAGCGTCCACTGGTACTGGATCGGGTAGCCGGTGGCGCGCGCGTAGCGTTCACCCAGCGCCACCAGCTCGGCGGGCGATATGCGCGGCGCGCGCGGCAGCAACCGAGCGCGCAGTTCGGCGCGCGTCGTGTGCAGCGAGATCGCGAGCGCGGGCTTCACCGTGCCGGCCGGCAGCCGTTCGAACACGCGCCGCTCGCCCACCGTGGAGAACACCAGGTTCTTGTGCGCGATCGCGCCGGCGGTGCCGAGGAATTCGATCGCCTCGAGCACGTTGTCGAGGTTGTGCGCGGGCTCGCCCATGCCCATGAACACGACCTTCCTCACCGGCCGCAGCGCGCGCGCGAGCGCCACCTGCGCCGCGATCTCGGCGCTGCCGAGCTGGCGCGCGAGGCCGTCGCGCCCGGTCATGCAGAACAGGCACCCGACCGCGCAGCCCGCCTGCGTGGACACGCACAGCCCGCCGCGCGGCAGCAGCACGCTCTCCACCGTCTGCCCGTCGCCCAGTTCCACGAGCAGGCGCGACGAGCCGTCCTGGGCCGGGTGCTCGGAGCGCAGCCGCGCGAGCGCGCCGAGCTCGCGCGCGAGGCCGGGCAGCGCGTTGCGCAGCGCCAGCGGCAGGTAGGCATCGGCCCGTCGCGGGCCGGCGTCGAGCGCGACCCCTTGCACCCAGTTGCGCAGCACGTACTCGGCGTGGGCCGGTTTGGCGCCCAGCGTGAGCAGGCGCGCGCGCAGCGTGTCCAGTTCCATGAGGAGGGCCATTGTCCACCAAAGCGCGGGGTCGCGGCGCGAGGCCGCGCGATCGCCCCGGGCGAACCCGCGGTCGAACTCGCCGCCCGACTGTTGTATAAGGAGGGCCGATGAGCGCGAACCCGACGAACGCGCCGGTGATCGTCGCCGGCGGCGGCATCGGCGGCCTGGCCGCCGCGCTGGCGCTCGTGCGCCGCGGCTTCGAAGTCACGGTGCTCGAGCAGTCGGCCGAGATCGGCGAGATCGGCGCCGGCATCCAGCTCGGCCCGAACGCGTTCCACGCCTTCGACGCGTTGGGCGTGGGCGAGAGGGCGCGCTCGCGCGCCGTGTACACCGACTACATGGTGATGCACGACGCGATCGACGAGCGCCAGGTGGCGCTGATCCCCACCGGCGAGGCGTTTCGCGAGCGATTCGGCAACCCCTACGCGGTGATCCACCGCGCCGACGTGCACCTGTCGCTGCTCGAGGGAGCCGAGGAAACGGGGCGCGTGCGGTTGTACGCGTCAACGCGCGTGGAGCGCGTGGAGCAGGACGCCGCCGGCGTCACCGCGCACTGCGCGAACGGCAAGGCCTACCGCGGCCAGGCGCTGATCGGCGCCGACGGCGTGAAGTCGGCGGTGCGCGAGCAGTACGTGGGCGACCCGGCGCGCGTGACCGGGCACGTGGTCTATCGCGCCGTGGTCGATCGCGAGGACTTCCCCGAGAACCTGCGGTGGAACGCCGCCAGCATCTGGGTGGGCCCGAACTGCCACCTGGTGCACTACCCGCTGCGCGGCGGCGAGCAGTACAACGTGGTCGTCACCTTCCACAGCCGCGAGCAGGAGCAGTGGGGCGTGACCGACGGCAGCAAGGAGGAGGTGAACAGCTACTTCCAGGACATCTGCCCGAAGGCGCGCCAGCTGATCCACCTGCCCAAGAGCTGGCGACGCTGGGCCACCGCCGATCGCGAACCGATCGCGCAGTGGACCTACGGGCGCGCCACGCTGCTCGGTGACGCCGCGCACCCCACCACGCAGTACATGGCGCAGGGCGCGTGCATGGCGATGGAGGACGCGGTCACGTTGGGCCAGGCGCTAGGCGTGCACGACAACGACTTCGCGGAGGCGTTCGAGCTCTACCAGCGCTCGCGGGTGGCGCGCACCGCGCGCATCGTGCTCTCGTCGCGCGAGATGGGGCGCATCTACCACGCCAAGGGCGTGGAGCGGCTGGTGCGCAACGACCTGTGGAAGGGCCGCACGCCCGAACGCTTCTACGACGCGCTCGAGTGGCTTTACGGCTGGAACGTGGCGAACTGCCTGGCCGGGCCGTGAAGCCGGCGCCGGGCGCTCGTTTCGACGCGCGCCACTGTCCATAAAGAATATCTGCCGGGTGCAACGCGCAACACGTTGATTTGCCTGGGGGTTTCCCCCTCCCGCCTCGATGGTGAACGAGATTTTTGTACTTGAGCGGTGCGGGCGTTCTTCGCCCGAATCGGGCCGTTCCCTCCAGGTGATTGATTCCAAAGCGATTTCCGCGGCGCGCGCAGACCTGGCACGGCTGATGCTCATCAATAGGTGAACAGGGCGAGATACAGAGGGAACCGAAATGGACCGCAGAGTGAACATCCTGGTCGTGGACGACGAGGCGGTGGTGCGGCTCAGTCTCGCCAGAACCCTCTCCGGCCAGCACTGCAACGTGCAGGCCGCGCCCACCGGGAACGAAGCGCTGCGGATGATGGGCGAGCACTCGTTCGACATCGTCGTGCTCGATCTGCGGATGCCCGGAATGGACGGGATGCGTGTGCTCGAGACGATCAAGCAACGGTGGCCCGACAGCGAAGTGATCATCCTCACCGGCTACCCGGCGGTCGAGACCGCGAAGCAGTCGATCTCGCTCGGCGCATACGCCTATCTGGCGAAACCGGTTGGCCCCGAGGAAGTGATCGAGGCAGCCAACGGCGCGCTGCTGCACAAGGGGTGGGCGCTGCGTCGGGATCCGGCTGACCAGGGCGCTCTCGTGCGGCACTGACAGGAATGCAAGAGGAATTGAACCGGGGTTCGGAACAAGGCCGAGTCCTCAACGACAACCCGTTTCACAGGAGCAATGTCATGAAAGCGATGCACAAAGTCCTGGTCGTCGACGACGACCCGGTGGTCGGCAAGAGCTTCAACCGTGTTCTTTCCGGCAAGGGCTACGTCGTGACCACCGCCGAGAATGCCCACGAAGCGCTCGAGAAGCTTCGCTCCGACGAGTACGAAGTGGTCTTCACCGACATCCGGATGCCCGGCATGGACGGCGTCGAGCTGGCCGAACGGGTGAAGGCGCATCGCCCGTGGACTCCGGTCGTGATCATCACCGGATACGGCACCGCAGACAACGAGAGCAGAGCCAGGGCAGCGGGCGTGTCGGGCTTCCTGCACAAGCCGCTCTCGCCCGAGGCGATCGAAGGGACCGCGGCCACCGCGCTGCGCACGCCGAAGACCGAAACGCTGGCGGAAGTCGTGCCGATTCGTTCCACCGAGCCGACCGTAGAGGCGCCGGTGGCGGCGCCCGAGGCGAAGCCCGCCAGATACGCCGGCCTGAAGTTCGCCGCGATGCTGGTGGCGGGCCCGTTCCTCGGCCTGTTCTACGCGGTGCTGCTCCCGTTCTTCGGAATCGTCGCGCTCGCGTGGACCGCCGCCAAGGCGCTCGCGCGGATCCCGGTGGTTGGCAGGGCGCTGCACTTCGCGAAGAACGTGGCGCTCTTCCTGTCCGCGCCGTTCGTTGGCCTCGTCTACGTCGTGCTGTTCCCGTTCGTTGGAACGGCGATGCTCGCCTGGATGGGAGCCAAGGCGCTGATGGCGAGGAAAGGCGCAAAATGAGGCAAGCGTTCTGGTCTGACCGGGGCACCTGCAAGGCCAGCCCAGGATGACTGAAACCAGGCGGGGGAGGGCCCCCCTCCTCCGCGGGTTTGCCAGAAGAAGAACACAACGCGAAGGAACCTGCGATGAAAGGCTCGAGCGCGATCTGCGCGACCCTCTTGCCGCCACGCCTCAGGGTCTCGATTCTCGCCGCCATCACGGCTCTGTCCCTCCTCACACCAGGCGCGGCCCCGGCCGCGGAGCTCTCCGACCTCACCGACGAAGACCGGGCGTGCCTGAAGTGCCACGACAAGCCCGACATCGCGAAGACGCTTGCCAACGGCCAGCGGCTGTCGATGCAGGTCTCGGGAAAGGCTTACGTCGCGTCGGTGCACAACGAGAACAGCTGCGAAGACTGCCACGACAGCATCGATGCCGATACGCACGGCAAGAAGCCCAGCCCGATCAGGAGCCGTCGCGAACTCGCGATCGGCATGAAGGACAGCTGCAACGACTGCCACAAGAAGAAGTTCAGGGAATACGACGACAGCATCCACGCGGCGCTGATTCGCGACGGCAGCACCGAGGCACCGGTGTGCTCGAGTTGCCACAACCCGCACACGGTTCAGAAGGCAACGAAGGACGCGCCGATCGCGCACACGCCGTGCGCCAGCTGTCACGAGGAAGTCTTCCGCGCCTACTCGAAGGACGTGCACGGCCTGGAGCGCGCCGCCAAGGGCAAGGCCGCGCCGATCTGCGGCGACTGCCACCAGACCCACAACGTGAAGGCGGCGTCGCTGGGCGAGGGCGTGAAGGGCGCCTGCCTGTCTTGTCACGAGAACACGGCGCAGTCGCACGAGAATTGGCTGCCCAACGCGCAACGGCACTTCGACGCGATTTCATGCCCCGCGTGCCACGTGCCGGGCGCGAGGCGGCGAGTGAACCTCAGGATCTACGACGGGGCCCAACAGCGCCAGCTGGCCGAAAAGACCGGCGTGCCGCACTTCGTGCGGCTGACCCGGGGCGCCGACCAGTCCAACGTCGGGCTCGAC
>DATCZK010000162.1:0-3775 GCA_036525975.1 Burkholderiaceae bacterium | reverse complement strand
CGCCGCGCCGCCCGCCGCCGCCGTGCCGCCCGCCGGCGAGGCGCCCTGCGCGCCTGCGGCGCGCAGCGTCGCGTCGAAGCCGGCCGCGAACGCCTCGAGGCTCGCCTGCACGCCGACCCCGCCGCGCACGATCGTCTCCTCGAACTGCGCGCGCTCGAAGGGCAGGCGGGCCGTGGCCGCGAGCGCGCCGTAGAGCACCGGGCTGATCGGGCCGCCGGCCGCTTCGGCCACGCCCGCGTAGTCGGCGGCCACGAACCGGTGCGCGGCGGCGCGGCAGCCCGCGAGCAGCTTCTCGGCATCCACGCGCCCGTCGCCCATCGCGGTGCGCTCGGTCATCGAGTAGACCCGATGGGTGGACGCCACGAGCGTGGTTCGATCGGCGCTCACCAGCCCGCGTTGCAGCGCGCGCCCCGCCTCCATCAGTTCGGATGCGATCACGATGTCCACCTCGCCCGGCACCGGGCCCAGGGCGAGCACGGGCTGCTTGCCGGCCGGCACGGCGCTCTGCTCGAAGAACTCCAGGTAGTAGAGGGTTGCGCCGGTGCGCTGCGCCACCCCCGGCACCGAGGTGCACTGCGCGAGAAAGCCGTTGCGCTCCGCGAGGTCCACCAGCCACTGGGCCAGCACGCCCCCGCCTTCGCCGCCCATGGCGAGGATCGCGACCGTGATCGCGCGTTGCGCACTCATGCTTCGAGGCGGCGCGGTTGCGTGTCGGTGCGCCCGCGCTCGGGGCGGCCGCGCCGCGTCACGCGGCGAGCCCCTGCAGGCGGCGCTCCGAGCGCCGCTGCAACCACCCGATCAGAGCGCCGCGCACCCGGGCGAGCAGGCGATCCCAGCGGCCGGGGTTGTTGAGGATGCGGGCGCGGAAGAACGAAGGGCAGAGCACGGCCGCGTGCGCGACCTCGCCGCACAGCCCGCAGCCCACGCAGCTGTCGATGACCGTCGCCACCGGGTCGCTGCGCAACGGGTCGGGGTTGGGGGCGATGGTGAGGGAGGGGCAGCCCGAGAGCCGGATGCACGAGCGATCGCCCGTGCAGACGTCCGGGTCGACGCCGAAGCGCTCGCGCACGACCCGCTCGCCGCGGGCGATCGCGTCGCGCACCAGGGGCCTCTCCCGGCGCTGGCGGTTGAGCATGCACTCGCTCTGCGCCACGACCACCTTGGGGCCCTTTTCCGGCGTCGTGAGCGCGTCGCGCAGCGCGCTTCGCATCTGGGCCAGGCTGTAGGTGTTGCTGACGGTGCGCGCCCACTGCACGCCCACCCCGCGCGCCGCTTTTTCGATCGGGTTGTTGGTGCTGCGCGCCGGATTGGGCAGCCTGGACGAGAGCAGGTCCTGGCCCCCGGTGGCCGCCGAGTAGCCGTTGTCGATCACCAGCAGGACGTTGTCGGCCTTGTTGAACACGGCGTTGCCCACCCCGCTGGTGAGGCCGTTGTGCCAGAACCCGCCGTCGCCCATCACGGCCAGCGCGCGCTGGTTGCTGAGGGGGGTGTTGAACGCGGCCGCACCCGCCCAGCCGAGTCCGTAGCCCATCGTGGTGGCGCCGATGTCGAACGGCGGCAGGATCGAGAAGAGGTGGCAGCCGATGTCGCAACTGACGTGGCGCGGGCCCAGCTCGCGCTCGAGCAGTTTCAGCGCGGTGAACACCGGCCGCTCCGGGCAGCCCGTGCAGAACGAGGGCGGGCGCGGGTGCACCTCGCCCACCGCGGCGCGGATCGCGACGTCTCGCGGCTGCGCGCCCGGGGCGGCCTGCGCGCCCGGCGTGGCCGGGGCGTGCGGCCGCGCGCGGCCGGCGATCAGTTCCGGCGCGTACTGCGCGATGAAGCGCTCAACGCCGGCGAGGATCGCGCCGCCGGTGTATTCGCCTGCCGGCGGGAGCACGTCCTTGCCGTGCACGCGGGTGTCGAGCCCGGCCTTGCGCAGCAGCGCGTTCACGCTCTGCTCGATGAAGTCGGGCTGGCCTTCCTCCACGAGCAGGACGGCGCGCTTGCCGGAGCAAAAGCGCCGGAATTCGGCGTCCACCAGCGGGTAGGTCACGTTGAGCACGTACAGCGGCACCCGCGATTCGCCGAAGGCGTCGGCCAGCCCGAGCAGCTCGAGCGCGCGCAGCACGCCGTTGTACATTCCGCCCTGCATCACGATGCCGAAGTCCTGCGCCTGCTCGCAGAACACTTCGTTCAGCCCGTGCTCCTCGATGAACCGCACCGCGGCCGGCCAGCGCCGCGAGAGCTTTTCCTGCTCCTGCAGGTAGCTCGCCGGCGGCAGCACGATCCGGTTCACGTCGCGCGCGGGTTCGCGCATCGCCCGCTCGAGCGGGAACGGGGCGCGCCTGTTCTCGCGCGCGGTGAAGCGCCCGTGCACGTGGCAGGCGCGGATGCGCAGCTCGAGCATCACCGGCGTGTTGCTCGCCTCGGAGAGCGCGAAGCCCTGGTGCACCGCGTTCACGATGCTCGGCAGGTTCGGGCGCGGGTCGAGCAGCCAGACCTGCGACTTCATCGCGAAGGCATGCGAGCGCTCCTGCATGATGCTCGAGCCCTCGCCGTAGTCCTCGCCCACGATCAGGAGCGCGCCGCCGATCACGCCGCCCGAGGCGAGATTGGCGAGCGCGTCCGACGCGACGTTGGTGCCCACGGTGGACTTGAAGGTGACCGCTCCGCGCAGCGGGTAGTTCACCGAGGCGGCCAGCGTCGCCGCGGCGGCGGCTTCCGACGCGCTGTGCTCGAAGCGCACCCCGAGTTCGCGCAGGATCTCGCCGGCGTCGGTGAGCACGTCCATCAGGTGCGAGATCGGCGCGCCCTGGTAGCCGGCGACGTAGGCAACGCCGGCTTCGAGCAGCGCCTTGGTCACCGCCAGGATGCCCTCGCCGCGAAACTCCTCGCCCGCGCCCAGGCGCAGCTTCTGCACCTCGCCGGCGAACGAGCGCTCAGCCAAGCCGGGTGGCCGCGCGGGCAGCGCGTGCGTGTTGGGTTCGCCTTGGCATCATCGAGGTGGGCGCAAATACGGGGCCGGTGCTCGGGCGGCACCGGGGACGCCTACTTTAGCAGCACGGCGGCGAGCCGTCGCGGGGCGGCGCGAGCGCGACCGTGCGCGAACCCCTACAACATCTAGCCGAACTGCTCAAGAGGGGCACTAGATGTTGTGGAAATGCACCAGAAATTCTTGTGCGTTCGCGGCCTGGATGGTGCTATTCTTTTCCTGCGCGTCCGGCGTTTTTCTTTTTGGTGGGCGGCACAGGGTTCGAACCTGTGACCCCTGCCGTGTGAAGGCAGTGCTCTACCGCTGAGCTAGCCGCCCGGGCCTGCGCAAAGAGGTCGAAGTATAGCGGATTTGGCGCGGGTTTTTTCCGGTCCGCGCGGGTCAGGAGGTTGTCAGGCGTGCATTGTCCGGGGTCGATTCCTAGCGCGCCGCGGTCCGGCGCACTCGCGCGATGCCGGGCCGCGGACCCGTTCGCAGGAACCCCCGCGCGCACTCGCCGCAGGGCGCCTCGGCTTGCCTTCGAACCCCCCGGGTATTGAGCCTTCGCGGCCGGGAGCGTGCCGGCCGCGGGGCGATCGTGTTGTCAGTTGCAAATCGAGACCAGGAGACCATTGCCAGTGAAAATCGAGAACATCCTCGCCGCCCTGCCCGAGCAGGAAGTCACCACCGACGTGCTTCTGGAGAAGTACGCCAAGGGCGAGGAGAGCGGCGCGCACGACGTCCGCGTGCGGGTGGCCCGAGCGCTCGCCTCGGTGGAGGCGCCGCAGGCGCGCGAGCATTGGGAAGAACAGTTCCTGTGGG
>DATCZK010000161.1:0-9163 GCA_036525975.1 Burkholderiaceae bacterium | reverse complement strand
CGCCCGCGCCGATGCGCCAGATCAGCCCCCGGGGCTGCGCGCAATCGCGCACGGCACTACAATCGCGGCCTCCGCAACCGTATCTGCGACAGGGGAACACATGACGATCAAGGTGGGCGACAGGCTGCCCGAGGCAACGCTGCGCGAATTCATCGAGGTGGAGACCAACGGCTGCTCGATCGGCCCGAACCCGTTCAAGGTCTCCGACCTGGTCAAGGGCAAGCGAATCGTGATCGTCGCGCTGCCCGGCGCGTTCACGCCCACCTGCTCGGCCAGGCACTTGCCGGCCTACGTGGCCAGCTACGACGCCTTCAAGGCCAAGGGCGTGGACGAAATCTGGTGCGTGTCGGTGAACGACGCGCACGTGATGCGCGCGTGGGGGCGCGACCAGGGCGCCACGGGCAAGATCAGGATGCTGGCCGACGGCGCGATCGAGTTCACCAACAAGCTGGGCCTCGCGATCGACTCGGGCACCGGCATGGGCTGGCGCTCGCGGCGCTACTCGATGCTGGTCGAGGACGGCGTGGTCAAGGTGCTCAACCTCGAGGAGCCGGGCAAGTTCGAGGTCTCCGGCGCCGAGCGCATGCTCGAGCAGCTTTGACGTTGGCTGGCAACGCGGCGTAGGCTGAAGGGCTCAGGACGCGACAGCATGCTCAGACAGCGCACGATCAAGTCGAAGGTGTCGACCGCGGGCGTCGGCCTGCACTCGGGCCAGCGGGTGGAGATCACGCTGCGACCGGCCGCCGTCAACACCGGGATCGTGTTCCGGCGCGTGGATCTCGACCCGCCGGTGGACATCCCGGCCAGCGCGCAGCGCGTGACCGACACCCGGATGGCGTCCACGCTGAGCGCCGAGGGCGCGCCGTCGGTGCACGTGGCCACGGTGGAGCACCTGATGTCCGCGCTCGCCGGGCTCGGGGTCGACAACCTCTACGTCGACGTCACGGCGGCCGAGATACCGATCCTCGACGGCTCGGCCGGATCGTTCGTGTTTCTCGTGCAGTCGGTGGGCGTGGTCGAGCAGTCCGCGGCCAAGCGCTTCATCCGCGTGCTCGAGCCGGTGGAAGTGCGCGACGGCGACAAGTGGGCGCGGCTCGAGCCGCACGACGGCTTCAGGCTCGCGTTCTCGATCGAGTTCGGTCACCCGGCGATCGACGCCACCGGCCAGCGCTACGAGATCGACTTCGCCACCACCTCGTACGTGCGCGAGATCGCGCGCGCGCGCACCTTCGGCTTCGTCCAGGACGTGGAAGCGCTGCGCGCGGTGGGCCTGGCGCAGGGCGGCAGCCTGGGCAACGCGATCGTGATGGACGAGTACCGCGTGCTGAACACCGAAGGGCTGCGCTACGACGACGAGTTCGTCAAGCACAAGATCCTCGACGCGATCGGCGATCTCTATCTCGTGGGCCACCCGCTGCTCGCCTCGTACGCCGCGAACAAGTCCGGCCACGCGATGAACAACGCGCTGCTGCGCGCGCTGCTCGCGCGCGAACGAGCCTGGGAGCTCGTGAGCTTCGAGCAGCGCCGCGAGGCGCCCAGGATGTTCGCGCTCGACTGGAGCGTGGCCTGAACCGGCCCGGGTCGCTCGGGCGTCGTCGCGCGAGATGATCGTCCTGCTGCGCGTCGTGTTCGCCGCCGGGCTGCTGCTCGCCACGGCGCTCGCGATCTCGTTCGTGTTCACCGGCAACCGGGCGCGCCTGCGGCAGGCGTTTCGCGTGCTCCTGTACACGTGCGGGCTCGGCGTGGTGTTCTTCGCCGGGCTGCTGGTGGAGCGGCTGCTGTCCTGAGGCGCCGCGTCGCGCGCCGCGGCGCCGCGCTCAGCCCTTCGGGCGGGGGTGGTCTCGCAGGAAGTTAGTGAGCGCTTCCTTGAGCGCCGGGCTCGACGCCTCGTCGCGCAGCCGGGCGAGGCGCTGCAACGCGTCGGCCGGGACCGGCGCTTTGAGCCGGGGCGGCGGCCTCGTTCCGGCCGCTCCGGGCGGTTGCGGGCGAAACCGGATTCGCTTAATCTGCCATCCTCGATCGCGCAATGCGGCGGCGATCGACGGTTCGAGTTGCCGAAGTTTGGCGGCCGTCGATGCGTTCGGCGTTCCGACCACCAGCGCCTCGTTTTCGATCCCCATCGCCACCAGAGAGTGTGCGGGGGCAACGGTGCTGAGGTCGGCCTGCAACGCCAGCAACCGCTCGGCGCGATCGGCCAGCGCCTGGAATTCGGCCTGGTTTTCGAGCCAGGCCAGGGCGTTGCGGGGGGCGGTGCGTTTCATCGGGGGTCCGGTGCGATGGCGCTCGGGGCCGGTGGCGCACGGTTCGGAGGAGAGGAATGCAGATTATCATCGTGCACCCGCGACTGCGTCGCGCGCGTGCACTCATGCTCCGCCCCTGGTGGTGGGTGGTGGCGGTTTCGGCCGTCGTGGTCGCGCTCGCGCTCGGCTCCGGGGCGATTTCCTATGCCGCGCTCACGCTGGCGGCGCAGGATCGGCTGCCGTGGCTGGGCACCCTGATTCCCGCGCGCGCGGCCGAAGAACAGGCGCCGCCGTCGGGCGACGACGAGCGCGACGCCTTCGTGCGCCAGAATCTCGACGCGCTCGCGGTCAGGCTCGGCGAGTTGCAGGCCCGGCTCACGCGGCTCGAGGCGGTGGGTGATCGCGTCGCCGGCATCACCGGGGTCGCGCTGCCCCCCTCCGCGGGGGTGCCGGGGCGCGGGGGCCTGGAGCCGGCGGGCTCGCGGCCGCTGTCGATGGACGAGCTCTCGCTGGAGATCGGGCAGCTCGCGCTCGGTGTCGAGCGCCGGGGAGATCACTTCAGCCTGCTCGAGAACGAGCTGATCCTGCGCAACGCGATGGCCGCCCTGATGCCCACCAGCGAGCCGCTCGCCGAGGGCGTGCTCGGTTCGGGTTTCGGGCGGCGCATCGACCCGTTCACCGGGCGCGCCGCGCTGCACGAAGGGGTGGACTTCAACGCGCCCAAGGGCACGCCGATCACCGCTGCCGGCGCCGGGGCGGTCGTGTTCGCCGGCTGGCACCCGAGCTACGGGCGCCAGATCGACATCGATCACGGCAACGGGCTCGTCACGCGCTACGCGCATTCCTCCAGGCTGCTCGTCAAGACGGGCGACATCGTGCGGCAGGGGCAGAAGATCGCCGAGGTCGGTTCCACCGGCCGCTCCACCGGCGCGCACCTGCATTTCGAGGTGCGCGTCAAAGACGAGCCCAAGGACCCCGCTGCCTACCTGCGCGACGGGCGCATCCTCGGCGGCGCCCCCGCCCTGGCACGGCGCACCGGCGCTCGCCGCTGACCGCCGCGCTCGCGACCGCGCGCAGTCGTGGCCGCCACGCGCCCGGGCGGCGCGCCAGGCCCGAGCGGCGGGGCGCAGCGCAGCCGGGCGCCGTGCTAAACTCAGCCGATTCACTCGATCCGGGCCGCCGCCGCCGGCGCGCGCCCACTCGATCCCCATGACTTTTCTCACGAAGCTGTTCGGCAGCCGCAACGAGCGGCTGTTGCGAACCTACAGCAAGTCGGTCGCGCAGATCAACGCGCTCGAGCCGGCCGCCAAGGCGCTCGACGACGCCCAGCTCGCAGCGAAGACGTTGGAATTCCGCGAGCGGATCGCGGCCGGCGCGACGCTCGACGAGCTGCTCCCGGAAGCCTTCGCCGTGTGCCGCGAGGCCGCGGTGCGCTCGCTCGGCATGCGCCACTTCGACGTGCAGCTGGTGGGCGGCATGGTGCTGCACTCGGGGAAGATCGCCGAGATGCGCACCGGCGAGGGCAAGACGCTCACCGCCACGCTGGCGGTCTACCTCAACGCGCTCGCCGGCAAGGGCGTGCACGTGGTCACGGTGAACGACTACCTCGCGGGCCGCGACGCCGAGTGGATGGGCAAGGTCTATCGCTTCCTCGGCATGACCGTGGGCGTGATCCTCTCGCAGCAGGCCACCGAGGACAAGCGGGTGGCCTACGCGGCCGACGTCACCTACGGCACCAACAACGAGTTCGGTTTCGACTACCTGCGCGACAACATGGAGTACGCAACCGGCGACCGGCGCCAGCGCGCGCTCTCCTACGCGATCGTCGACGAGGTCGACTCGATCCTGATCGACGAGGCGCGCACGCCGCTGATCATCTCGGGGCAGGCCGAGGACCACACCGAGATGTACATGCGCATCGACGCGCTGCCGCCGCTGCTCGAGCCGATGGCCTCCGAGCCCAAGGCGAACGAGCCCGACCCGCCGGGCGATTACTGGGTCGACCGCAAGTCGCACCAGGTGCACCTGTCCGAGTCGGGCCACGAGAAGGCCGAGCGCATCCTCGGCGAGATGGGCCTGCTCGCCGAGGGCGCCAGCCTCTACGACCCGGCCAACATCGGGCTGATGCACCACACGATGGCGGCGCTGCGGGCGCACACGCTGTACTTCAAGGACCAGCACTACGTGGTCCAGAACGGCGAGGTGATCATCGTCGACGAGTTCACCGGGCGCCTGATGGTCGGGCGCCGCTGGTCCGACGGCCTGCACCAGGCGGTCGAGGCCAAGGAGCGCGCGCAGATCCAGGCCGAGAACCAGACGCTCGCGTCGATCACCTTCCAGAACTACTTTCGCATGTACGGCAAGCTCGCCGGCATGACCGGCACGGCCGACACCGAGGCCTACGAGTTCCAGGAAATCTACAGCCTGGAAACGGTCGTGATCCCCACGCACAGGCCGATGATCCGCGACGACCGCCAGGACCAGGTCTTTCGCACCGCGCGCGAGAAGTACGGCGCGATCATCCTCGACATCAAGGACTGCTACGCCCGCGGCCAGCCGGTGCTCGTGGGCACCACGTCGATCGAGAACTCCGAACTGCTCTCCGGGCTGCTCGACGAGCAGAAGCTCCCGCACCAGGTGCTCAACGCCAAGCAGCACGCGCGCGAGGCCGAGATCGTCGCGCAGGCCGGTCGCCCGAAGATGATCACGATCGCCACCAACATGGCCGGTCGCGGCACCGACATTGTGCTGGGGGGCAACGCACAAAAGCAGATCGACCTGCTGTTGGCCGACGAGTCGGTGGCCGAAGAGGGCAAGGCGGCGCAGGTCGAGAAGCTGCGCGGCGAGTGGCAGTCGCTGCACAACGACGTGGTTGCGGCCGGCGGCCTGCACATCGTGGGCACCGAGCGCCACGAGTCGCGCCGCATCGACAACCAGCTGCGCGGCCGGTCGGGGCGCCAGGGCGACCCGGGGTCGTCGCGCTTCTACCTGTCGATGGAAGACCCGCTGCTCAAGATCTTCGCCGGCGACAGGCTCAAGGCGATCATGGACCGCCTCAAGCTGCCCGACGGCGAGGCGATCGAGGCCGGCATGGTCACGCGCTCGATCGAGTCGGCGCAGCGCAAGGTGGAAGCGAGGAACTTCGACATACGCAAGCAGCTGCTCGAGTACGACGACGTGGCCAACGACCAGCGCCAGGTCGTCTACTCGGACCGCAACGCGCTGCTCGAGGCCGCCGAGTTCTCCGAGCGCGTGCGCGACATGCGCCACCGCGTGTTCACCGACCTGTTCCGCCAGTACGTGGCCGAAGGCTCGGTCGAGGAGCAGTGGGACGTGCCCGCGCTCGAGAAGCTGCTCTCCGAGGAGTGGCAGCTCGAGGTGCCGCTCACCGCGATGATGGCCGAGGTCTCGGACGCCTCCGACCAAGACCTGCTGGAAACGCTGCTCAAGGCCTCGGACGACCTCTACCAGTCGAAGGTCGACGCCGTGGGCGCGGAGAACTTCGCCGGGTTCGAGCGCTCGGTGATCCTGCAGGCGATCGACCATCACTGGCGCGACCACCTCTCGGCGCTCGACTACCTTCGCCAGGGCATCCACCTGCGCGGCTACGCGCAGAAGAACCCGAAGCAGGAATACAAGCGCGAGGCCTTCGAGCTCTTTTCGCTGATGCAGGACAGGGTGCGCAACGACGTCACCCGCGTGCTGACGACGGTGCGCATCCAGGCCGAGGAGCAGGCGCTGCCGGTGGAGCAACCGCCCGCGCCCGCGTACTCGAACGTGCAGTACTCGCACGCCGACTTCGCGCAGGCCGCGGCCGCCGCGCCCGACGCCGAGCCCGACGAGCTCGCGCTCGCGCTGCAGCAGCGCCCCGGCGCCGGCGAGCCCGCAACCCAGCAGCCGGTGCGCCGTTTCGGCAACAAGATCGGGCGCAACGACCCCTGCCCCTGCGGCTCGGGCAAGAAGTACAAGCAGTGCCACGGTCGGCTGGCCTAGGGCCGGGCCGGCGCCCGAGGAAACGCGCCTGATCGGGCCGGCCTGACGGGCGGCGTCGCCGCTAGAATGGTGCCTTTTCAGGGTGACGCCGATGGCAGTGAATCTTGACGCCCCCGAGCCGGCGAAGCTCGCGCCGATCGCCGGACTCACGCTGGGCACCGCGCGCGCCGGAATACGCAAGCCGGGCCGGCGCGACCTCCTGGTCGCGAGCATCGCGGAGGGCGCGAGCGTGGCGGGCGTGTTCACACGCAATCGCTTCTGCGCGGCGCCGGTGCGCCTGTGCCAGGAACACCTCGCCTCGTACCTCGGCGTGCGCGCGCTGGTCGTGAACACGGGCTGCGCGAATGCCGGCACCGGCGCGCAGGGCCTGGAGGACGCGCGCGCCACCTGCGCCGCGGTGGCCGAGCTGCTGGGCTGCGCTCCCGAACAGGTGCTGCCGTTTTCCACCGGGGTGATCCTCGAGCGCCTGCCGCTCGAGCGGCTGGTTGCCGGGCTGCCGGCGGCGAAGGCCGACCTCTCGCCTTCGCATTGGGCCGAGGCGGCCGAGGCGATCATGACCACCGACACGCTCCCCAAGGCGGCGTCGCGCACCGCCACGGTGGGCGGGCACCCGGTGTCGGTGACCGGGATCTCGAAGGGTGCGGGAATGATCCGCCCGAACATGGCGACGATGCTCGGCTTCGCCGCCACCGACGCGGCGGTCGCGCCGGCGCTGCTGCACCGCTGGGTGCGCGAGGCGGCCGACGCGAGCTTCAACCGCATCACGGTCGACGGCGACACCTCCACCAACGACTCGTTCGTCCTGATCGCCACCGGCGCGGGCGGGCTGCGCGTGGACAACGAGACCGACCCGGGGGCGGCCGAGCTCAAGCTGATGATCTTCGAGGTTGCGGTGCAGCTCGCGCAGGCGATCGTGCGCGACGGCGAGGGCGCGACCAAGTTCATCACGGTGCAGGTGGAGCAGGCCGCGAGCCAGGCCGAAGCGGCGGCCGTGGCCTACGCGATCGCGCACTCGCCGCTGGTGAAGACCGCGTTCTTCGCCTCCGACCCGAACCTGGGGCGCATCCTCGCCGCGATCGGCTACGCCGGCATCGACGACCTCGACGTGGACGCGGTCGACCTGTACCTCGACGACGTGCACGTGGCCACCGGAGGCAGCCGCCACCCGGCGTACCGGGAGGCCGACGGCCAGCGCGTGATGGGCAAGCCCGAGATCACCGTGCGCGTGGCGCTCGCGCGCGGCCAGGCGCAGACCACGGTCTGGACCTGCGACCTCTCGCACGACTACGTCTCGATCAACGCCGACTACCGCTCATGAACGACGAGCTGATGCGACGCATCGACACGCTGCTCGCGCGCGTCGAGACGCTCCTTCCCGCGCCGACCGCGCCCGACTGGGGCGCGGCGACGGCGTTCCGGTGGCGCAGGCGCACGACCGGTTTCGGGACCCGCGCCTACCTGCAGCCGGTGCGCCACCTCTCGCCCATCCGCCTGTCCGACCTCAAGAACATCGACGAGCAGAAGAAGTCGATCGAGCGCAACACGCGCCAGTTCGTGGCCGGGCTTCCGGCGAACAACGTGCTGCTCACGGGCTCGCGCGGCACCGGCAAGTCGTCGCTGATCAAGGCCTGCCTGAACGCGTACGCGAAGAAGGGCTTGCGGCTGATCGAGGTGGACAAGGACGACCTCGTCGATCTGCCCGACATCGTCGAACTGGTCGCGCCGCGCCCGGAGCGGTTCATCGTGTTCTGCGACGACCTGTCGTTCGAGGAAGGCGAGGCCGGCTACAAGGCGCTCAAGGTGGCGCTCGACGGCTCGGTCGCGGCCCAGTCCGAGAACCTGCTGATCTACGCCACGTCCAACCGGCGCCACCTGATGCCCGAGTACATGGCGGAGAACCTCGATGCCAAGCACCAGGCCGACGGCGAGATCCACCCCGGCGAGCGGGTCGAGGAAAAGGTCTCGCTCTCGGAGCGTTTCGGCCTGTGGGTGTCGTTCTACCCGTTTCGCCAGGACGATTACCTCGAGATCGTCGCGCACTGGCTCGCCAGCTTTGGCTGCGGCGCGCGCGAGATCGAAGGCGCGCGCGGCGACGCGCTGCGCTTCGCGCTCGAGCGCGGCTCGCGCTCGGGGCGGGTGGCCTGGCAGTTCGCGAAAGACTGGGCCGGGCAGCGCGCGGGCGCGCGCAAGAAACCGCGCGCATGACGGCGTCGGCGGGCGCGGTGCCCGGCCCCGCGCCTTCGGGTCCGGCGCCCGGCGCGGCGCCCGGCGCGGCGATCGATGTCGCGGTCGGCGTCGTGATCCGCGACGGCAGCGTCTTGCTCGGCCAGCGCGTGGCCGGCAAGCCCTACGCCGGGTGGTGGGAGTTTCCCGGCGGCAAGGTCGAGAAGGGCGAGACGGTTGCGCACGCCCTGGCGCGCGAGCTGCACGAAGAACTGGGCCTGGACGTGGGCACCTCGCACCCCTGGGTGGTGCGCGAGTTCAGCTACCCGCACGCCAGGGTGCGGCTGCACTTTCGCCGCGTGTTCCGTTTCGAGGGCGAGCCGGTTGCGCGCGAAGGCCAGGCTTTCGCGTGGGCGCGATATCGCGCGCGCATCGAACAGGCCCCGCTCCTGCCCGCCACGGTGCCGGCGATCGGCTGGTTGCGGCTCCCCGCGGTGTGCATCGACCGGGTGGGCCACGAAGCGCAACTGCCCGGGCTCGAGCGCACCCTGCGCGCTTTCGGGCGCGACGATGCGCCGATCGTGGTGCTCGACGCGCAGCCCGCCGGCGCGCCCGCGTTCGAGTCGCTGTTCTACCGCGTGCGCGCGCTCGCGCTCGAGCACGGCGCGCGCCTGCTGGAGGTGAAGGGGGCCACGCTTCCGCCCCCAGTCGTAGACGCGATACGTAATGTTGCTCGCCTCCTGGACTTCGAGCACGACCACCTCCCT
>DATCZK010000160.1:0-3298 GCA_036525975.1 Burkholderiaceae bacterium | reverse complement strand
CTGATCGTGCCCATCTCAGGGCAGCTCGGGCTCGGCGTCGTCCTTCTTCTTCACCGGCTTGACGAGGTCCTCGCGCTTGACGCCGAGCCACATCGCGATCGCCGCGCCGACGAAGATCGACGAGTAGATCCCGAACAGGATGCCGATCGTGAGCGCGAGCGCGAAGTAGTACAGCGTGGGCCCGCCGAACAGCAGCATCGACAGCACCATCATCTGCGTGGACCCGTGCGTGATCACGGTGCGCGAGATCGTCGACGTGATCGCGTGGTCGAGCACCTGCGGCGCCGTCATGCTCCTGGCGGCGCGATCGCGGAACTTCTCGCGCACCCGGTCGAACACCACCACCGACTCGTTCACCGAGTAACCGAGCACCGCGAGCACCGCGGCCAGCACCGAGAGCGAGAACTCCCACTGGAAGAACGCGAAGAAGCCCAGGATGATGACCACGTCGTGAAGGTTGGCCACGATCGCCGCAACCGAGAACTTCCACTCGAAGCGGATCGCCAGGTAGAGCATGATCCCGATCACGACGAACAGCAGCGCCAGCGCGCCGTCTGTGGCGAGCTCCTCGCCCACCTGCGGGCCCACGAACTCCACGCGCCGCAGCTCGGCGCCGGGGTCTTCGGCCTTCAGCTTCGCGATCACCTGCTCGCTCTGGCGCGAAGAGGTCTCGCCCTGGCGCAGCGCGAGGCGGATGAGCACGTCGCGAGAGGTTCCGAAGGTCTGCACCTGCGAGTCCGCGAAGCCCATGCCCTCGACCGTGGCGCGCACCTTCGGCAGGTCGGCGGCCTGCGGGTAGGCCACCTCCATCACCGTGCCGCCGGTGAACTCGATCGAGAAGTGCAGGCCGCGCGTGGCGAGGAAGAACACCGCGAGCGCGAACGTGAGGATCGAGATCACGTTGAACACGAGCGCGTGCCGCATGAACGGGATGTCGCGGCTGATGCGGAAGAATTCCATTGCGCGCTCAGCCCGCCTTGGGCTTCCAGACCTGGCCGATCGACAGCTTGGCAACGCGCTTTTGCCGTCCGTACCAGAGGTTGACGAAGCCGCGCGAGACCACGACCGACGAGAAGATCGACGTGAGGATGCCCAGGCAGTGCACGACGGCGAAGCCGCGGATCGCGCCCGAGCCGAACACCAGCAGCGAGACGCCGGCGATCAGCGTGGTCACGTTCGAGTCGAGAATCGTCGCCCACGCGCGCTCGTAGCCCTCGGAGATCGCCACCTGCGGCGAGACGCCGCGGCGCAGCTCCTCGCGGATGCGCTCGTTGATCAGCACGTTGGCGTCGATCGCCATGCCCAGCGTGAGCGCGATCGCGGCGATGCCCGGAAGCGTGAGCGTTGCCTGCAGCAGCGAGAGCAGCGAGATCAGCAGCAGCAGGTTGATCGCGAGCGCCGCGGTGGAAAAGAAGCCGAACAGCAGGTAGTACACGCACATGAACGCCGCGATCGCGGCAAAGCCGTAGAGCGTGCTGTTGAAGCCCTTGCGGATGTTCTCGGCGCCCAGGCTCGGGCCGATCGTGCGCTCCTCGATGATCTCCATCGGTGCGGCGAGCGCGCCGGCGCGCAGCAGAAGCGCCAGGTCGTTCGAGGCCTGCGGGCTGTCCATGCCGGTGATCTGGAAGCGCGAGCCCAGCTCGGACTGGATCGTCGCCACGGTGAGGACCTCGCCCTTGCCGCGCTCGAACAGCACCACCGCCATCGGCTTCTTGATGTTCTCGCGCGAGACCTGGCGCAGCACGCGGCCGGCCGCGTCGTTCAACTGGATGCCCACCGCGGGGCGCTGGTTCTCGTCGAAGGTGGCCTGCGCGCCGGTGAGCTGCTGCCCCGAGAAGATCACCTGCTTGCGCAGCACCACCGGGGCGCCGCGACCGACCTTGAACAGCTCCGAGCCGAACGGAACGGGGCCGTCGGAGAGCAGCGTCGCCTGGGCCTCGCTGCTCAGGTCGACGAGCCTCGCTTCGAGCGTGGCGGTGCGCCCGAGGATGTCCTTCGCCTTGGCCGTGTCCTGCACGCCCGGCAGCTGCACGACGATCCGGTCGGCGCCCTGTTGCTGGATCACGGGCTCGGCCACGCCGAGCTCGTTCACGCGGTTGTGCAGGGTGGTGATGTTCTGCTTGAGCGCCGTGTCGCGCACCTCGCGCTCGGTCTCGGGCCGGAACGTGGCGACGAGCTTGAGGTCGGCGCCGGCGGCGGCGTCGACCAGCAGCAGCGACGGGAACTGGTCGCCGAGCACGCTCCTGGCGCGAACCCGGGTTGCCTCCTCGCGGAAATTCACCTCGATCGCCTCGCCCGCCCTCGAGATTCCGGCGTGGCGAACGTCCTTCTCGCGCAGCAGCGTGCGCAGGTCGGCGGCGGTGCTGTCGAGGCGCTTCGCGATCGCGGTCTTCATGTCCACCTGGAGCAGGAAGTGCACGCCGCCGCGCAGGTCGAGCCCCAGGTACATCGGCAGCGCGTTGAGGCTCGTGAGCCACTGCGGCGAGGCCGACAGCAGGTTGAGAGCCACCACGTACACCGGGTCGGCCGGATCGGGGTTGAGCCCGCGGTCGATCAGGTCTTTCGCCTTGAGTTGGGTGTCGGTGTCGCGAAAGCGCACCTTCACCGAGTTGCCGTCGAACAGCGCGCCGTTCGAGGCGATGCCGGCCGCGGCGAGGATCTTCTCCACGCGCTCGAGCATCGCGGCTTCGAGCCGGACCGTGGCCTTGCCGCTGGAGACCTGAACCGCGGGCGATTCGCCGAAGAAGTTCGGCAGCGTGTAGAGCAGGCCGAGCGCGAGCACGACCGCGATCATCAGGTACTTCCAGATCGGATAGCGATTCATCGGGACACGCGCCCGCAAGGCGCGCCGGTCAGAGCGCCTTGATCGTTCCGTTCGGCAGGAGGGTCTGCACCGCGCTCTTTTGCACGTGCATCTCCATGCCGGCGACCTCGATCGTGACGAAGCTCTCGCCGACCTTGGCGACCTTGCCCACCAGGCCGCCCGAGGTGACCACCTCGTCGCCTTTCTTCAGGGCCTCGAGCATCGTGCGGTGCTCCTTCGCGCGCTTCATCTGGGGCCGGATCATCAGGAAGTACAGCACGACGAACATCAGGATGATCGGCAGGAAGCCGAGGATCTGCTGCTCGGTCGAGCCGCCGGCGGCTTGGGCGTAAGCGGGTGAAATCAGCACGGGTCTATCTCCAGGGAGGACCGGGCATTATAGCCGGGGTCGATTGCTGGGGGCGTTGGGGCCCCGTGCCCTTCTCGTTGGCACACGAGGCGGCCGGACGGCGGGTCGGTCCGAGTCGCTTCCCA
>DATCZK010000159.1:0-4843 GCA_036525975.1 Burkholderiaceae bacterium | reverse complement strand
CGCCGCGCACCAGCGTGAGGTGCGGGCGCAGGCGCTTGCGATCGAATGCGATCCCGAGGCGGTCGAGCTGCGAGCGCAGCTCGCTGGCGAGGTCGACCAGCCACCCCGCGGGCGGATCGTCGGGCGCGACCCACAGCAGGCGCCCGTCGAAGGTGCCCGCGCGGCGCAGCGCGAGGGGCTGCGCAGGGGGCAGCGCGGCGAGCAACTGCGCGATCGGGGCTTCGCTCGCGCGCGGGGCCTGGCCGATGAACGCGAGCGTGAGGTGGATGTCGGCCGCGGCAACCGCCCGCCCCCCGAAGCGTGCGGCCAGCTCGCGCGCGAACGCGCCCAAACCGGCGCGCGCGCGCTGCCCGGGGCGCAGCGCGACGAAGTAGCGCGCGAGGTCTTCGCGCCGCGGGCGCTCAGGCCCCGCCAGGCGACGGGTCGGCGCGACCATAGACGTCGGACAAGCGCACGATGTCGTCCTCGCCGAGGTAGTCGCCGCACTGCACCTCGATCATCACCAGCGGCACCACGCCCGGGTTCTCCAGCCGGTGCCTGCCGCCGATCGGGATGTAGGTGGACTCGTTCGCGGCGACCAGGAAGTTGCGCTCGTCGCAGGTGACCCGCGCGGTGCCCGAGACCACGATCCAGTGCTCGCTTCGGTGGTGGTGCATCTGCAGCGAGAGCGTCTGCCCCGGGTGCACGACGATGCGCTTGATCTTGAAGCGCGCGCCCTCGAGCAGCACCGTGTAGGTGCCCCACGGGCGCTCGACGGTGCGGTGCAGGCGCGCGGCTTCGTGGTTGCGCGCCTTGAGCCGAGTCACGATCTCCTTCACCTGCTGGCTCGCGTCCTTGCTCGCAACCAGCAGCGCGTCGGGCGTGTCGATCACGAGCAGGTTGTCCACGCCCACCGCGGCCACCAGCCTGTCCTCGCTCTGCACGTGCGTGTTGCGCGCGTTGACCAGCATCGCCTCGCCCAGCGAGGTGTTGCCCTGGTCGTCGGCGGGCAACTGCTCGGCAACCGCTTTCCACGAGCCGATGTCGCTCCACGCGAAGCGAGAAGGCAGAACGACCACGCCGCGCGCGTGCTCCATCACCGCGTAGTCGATCGAGACGTCGCGGCAGCGCGCGAACGCGCCCGCGTCGATCGCGACGCGGCCGGCCGAGGGGTCGCTCGCGCTCGCCGCCCAGGCCTCGCGCGCGGCGGCGAGCACGTCGGGGGCGTGCGCCTCGAGCGCGGCCAGGATCGTCTTCGCGCCGAAGCAGAACATGCCGCTGTTCCAGACGAAGTTGCCCGACTGCAGGTACTGCGCCGCGTGCGCGGCGTCGGGTTTCTCGACGAAGCGGCGCACCGCGCGCGCCTCGCCTTGCGCAACCGCGTCGCCCATCTCGATGTAGCCGAATCCGGTCTCGGGGCCGGTGGGCTGGATGCCGAACAGCACGATCGAACCGTCGGCGGCCAGCCGCGCGGCTTCGCGCGCGCACGCCTGGAACGCGGCCTCGTCCGGAATCAGGTGGTCGGCGGGCACGATCAGCAGCGTGGCGCCGGGGGCGACCGACTCGGCCCAGAGCGCCGCGATCGCGATCGCCGGCGCGGTGTTGCGGCCCTGCGGCTCGAGCAGTTGCGTCACGCGCGCGGCCTGCGCGGCGTCGCCGGCGAGCGCCGCGACCTCGTCGCGGGTGCGAAAGTAGTACTCGCGATTCGTCACGATCGCGGTGGGGCCGTCGCCTGCGAGCGGCAGCGAGCGGGCGAGCGCGCGTTGCAGCAGGCTCAGCTTGCCTCCCAGGCGCATGAACGGCTTGGGAAGCGCCTCTCGCGACACGGGCCACAGGCGTGTGCCCGATCCGCCCGAGAGAATGACAGGGATGATCATCGATCCGAGCTCCATTGAGGGCCTGGCGCGCTACCCACGCGCGCCGTGGCGCCAAGTGTGACCTATTCTAGAGACCGGCCGGGGCGGACGTGCGACACTTTTCACCTTCGCCGCCAGTTGGTGGCAACGCAAGGGCGTGGTCGCGGCCAGCAGTTCGCGCGCGCCGCACGGAGAGGTGGACGAATTGCAGCGAGGCCCGGTGCTGGTGACCGGAGGCGCCGGTTACATCGGTTCGCACACGGTGCTGGAACTGGTTGCCGCCGGTTGGCAGGTGGTGGTGCTCGACAACCTGAGCAACGCCAGCCCCGAGGCGATCGAGCGGGTGGCGTCGATCACCGGCAGGCCAGTGCCGCTCGTGCAGGGCGACGTGCGCGACGAGGCGCTGCTCGACAGCCTGCTCGCGAACCACGGATTCTGCGCGGCGATCCACTTCGCCGGGCTCAAGGCGGTGGGCGAGTCGGTGGCGCAGCCTCTGGCCTATTACGACAACAACGTCGGCGGCAGCGCAGCGCTGTTGCGCGCGCTCGATCGAGCGGGCGTGCGCCGCTTCGTCTTCAGTTCGTCGGCGACCGTCTACGGCGACCCCGACGCGGTGCCGATCCGCGAGGACGCGCCGCTGCGACCGACCAACCCCTACGGGCGCACGAAGCAGGGGGTCGAGGCGATGCTCTGCGACCTCGCGGCCTCGGACCCGCGCTGGGCGATCGGGGTGCTGCGCTATTTCAACCCGGTGGGCGCGCACGAGAGCGGGCGCATCGGCGAGGACCCCAGCGGCGTGCCGAACAACCTGATGCCCTACGTGGCGCAGGTGGCGGTCGGGATGCGCGAATCGCTCAACGTCTTCGGCGGCGACTGGCCCACGCCCGACGGCACCGGCGTGCGCGACTACATCCACGTGGTCGACCTCGCCCTGGGCCACCTCGCCGCGCTCGAGCGCGCGCTCGCCGAACCCGGCGTGTTCACGGTGAACCTGGGCACCGGCAACGGCTACTCGGTGCTCGAGATGGTGCGCGCCTTCGAGCGCGCGAGCGGGCGCGCGGTGCCCTACAAGGTGGTGGCGCGGCGCGCGGGCGACATCGCCCGCTGCTACGCCGACCCCGCGCTCGCGAAAGCGCTGCTGGGCTGGCAGGCCACCCGCGACATCGACGCGATGTGCGCCGACACCTGGCGCTGGCAGAGCGCGAACCCCGAGGGCTACCGCAGCAAGTAACCCCGACCGGGCCGCGCGCCGCGCGCCCGCCGCGCGCGATCCGCGGTCGGTCTCGCCGGGGCACGCGCGGCGCCTGCCCGGCGGGTCGGTCCGAGTCGCTTCCCGATACACGCTTTGTCGGACCGACCCGCCGGACAGGCGCAACCGCGGCGCTCGGGACGCCCCGCGCCGAAGCGACGGCACGCCCGGCACGCTTCGCCCCGACGTCGAAGGCCGATTCGACAAAGCGTGTATCGGGAAGCGACTCGAATCGGCCTTCGGCGGCGGGGCGCAGTGCGCCCGGACGGCGGGGCGCAGTGCGCCCGGGCAGCACAGCGCAGTGCACCCGGACAGCGCAACGCAGTGCGCCCGGACGGCGCAACGCAGTGCGCCGGGACGGCGCAACGCAGTGCGCCCGGGCAGCGCAACGCAGTGCGCCCGGGCAGCGGGGCGCAGTGCGCCCGGACCCCGGAACGCCTACTCGCCGCGACTGAAGAAGGCCCGCCGCCCCCGCATGTCGGCGAGCTGGCGCACCAGCAGCTCGAGGTCGTCGTCGCGTTCCACCGGGTTGAGGTGCTCGGTGTTCACGATCATCAGCGGCGCGGTGTCGTAGTGATAGAAGAAGCGGCTGTAGGAATCGGCCAGCGCGCGCAGGTAGGCTTCCGAGATGTCGGCCTCCATCGGGATCCCGCGCCGGCGCACCCGTTCGATCAGCGTCTCGGGCTGCGCCTGGAGGTAGATCACCAGGTCGGGGTGTGGCACCTGCGGGCGCAGGCTGTCGAAGATGTTCTGGTACAGCGACATCTCGTCGTCGTCGAGCGTGAGCCGCGCGAACAGCGGATCCTTGTCGAGCAGGAAGTCGGTGGCGACCGCCTGCGAGAACAGGTCGCGCTGCGAGAGGTCGCGCAGCTGGTTGATGCGCTGGAACAGGAAGAACAGCTGCGTGGGCAGCGCGTAGCGTTGCCCTTCGCGGTAGAAGCGCTCGAGGAAGGGGTTCTGCTCGGGCTCCTCGAGCACGGTCTGCACGCCGTAGCGTTCGGCCAGCTTGCGCGCGAGCGTGGTCTTTCCCGCGCCGATCGGCCCTTCCACGACGATGTGGCGATGGCGCTCGAACGGTGACGGCGGCGGCGTCATCCGCGAAGGCCCGGTTGCGCGAGCGCGTTCATCGCACCGGCTCGCCGATGCGCTGCGCGCGCTGGCCGGCACACTCGCGCAGCAGCTCGGCGAGCGGCGCGGCGCCCGGAATCCGCGCCTGCGGATCGATCTCGGCGAGCGGGCGCAGCACGAACGCGCGCTCGTGCATGCGCGGGTGCGGCAGCACCAGCGCGTCGCTTTGCACGACCCGGTCGTCGTACGTGAGCAGGTCGAGGTCGAGCGTGCGCGGGGCGTTGCGCTCGCCGCGCGCCCTTCCGTGCGCCTGCTCGATCGCCAGCAACGCGCGAAGGAGCGCGTGCGGCGCGAGCCCGGTGCGCAATTCCACCACCGCGTTCAGGTAGTCGGGGCCGCCGGCGTCCACGGGCGCGCTGCGGTACAGCGACGAGGCGGCCACCACGCGCGTGGCCTCGAGCGCGCCGAGCGCCTCGATCGCCGCGCGGATCGCCCGCTCGGGGTCGCCCAGGTTCGCGCCCAGGCCCACGAAGGCGCGACCGGCTTCGGCGGCCAGGGGCGCCTCGGTCATTTCGCTTCGGTGGAGGCTCTCGCGGCGCCGCCCGCATCGGCGGCGCCCTCCGGTGCCGTTTGCGCGCCGGCCTGCGCGCCCGCCGGCTTGCGCGCGCCGCGCCGCCGGCGCTTGCGCCCG
>DATCZK010000158.1:0-5339 GCA_036525975.1 Burkholderiaceae bacterium | reverse complement strand
GTGCTCGTCCGAGAGGCACGCTCGGCTGAGAGGCGCGCGCGCCGGCTCAGCCGCAGAGCGACGCGCGCGCGGCCGCGTACTCGCGCTGCAGGCGCTCGACGAGCTCGGCCGCGCCCTGCACCGCCTTCACGGCGCCGATCCCCTGGCCGCAGCCCCAGATGTCCTTCCAGGCCTTGGCCGGGCGATTGGAACCGAAGTTCATCGCCGACGGGTCGCTCTGGGGCAGGTGATCGGGGTCGAGCCCGGCGTTGCGGATCGACGGCGCGAGGTAGTTGCCGTGCACGCCGGAGAACAGGTTGGTGTAGACGATGTCGCCCGCGTTCGAGTCCACGATCATCTGCTTGTAGGCTTGGGCCGCGTTCGCCTCGTGCGTGGCGATGAAGGCCGAGCCGATGTAGGCGAGGTCGGCGCCCATGGCCTGCGCGGCGAGCACCGCCCGCCCGGTGGCGATCGAGCCCGAGAGCAGCAGCGGCCCCTGGAACCACTCGCGTATTTCCTGGATCAGCGCGATCGGCGACTGCACGCCGGCGTGCCCGCCGGCGCCGGCGGCCACCGCGATCAGCCCGTCGGCGCCCTTCTCGATCGCCTTCTTCGCGAAGCGATTGTTGATCACGTCGTGCAGCACGATGCCGCCGTACGAGTGCACGGCGTCGTTCACGTCGGTGCGCGCGCCCAGCGACGTGATCACCGCCGGCACCTGGTACTTCACGCACAGCGCGAGGTCGTGCTCGAGCCGGTCGTTCGAGCGGTGCACGATCTGGTTCACCGCGAACGGCGCGCTCGGCGCCTCGGGGTGTGCCGCGTCGTATTCGGCGAGCCCGGAGGTGATCCGCTGCAGCCACTGCTCGAGCACCTCCTTCGGTCGCGCGTTGAGCGCCGGAAACGCGCCGACGATCCCGGCCTTGCACTGCGCCAGCACCAGATCGGGGTTCGAGATGATGAACAGCGGCGCGCCCACCGCGGGCAGGCGGAGGCGGTCGCGCAGGATCGGGGGCAGGCTCACGTCAGTCGTCGAGCCCGCTCATGCCGATGCGGTGCGCGAGCGGCTTGGCGCCGGCGATCCTGAACAGCACCGCGCCGGGCCACATGATCCGCCCGTCGAGCCGGCGGCTGAACAGGACCCCGTCGGTGCGCGCGAGCACCGCAACCCGCGCCTTCGGCCCGCGCGGGTCGGTCGGGTCGATGATCTCGCACACCGTCGCGCCCTTCCTGACCCTCGCGCCCTTGGGCTGGTGGTAGACGACCATCCCCGCCTTCGGGCTGTAGCCCACGTCCATGCCGGCGATCGGCGTGGCCTGCACGCGCAGCTTCGGGAGCGGGCCGGCGCGCCCGGCGATCACGCCCCGCCTGACCAGGAAGCGATAGAGGTTGGCCGCGTCGGAGGCGCCGAGCGCGTGGCTCACGTCGTGCTGGCCGCGATACTCGATCGTGGCCGACAGGCAGGCCTGCGGGATCGCCGCGTCGGGGAAGCGGGCCGCGAGCCGGGGCCACAGCGAGCTGTTGCTGCCCGAGAACGTGGCGGTTTCGGGGTAGGGGTCGTTGTACAGCGTGGCCTCGGCGCCGATGTCGGCCGCGAGCTCCTGGGCGGGGCCGGGCCAGTCGGTGCGCGAGGTGAACAGGTGCAGCGCCGCCTCCTGGTCGCAGTGCAGGTCGAGCACGATGTCGGCGTCGATCGAGCGCTTCATCATCTCGCGGCGCAGCGTCTGCACGTCGGTGGCGGGCTTGAGCGCCGAGAGCGCGGCGAGCGCGGCGCGGCGGATCGTGGCCACGTTGCGCTCGGGATCGGCGCCCAGGCGCTTGCCCGCCCGCTCGGCCACCGCCTGCGACACCTCGGGCCAGTGCCGGTTGTAGTTCTCGCGGCTCTGCATGTCGTAGCGGCCCAGGTGCGTCGTGCCGACGATCTGCGACAGGCCCACCGGGTTGACCAGCGGAACGACGATGATCTCGCCCCGGATCTTCCCGGCGCGATCGGCCTTGTCGAGCATCGGCATCAGGTGGTGCAGCGCCATTGCGCCGGGCAGCTCGTTGGCGTGGATCGCCGCCTGCAGGTAGGCCTTGGGCCGCGCGCCGGCCCGGCCGAAGCGGTGGAAGACGACGCTGCGCTCGGTTCCGGGCGTCATCGCAGGAAGGGAAATCTTTCCGCTGGATCTTGGCATGGGCGTCTCTCGGGCTGGTCTTTCGGTTATTCTGTCGCTGCGGTTTCGGCGGCGCGCTTCGGGGGAAACAAGCCTTCCCGAATCGCGCGCCGCTCGGTAGTATCGCCTGACAAGGGTCGCACAAACCAAACCGAACGAGGAGACAGCAAGATGGACGAGCGCAAGCTTCGCTCTCTGATCACCGACGTGCGCGAGGGACGATTGAGCCGCCGCGACTTTGTCGCGACGATGATGCACGTGGGCATCACCGCCCCCTTGGCGACGCAACTGCTGGCGGTTGGCGGCGTGGCAAACGCCCAGACCGCGTCTAATTACAAGCCCACCAAGCGCGGCGGCGGCGGCGCGCTCAAGGTGCTGTGGTGGCAGGGTGCAACGCTGCTCAATCCGCACTTCGCGGTGGGCACGAAAGACCAGGAAGGCTGCCGCATCTTCTACGAGCCGCTCGCGGCCTGGGACGGCGACGGCAACCTCATGCCGGTGCTGGCTGCCGAGATCCCCAGCGTGCAGAACGGCGGCCTCGCCGCCGACGGCAAGTCGGTCACCTGGAAGCTCAAGCAGGGCGTGAAATGGCACGACGGCAAGCCCTTCACCGCCGACGACGCGGTGTTCAACTGGGAATACGCTCGCGACCCCGCCACCGCGGCGGTCTCGATCGGTTCGTACAAGGACACCCAGGTCGAAAAGCTCGACATGTACACGGTGCGGGTGCGTTTCGCCAAGCCCACGCCGTTCTGGGCCGACGCCTTCGTCGGCATCCGCGGGCTGCTGATTCCCAAGCACCTGTTCGCGGACTTCATGGGAGCCAAGTCGCGCGAAGCGCCGACCAACCTCAAGCCGGTGGGCACCGGCCCCTACAAGTTCGTCGACTTCAAGCCGGGTGACATGGTGCGCGGCGCCATCAACACCGACTATCACCTTGCAAACCGCCCCTACTTCGACACGATCGAGATGAAGGGTGGCGGCGACGCGGTGTCGGCCGCACGCGCGGTGCTGCAAACGGGCGAGTTCGACTACGCCTGGAACCTGCAGGTCGAGGACGAGATCCTCAAGCGGCTCGAGGCCGGCGGCAAGGGCAAGGTCGTGATCACGGCGGGCGGCAACATCGAGTTCATCCAGTTGAACAACACCGACCCGTGGAACGAAGTCGACGGCGAGCGCGGCAGCATCAAGTCCAAGCATTTCGCGTTCTCCGACCCGGCCGTGCGCCAGGCGATGGCGATGCTGGTCGATCGCAAGTCGGTCGAAGACCACATCTACGGGCGCACCGGCTTCGCGACCGGCAACTTCCTGAACAACCCGTCGCGCTTCCGTTCCAAGAACACCAAGTGGGAGTTCAACGTCGACAAGGCCAACCAGGTGCTCGAGGCGGCCGGCTGGAAACGCGGCTCCGACGGCGTGCGCGCGAAGGACGGCAAGAAGCTCAAACTGGTCTACCAGACCTCGATCAACGCGCCGCGCCAGAAGACGCAGGCGATCGTGAAGCAGGCCTGCCAGAAGGCGGGCATCGACCTCGAGCTGAAGTCGGTCACGGCGTCGGTGTTCTTCTCCTCTGACGTCGCCAACCCGGACACCTACACAAAGTTCTGGTGCGACATGCAGATGTACACGACCACGATGACGCAGCCCGACCCGGGGCTGTTCATGGACCAGTACGTCTCCGAGAACGCCGCGCAGAAAGAAAACAAGTGGCAGGGTCGCAACATCACGCGCTGGGTCAACGCGGACTACGACAAGGCCTACTCGGCCGCTGAAAACGAGCTCGACCCGGTCAAGCGCGCCGCGCTCTTCATCCGTATGAACGACCTCGTGTGGGAGAACAACGTCGTGATCCCGGTGGTCGGTCGCCCGCGCCCGTCGGCAGTGTCGTCGAAGCTGCACGCCGGTCTGAGCGGCTGGGACAACGACTTCTGGAACCTGCGCGACTGGTACCGGGACGCCTGATTGCAGCACGCGCCGGGGTTCGCCGCTGTTCGCGGACCCCGCACCGCGCGCCGCTTCGCGCGCGCGGTGTGTGCGGCGCGTCGCAGGCGATGAACCGCCAGCCATGAGTCTTCTGCCATGAGCCGCTACCTGCTGCGGCGGCTGCTGATCGCGCTGCCGAGCCTGCTCGGCATCAGCGTGGTGCTGTTCACCGTGCTCGCGCTCGCGCCGGGCGACCCCTTCGAGGAGCTCGCCACCAACCCGAACGTGCCGGCCGAGGTGCGCGCCAACCTGCGCGCCCAGTTCGGCCTGGATGACCCGATCTACCTGCGCTACTTCAACTGGCTCGCCGCGATGCTGCACGGCGACTGGGGCTTCTCGTTCGCGAGCCGGATCGACGTCGACATGCTGATCCTGCAGCGGCTGCCCGCGACGCTGATCGTGATCGGTTCTTCGCAGCTTCTTGCGCTGGCGATCGCGCTGCCGGTGGGCGTTTACGCGGCCACGCGCCCGTACTCGATCTTCGACCAGGTCGCCAGCACGCTGGCGTTCATCGGCTTCTCGCTGCCCACCTTCTTCACCGGGATCCTGTTCATCCTGCTGTTTTCGATCACGCTCGACTGGCTTCCATTCGTCTACCGCGCCGACATCGATGCCACTGGCTGGCAGTGGTGGTGGGAGCATGTTCGGCAGTCGATCATGCCGGTGACGGTGCTGGGGCTGTTCCAGGCCGCGTCGTGGACACGCTTCGTGCGCTCGGCCGTGCTCGACGTGATCCGGCTCGATTACGTCACGACGGCGCGCTCGAAGGGGCTGGCCGAGCGGCTCGTGATCATCAAGCACGTGGTGCGCAACGCGCTGATCCCGGTGGTCACGCTGGTGGCGCTGCAGATGCCGGCGGTGTTCGGCGGCGCGATCGTCACCGAGCAGATCTTCCGCGTGCCCGGCATCGGATCGCTGCTGATCGCCTCGATCCTCGCGAACGACACGCCGGTGATCATGGCGGTGACCTTCGTGTTCGCGTGCCTGGTGATCCTGTTCAACCTGATAGCCGACGTGCTCTATGGCTGGCTCGACCCCCGCATCTCCTACCGCTAGCCTCGCGCCGGGCACCGCCGGCACGGCGCCGCGCACCTCGCTCGGCGCCGAGGCGTGGCGGCGCTTCAAGCGACACCGGCTGGCCTTCGTCGGCGCGCTGGTGTTCACGCTGATCGTGCTCGCGGTGGCGATCGGCCCCTTCATCTGGACGCTGCCGATCAACGA
>DATCZK010000157.1:0-3039 GCA_036525975.1 Burkholderiaceae bacterium | reverse complement strand
GCCTGCACGACGAAAAGGGGCGCGCCGCGCGCCACCACGACCTGCTCGAGCTGCGCGTACAGGCCCTGCTCGAAGCCACGCAGCACCAGGATCACCGCGATCGCCGCGGCCACCGCACAGGCCGTCAGCGCGGCCCGCAGGGGCTCCGCGGTCAGCTGTCGGTAGGCGAGTCGCCACATGGGGTGCGGGTGCTCAAAAGTAGTAGGTGAGCTTCAGCTGCACGTAGTCGTCGTGCCGGAAGCTGTAGAGGGGCTGATCCGGCGCGTTCGCGAGGAAAGCGCGCGCCTCCAGGCTGGCGGTAAGGTTTCCGCGAAGTCGCCGGCTCACTTCGAGGTTGTAGGCGCGCTCGGAAGTGCGTCGGTCGAGAATGGCCGTCGCGAGGATCTGGGTAGCCTGCGCATCGTTTGCCGTCCAGCGCACCCCCAACATGACGTCGTCCTGGAACGGGGTATAGGCCGCGGCCCCACGGCTATCGTAGAGATACTCGGCCAGCAGCCCGAGGTCGGAGGCACTTCCGAATACTGCGGGCACCGTGTACTCGAATCCTGCCGTGGCGGCCCTCGAGTTAGCGTCGCGCTCCCACCGGCGCACCGCCTCGAGCTTGAGCAGCCAGCGATCCAGCGTGGCCTGCGTTTCCAGGCCGAGCTGGCGCAGCTGTCCGTAGTAGGGACGCAGGACCGGCTGCCCGGCGGCATCGAGCCCCGGAACGAGCCGGGGCTCGCGGTTGGTACCCCGGAAGTAGGACAGGCCAACGTCCCAAGCACCGAATGTGCTCGTCCAGCGGGCTGCAGCGTCCACGTGGCGCTGGCGGCGTGGGCTTTCGTAAAGCGCATCCTGCGTCGTGTCCACGCGCGGCAGAGTCCGCAGCCGGCCCTCCTCGCCGGGAAACGTGCGCTCGCGGAAATACGGCAGGACATAGAGTTCCCAGTTTCCCGCCTGCGTGAGGAGCTTCGCGCCGAACATCGGCTGGCCGAGCTTCTCTTCGCGGTCCGGATCTTCCACGAGGTCGATCTGGTTCACCACGTCGACAAGGTGCTGCGTCTCCGCGACGCCCCAGAAGAACTTGCCGATGCCAGCCCGCAGCTCGAAGCCGCGCCCGACGTAGAGCCACAGCAGCTCGCGCACGTCGCCGTGCGTGCGCTGCCGGTCGTGCTGGTCCCAGCGGTAAAAGCCCGTGAACGCCAAGAGCTGCCGTCCATCCTGCCACTGGGCGTGGAACTCGGGCTGGAGCGTGAGCGAGGCGTAGCCGCGGTGCTGGTCCGGATCGAGTCCTGCGTGCGCGAAGCCGCGCTGCTCCGCGGACAACTGCCCGCGCCATTCCTGCGCCTGAGCCGAGAACGCCAGCGCCATGATCATCATGAGGAGCGCCCGCATCGGAGATCCCTTTCATCGCGCGCGCGCCATGCTCGCCGGCAGGAAGTCTTGCTCGCTCAGGCCCTGCCGGAAGTGGATGTCTTCCCAGTCCAGGATCGTGCGCTTGCCGCTCTGGTGGTTTTCCATGCGCGCCTCGTGCGCACGCCAGTAGCGCCCGAGGTGCTGGCGGTAGTCGCGCAACTCGAGCGTCTTCAGCTTCTCGCCGCGGCGGTCGTAGTACTCGATCTTCAGCGGCACGTAGCGCTCCTTGTCCACCCAGACGAGCTCGCGGCGGTAGCCTGACTCGGGATCCACGGGGACCCGCTCGAGGAGGAAACGCGCCTCACCCTCGTAGCGTTCGTCTCCGCGGTAGGCGTAGGAGTACTTCTCCACCTCTGTCGAGGCGAGGTCCTCGTAGCTGAACTCGGAGCCCATGAAGGGCGAGCTCTTGTTGGCGGGCGCGATGCGCTTCACGCGCCTGAGTGCCGGCAGGAAGAGCCACTGGTCGTCGGCGCGCTCGGCGTGCGTGTGACTGAGAAACACCGTGCCACGCACGTCGAGGGGCGTCTCGAAGATTGCGAGCAGCTTGTCGCCGTCGTCGCCGCCTTCGAGCGTCTTCACCCGCAGCTCGCGAAGTCTCTCGCCGCCGGAGGCGTCGACGAGGACCATTTTCATCGTCGCGGTCGAATCGCCGAATCCACGATCGCGCGCGTCCATCTCGCGAGCGATAGCGAGGCCGCGTTCCGCGTCGGCCTGCGCGACGAGCTGCACCAGCATCGCCGCCGCCAGGAACACCGCGAACCGCACGCGGCTGCGGGTCGTCTGGGTTGCCCGTACCACGCGTCAGCTCCGTCAAAGTCCAGACAAACCATATGCCTTTCCATAAGGGGAAGGTCAAGCGACACCGCTCAGCTTGTTGCTCTCGTCAAGGCACGAGCTGCTCATACCGGTGCTGCAGGTGCTGCATCGGGTGCCCAACGGACTCCTCTGCCGCAGCGCTGCGGCCTGAAGCCGCACCCGCTTTCGGCGTTGCCCGGACCTGGTAGGCCGGCTGCCCGTGTAACGGCGAGGTGCTCAGCCGCTCGTGCGTGGAGTCGTCCAGCACGCTGCTCTCCTTGACGAGTTCATCGTTCGTGAAGTCCGAACCCATCCACGGTTGCAGCATCATCGACGGCGGAATCTTGGCCGTCTGCTCCACGGATGGCAGGCAGTTCCACATCTGCGCGCCGATACGCAGCGATCCGATGCCCGTCTCCTTGGCCAGCAACTCGATGCGAACGAAGCTGCGCCGCGCGTTCATCGCCCAACGCTCACGATTTCGCGCCGCCGCCGCGTGCGCTGGCGCGGCGCCGGCCCGACGTCCGCCGACGACTGCCCGTCAGCCAGCGTGTCGAGGATCGGGCATGCAGGCCGTTCGTCGCCGTGGCAGCTACCGACCAAATGTTCGAGTGCCGTCTTCATCGCATGCAACTGCGCCTCCTTGGCGGTGAGCGTAGCGATGTGTGCCTGCGCCAGCGTCTTGACCTGCCGGCTCGGGCGCGCCTGGTCACGCCATAGTCCGAGCAGGTCGCGGATCTCGTCGATCGAGAAGCCCAGGTCGCGGGCGCGGCGGATGAGGCGCAGCGTGTGCACGTCGCGCTCGCTGTAGTGACGGTAGCCGGCATCGCTGCGCGGCGCCGGCTCGAG
>DATCZK010000156.1:0-4727 GCA_036525975.1 Burkholderiaceae bacterium | reverse complement strand
CGCCGGCACAACGCGCGTTGAGCCTCGGCCACCTCTACCGCCTGACGCCGGTCGGCCTGCTGGGCAGCTTTTCGGTCGGCCTGATCAATGCGCCGCTGCTCTCGCTGGTGCCGGTCTACGGAGGAGCCACCGGGCTGGGTGTCGAGACCGTCGTCGTGCTGTTCCCGGTGCTGCAACTGGGCAGCCTCGTGCTGCAGTGGCCGCTGGGCCGATGGTCGGACCACGTCGATCGTCGACGAATCATCTGCGGCCTGTACGTGGCGGTGGCGCTGCTCTCGGTGCCCGTCGCGCTGCTCGACACGCCGCCACAGTGGCTGCTGTTGCCGCTGCTCTTCCTGCTCGGCGGCGCGGCGCTGTCGATCTACGCGATCTGCATTGCCCATGCGGGCGACCACGCGGCGTCCGACCAGATGGTCTCGCTGCTGAGCGGCCTGCTGCTCGCGTGGGGCGCGGGGGCAGCCGTCGGGCCGGCAGTGGCGGCAGCCGTGATGGATCGCGTCGGTCCCGGAGGGCTCTTCGTCTACATCGCAGTCATCGCCCTCGCCTCCGCCGTTTACGTGGTGCACCGGATGTGGGCGCGCTCGCCGGCGCCGATCGACGAGCGCGTGAGTTTCGTCGACGTTCCCGCGACCTCAACCGCGGCGGCCGAGCTCGGCGTGACCGAGCGCGCCACAGGATCGCGAGCGGGCGAATAGGCGCGCTGCGCCCCGCCGCCGCTGGAACTGCCGCCGAGGCGCGCTGCGCCCCGCCGCCGAACGCCGATTCGAGTAGCTTCCCGATACACGCTTTGTCGAATCGGCGTTCGACGTCGGGGCGACGCGGGGTACGCGCGGGGGGCTGCCTAGCCCAGCACCGCCGCCAGCGCCTTCCTCAACTCCGCTTCCTCGCGCCCGCTCCTCGCCGCCAGGTCGGCCAGCTGGTCCTCGCCGATCGGCCCCACGTTGAAGTACTCGGCCTGCGGGTGCGCGAGGTAGAACCCCGAGACGCTGGCCGCCGGGTGCATCGCGTAGTTCTCGGTGAGCGTGATGCCAACCTCGTGGCACCCGAGCTGATCGAACATCGCGCGTTTCACCGAGTGTTCGGGGCAGGCCGGGTAGCCGGGGGCGGGGCGGATGCCCTGGTACTTCCCGGCGATCAGCGCGTCGTTGTCGAGCGCCTCGTCGGCCGCGTAGCCCCAGAACTCCTTGCGCACGCGCTCGTGCATCCGCTCGGCGAAGGCCTCCGCCAGCCGGTCGGCGATCGCCTTGACCATGATCGACGAGTAGTCGTCGAGCATCGCGGCGAACTCCTTGTCCTTCGCCTCCACGCCGATGCCGGCGGTGACCGCGAACATCCCGATGTAGTCGGCGATGCCCGAGGGCGCGCCGTCGATCGCGCGCGGCGCGACGTAGTCGGCCAGGCACTTGTTGGCAACGCCTTCGCGCTTCGCGGTCTGCTGGCGCAGGTTCCGCCAGACGAACGCCACTTCGGTGCGCGACTCGTCCTTGTAGAGCTCGATGTCGTCGTCGCTCACGCTGTTCGCGGGCATGAACGCGATCACGGCGTTGGCGGTGATCCAGCGGCCCTCGATCACGCGCTTGAGCATCGATTTCGCGTCCGAGAAGACGCGCCGCGCCGACTCGCCCACCACGTCGTCGGTGAGGATGGCGGGGAACTTGCCGGCGAGGTCCCAGGTCTGGAAGAACGGGCCCCAGTCGATCGAGCGCGCGAGCTCGGCCAGGTCGTAGTTGCGGAACACCCTGCGCCCGAGGAACTTCGGCTTGGGCGGGCGCGCGTGCGCGAGCGGGTGCGGCCCCGCGCCCGCGCGGTCGTCGGCCACCATCGACCAGGCGATTTGCGGCTTGTTCGCGCGCGCCTGCGCCAGCGCGAGCAGCTGCGGGCCCTTCTTCGCGGCGTGCTGCTCGCGCACGCGGCGGTAGTCGGCGGCGAGGTCGGCCAGGTAGCGCTCGCGCGTCTCGGGCGAGACGAGGTTCTGCGCCACCTGCACCGAGCGCGACGCGTCGGGCACGTAGATCACCGGGCCGTCGTAGTGCGGCGCGATCTTCACGGCCGTGTGCACGCGCGAGGTGGTGGCGCCGCCGATCAGCAGCGGGATCTTGCAGGCGCAGAAGTGCGGGTCGCGCTGCATCTCGCGCGCCACGTGCGTCATCTCCTCGAGCGAGGGCGTGATCAGGCCCGACAGCCCGACGATGTCGGCGCGCTCGGCCTTAGCGCGCGCGAGGATCTCGGAGGCCGGGACCATCACGCCCATGTTCACGACCTCGAAGTTGTTGCACTGGAGCACCACCGACACGATGTTCTTGCCGATGTCGTGCACGTCGCCCTTCACGGTGGCGATCACGATCTTGGCCTTGGCCGAGACGTCGATGCCGGCCGCGCGCAGCTGCTCGCGCTCGGCCTCGATGAAGGGCACCAGGTGCGCGACCGCCTGCTTCATCACCCGCGCCGACTTCACCACCTGCGGCAGGAACATCTTGCCCGCGCCGAAGAGGTCGCCCACGACGTTCATCCCGTCCATCAGCGGGCCCTCGATCACCTCGATCGGGCGGCCGCCGCGCGCCGAGATCTTCTGGCGCACTTCCTCGGTGTCCTCGACGATGAACGTGGTCAGGCCGTGCACCAGCGAGTGCGCGAGCCGGCTCTCGACCGGGGCGTCGCGCCACGCGAGGTTTTCTTCCCTCTTCGCGCCGCCGGCCTTGAGCGTGGCGGCGAATTCCACCATCCGCTCGGTGGCGGTCTTGGCCGCCTCGGCGTCGAGCGCGGCCTGCGCGGCGGCGCGCCCGGCCTCGTCGGCCGCCGCGGCGAGGCGCGCGCGCTCGGCGCCGAGCGCCGGCTCGCGGTCGAGCACGATGTCCTCCACCCGCTCGCGCAGCCCGGGCTCGATCTCGTCGTACACGCCCACCATCCCCGCGTTGACGATCCCCATCGTGAGCCCGGCGCGGATCGCGTGGTAGAGGAACACCGTGTGGATCGCCTCGCGCGCGGCGTCGTTGCCGCGAAACGAGAAGCTCACGTTCGACACGCCCCCCGAGACCTTCGCGTGCGGCAGGTTCTCGCGGATCCAGCGCGTGGCCTCGATGAAGTCCACCGCGTAGTGGTCGTGCTCCTCGATGCCGGTGGCGATCGCGAAGATGTTGGGGTCGAAGACGATGTCCTCGGGCGGGAAACCCGCGCGCTCCACGAGCAGCCGGTAGGCGCGCTGGCAGATCTCGGTCTTGCGCGCGAAGGTGTCGGCCTGGCCGCTCTCGTCGAAGGCCATCACGATCACCGCCGCGCCGTACTTGCGGCAAAGCCGCGCCTGGCGCAGGAACTCGGCCTCGCCCTCCTTCAACGAGATCGAGTTGACGATTCCCTTGCCCTGCAGGCACTTGAGCCCCGCCTCGATCACGCTCCACTTGGAACTGTCGACCATCACCGGCACGCGCGCGATGTCGGGCTCGGACGCGATCAGGTTGAGAAAACGCGTCATCGCCGCTGACGAGTCGAGCATCGCCTCGTCCATGTTCACGTCGATCACCTGCGCGCCGTTCTCCACCTGCTGGCGCGCGACGTTCAGGGCCTCGTCGAAGTCGCCCGCCAGGATCAGCCGCGCGAAGGCCTTGGAGCCCGTGACGTTGGTGCGCTCGCCAACGTTCACGAACAGCGACTGGTCGTCGACGTTGAAGGGCTCGAGCCCCGAGAGGCGCAACGCGGCCGGGCGTTCGGGCACACGCCGCGGCGCGGCGCCCTCGAGCACGCGCGCGACCGCGGCGATGTGCTCGGGGGTGGTGCCGCAGCAGCCGCCCGCAAGGTTGACGAAACCCGCGCGCGCGAACTCGCCGATGAGCGACGAAGTGAGCTCGGGAGTCTCGTCGAAGCCGGTCTCGGACATCGGGTTGGGCAGCCCGGCGTTCGGGTAGACGCTCACGAACACGTCGGCGAGCCGCGCGAGCTCCTCGACGTAGGGCCGCATCAGCGCGGCGCCAAGCGCGCAGTTGAGCCCGACGCTGATCGGGCGCGCGTGGCGCACCGAGTTCCAGAACGCCTCCACCGTCTGGCCCGACAGGATGCGCCCCGAGGCGTCGGTGACGGTGCCCGAGATCATCACCGGGACGCGCTCGAGGCCCTGCGCCTCGCGCTCGTCCTGCAGCGTCTCGATCGCGAAGATCGCGGCCTTGGCGTTGAGCGTGTCGAAGATCGTCTCCACGAGCAGCAGGTCGGCGCCGCCCTCGAGCAGCGCGCGCGCCTGCTCCTCGTAGGCGGCGCGAAGCTCGTCGAAGCTCACGTTGCGCGCCCCCGGGTCGTTGACGTCGGGCGAGATCGACGCGGTGCGCGGCTGCGGCCCCAGCGCGCCGGCCACCCAGCGCGGGCGATCGGGCGTCGCGTGGCGCGCGCAGGCCATCCGCGCGAGCCGGGCCGATGACAGGTTCATCTCGTGAACGTGCGCCTGCATGCCGTAGTCGGCCTGCGCTATGGCCGTGGCGCCGAAGGTGTTCGTCTCGATGATGTCGGCGCCCGCGGCGAGGTACTCGTCGTGGATCGCCGCGATCAGGTCGGGGCGCGTGATCGAGAGCACCTCGTTGTTGCCGGCGAGGTCGTGCGGGTGCGCGGCGAAGCGATCGCCGCGGAACTGCTCCTCGGTGAGGCGGTGGCGCTGCAACATCGTGCCCATCGCGCCGTCGAGGATCATGATCCTGCGGGCGAGGGTGTCGCGCAGCTTTCGTTCGGTGGGGCTCATCGTTTCAGGG
>DATCZK010000155.1:0-17347 GCA_036525975.1 Burkholderiaceae bacterium | reverse complement strand
GGCGGCGGGCGCCGTCCCGGGCGCGGCTGTCGGCGCGCGCGGCGGGCCGAAGGCGCCGAAGCGGTTGGCGCCCCACAGCGCGCCCAGCGCGATCACGGCCACCGCCACGATCCCTGCAGTCAGACGATGCTTCATGATCCGGACGATTCCTCCTGACGGGAGGCCTCGCCGGCGCGCCCGCGCCGGTCTTGTCCCGCGATTTCAGCCGAAGTCGCCACGTGCGGCTTGGCCAGCATTCCCTGGAGCACGAGTCGCAGGTGCTCCACGATGAAGCGTCGCGGCTCGAGCCGGTCGCGCCGTTTGCCGCAGGCGCCGAGCGTGTGGCGGTGGATGCACAGCATCACGAAGGGCAGCACCAGCGAATGCACCGCGCTCGCGACGTCCACGCGGCGGAATTCTCCGCGTCGGATGCCGCGCTCGAGCACCTGCCCGAGCAGCCGTTCGCCGGGCTCGATGACCTCGCTGTGCCAGAACGCGCCGAGCTCGGGAAAGCCGCGCACCTCGGTCACGATGATCTTGAACACGCCCGAGGCCGGGCTCTCCAGCACGTCGAGCCACCACTGGCTCGCCATCTCGAGCAGCAGGTCCACGCTGCTGCCATCGTAGGCTTCGAGCTGCTTCGCGGTGGCTTCGATCCGGGTGGACACGCGTTCGCGGATCACGGCCCGGAGGAGCTCGTCCTTGCTGCTGAAGTAGAGGTAGAGCGTTCCCTTCGAGACGCCCGCGCGGCGCGCGACGTCTTCGGCGCGCGTGGCTGCGAAGCCGCGTTCGACGAACAACGCGAGCGCGGCGTCGATCAGCTCGTCGGGGCGCGCTTGCTTGCGGCGGCGGCGGGTATTGTGGGGGGCGGCGAGCCCGGTGTATGCCAAGATCGCGCTCGGGACGATGCCGTGCGTTTGCGGTCGGTATAACTGACCAAGTGGTCAGTAATCTACCAGTCGCATCGCACGCGGTCAACGGCGTGCGGGGGCCAGGTCCGCTTCGTGCATAATCGTAGGATCCGACCGGCGGGCACAGCGCCGGCGTTACTGGCAGGGGATGGGCGCAACTACATGGCCGAAGTTTCCATCAACGACGTTCACAAGTACTTCGGCGCCGCGCACATCATCAAGGGGGTCAGCGTCGCGATCAGCGACGGCGAGTTCTGCGTGCTGGTCGGGCCGTCGGGCTGCGGCAAGTCGACGCTGTTGCGGATGGTCGCCGGGCTCGAGGAGATCTCGGGCGGGGAGATCGAGATCGGCGGCAAGGTGGTGAACAACGTCGCGCCCAAGGAGCGCGACATCGCGATGGTGTTCCAGAACTACGCGCTCTACCCGCACATGAAGGTCTACGACAACATGGCCTTCAGCCTGAAGCTGGCCAAGGCGCCGGGCGCGGAGATCGACCGCCGGGTGCAGGACGCCGCGCGCATCCTCGGTCTCGAAAGCCTGCTCGACCGCTACCCGCGCCAGCTCTCGGGCGGCCAGCGCCAGCGCGTTGCGATGGGGCGGGCCATCGTGCGCAAGCCGCAGGTGTTCCTGTTCGACGAGCCGCTGTCGAACCTCGACGCCAAGCTGCGCGTGCAGATGCGCACCGAGATCAAGGAGCTGCACCAGCGCCTGAAGACCACCTCGGTCTACGTCACGCACGACCAGATCGAGGCGATGACCATGGCCGACAAGATCGTCGTGATGCACGACGGCATCGTCGAGCAGACCGGCGCGCCGCTCGAGCTCTACGACAGCCCGGCCAACCTGTTCGTCGCCGGCTTCATCGGGTCGCCGGCCATGAACATGCTCGAGGGCCGCGTCTCGGCCGACGGCGCCGGCGTGCAGCTCGAGGGCACCAGCGCGATCGCGGTGCCGGGCCTGCGCGCGACGCCCGGCCAGCCCGTGGTGTTCGGCGTGCGCCCCGAGCACCTCACGCTGGGCGAGCAGGGCATCGCCAGCGAGGTGATCGTGGTCGAGCCCACCGGCGCCGAGATCCAGGTCTTCGCGAAGAGCTCCGCCGGCCCCCTGATGGCGGTGTTTCGCGAGCGTCACGATTTTCACCCGGGCGAGCACATCGTGCTCACGCCCGGCCAAGCCCACGTGTTCGACGCGCAGAGCGGCAAGCGGCTCTGAGTCAACGCGCGAACCGGTTGTCCAATACCAACCAGAAGGAGAAACAGCATGGATCAAAGCAAGCGCAGAGACTTCCTCAAGACGACTGCGGGCGCGACCGCGGCGGCCGCTGCGGTCGGCAGCGGCGCCGGGGTGTTCGCCCCGGCCGCGCACGCCCAGGCCGCCTGGAGCAACACGCCGGAGAAGGGCGCCAAGCTGCGCGTTCTTCGCTGGAAGCGCTTCGTGCAGGGCGACGAAGACGCCTGGCTGGCCAACACGAAGAAGTTCACCGAAAAGACCGGCATCGAGGTGCGGGTCGATTCCGAAGGCTGGGAAGACGTGCGCCCGAAGGCGGCCGTTGCGGCCAACGTGGGCAGCGGGCCGGACATCATCATCAGCACGCTCGAGGACGCGTTCCAGTATCCGGACAAGCTGGTTGACGTGAGCGACCTGGCGAACTACCTCGGCAAGAAATACGGCGGCTGGTATCCGGCGTCCGAGTCGTACGGCAAGTCCGCCAAGGGCTGGATCGCGATCCCGATGGGCGCGGCGGGCAACTGCATCGTCTACCGCGAGAGCCAGGTGAAGGCCGCCGGCTTCGACGGGGTCCCGAAAGACACGGCGGGCTTCCTCAAGCTGTGCCAGGCGCTCAAGGAAAAGGGCACGCCCCCCGGCTTCGCGCTGGGCAACGCCACCGGCGACGGCAAAATGTGGACGCATTGGCTGGTGTGGTCCTTCGGCGGCAAGATGGTCGACAAGAAGGGCAACGTCACGATCAACAGCCCCGAAACCATCGCCGCGCTCGAGTACGCCAAGCAGCTCTACGCGACCTTCATCCCGGGCACGCTGTCGTGGCTCGACCCGAACAACAACAAGGCCTTCCTCGACGGGCAGATCAGCCTGACGATGAACGGCATCTCGGTGTACTACGCCGCGAATACCTCCGCCGATCCGAAGATCAAGGCGCTCGCCGCGGACATCCAGCACGCGAACATGCCGATCGGGCCCGTGGGCCGGACGACCGAACTGAACCTCGTGTTCCCGATGATGATCTTCAAGTACAGCAAGTACCCGAAGGCCGCCAAGGAATACCTGCGCTTCATGATGGAAAAGGAGCAGTACGAGCCGTGGCAGCAGGCCGCGATCGGCTACGTGACGCAGCCGCTGCGCGCCTACGAGGCCAATCCGATCTGGACCTCGGATCCCAAGCACACCCCGTATCGCGACGCGATGAAGATCATGCAGCCCAACAGCTACGAGGGTCCTGCCGGCTTCGCGTCGGCGGCGACGATGGCCGACTTCATCATGGTGAACATGGTGGCCGAGGCCGCGTCGGGGGCGCGCACGCCCAAGGAAGCGGCCGAGCGGGCCGAGAAGCGCGCGCAGCGCTACTACAAGGTCTGAACGCCTAGCCGCCAGAGCGGCTGATCCGGCGCCCGTGCATCGCGCGCGGGCGCCGGAGCCAGCCGCGCAACGAGAACCTGTTCGTGCTCGCGAAACTGCAGAACAACCGCAACGCGCTCGGCATCCTGTTCATGGTGCCGGCCGCGGTGCTGCTGCTGCTGTTTCTCACCTATCCGCTCGGCCTGGGCGTGTGGCTGGGCTTCACCGACACCCGGATCGGCCGCGCCGGAGAGTTCATCGGGCTGGAGAACTACGCGTACCTCTGGGGCGACAGCGTCACGCGCCTGGCGCTGTTCAACACGCTCTTCTACACCTTCGCTGCAAGCATCTTCAAGTTCCTGCTCGGGCTGTGGCTGGCGCTGCTGCTCGACAAGCACATCCCCTTCAAGACCGCGCTGCGCGCGATCGTGCTGCTGCCCTGGATCGTGCCCACCGCGCTGTCGGCGATCACGTTCTGGTGGATCTACGACGCGCAGTTCTCGGTGGTGAGCTGGGTGCTCACCGAAATGGGCGTGATCGACAAGTACATCGACTTCCTGGGCGACCCGTGGAACGCCCGCTGGTCCACGATCGTGGCCAACGTGTGGCGCGGCATCCCGTTCGTGGCGATCTCGCTGCTGGCGGGGCTGCAGACGATCTCGCCCTCGCTCTACGAAGCGGCGGCGATCGACGGCGCCACCCCCTGGCAGCGCTTCTGGCACGTGACGCTGCCGCTGCTCACGCCGATCATCGCGGTCGTGATGACCTTCTCGGTGCTGTTCACCTTCACCGACTTCCAGCTCATCTACGTGCTCACCCGAGGCGGCCCGCTCAACGCCACCCACCTGATGGCGACGCTGTCGTTCCAGAGGGCGATCTCGGGCGGCGCGATGGGCGAGGGCGCGGCGATCGCGATCGCGATGGTGCCGTTCCTGCTCGGGGCGATCATGTTCTCCTACTTCGGGCTGCAGCGCCGGGCCTGGCAGCAAGGGGCTGACAAGTGAGCGCAAAGACCGAAATCACCGACGCAACCGGGATGCACTTCCTCGACTCGGTGCCGCGGCGCGTGGTCACCGTCTACATCCCGATCGTGCTGTTCCTGTTCGTGCTGCTGTTCCCGTTCTACTGGATGACGATCACGGCGTTCAAGCCCAACGCCGAGCTGCTCTCGCACGAGGGCAACCCGTTCTGGGTGCACAGCCCGACGCTCGAGCACTTCCACAAGCTGCTGTTCGAGACCAACTACCCCGAGTGGCTGTTCAACACGATGCTGGTTGCGGTCGTGTCCACCTTCGTCTCGCTCACGACGGCCGTGTTCGCCGCCTACGCGATCGAGCGGCTGCGCTTCAGGGGCGCGCGGCAGACGGGCCTGGCGGTGTTCCTCGCCTACCTGATCCCGCCGTCGATCCTGTTCATCCCGCTGGCGTTCGTGCTCCAGAACCTGGGCCTGTTCAACACCCGGTGGGCGCTGATCTTCACCTACCCCACCTTCCTGATCCCGTTCTGCACCTGGCTGCTGATGGGGTACTTCCGCACGATCCCGTACGAGCTCGAGGAGTGCGCGCTGATCGACGGTGCGTCGCGCTGGGAGATCCTGGTCAAGATCATCCTGCCGCTCGCGGTGCCGGGGCTGATCTCGGCCGGCATCTTCGCGTTCACGCTGTCGTGGAACGAGTTCATCTACGCGCTCACCTTCATTGCGGACTCGGAACTCAAGACGGTGCCGGTGGCGGTGGTCACCGAACTGGTCGAGGGCGACGTCTACCACTGGGGGCCGCTGATGGCGGGAGCGCTGCTCGGCTCGCTCCCGGTCGCGCTCTTCTACTCGTTCTTCGTCGAGTACTACGTCTCGGGGATGACGGGCGCGGTCAAGGAGTAGCGCGGCGGGAGCAGCGCCGCGGGAGAGCGGCGCCGCGGCGCGACCGCGCCTACTGCACGCGGCCGATCTTCTGCACCACTTCGGCCATCGCCTTGGCCTCGGCGCTCACGTAGCGCTCGAACTCGGGGGCGTCGAGATACTGGATCGGCGTTCCTGCCGTGCCGATCGTGCGGATCACCCGTTCATCGGCCGCCGCCTTCTTCGCCGCCTCGCGCAGTTTCGCCATCACCGCGGGCGGCAGGCCCGCGGGCGCGAACAGCCCGGCCCACTGCGCCACCTTCACCGGGTGGCCGAGCTCGGTGAGGCTGGGCACGTCGGGCAGCGGGCCGAGCCTGCCCTCGCCCCAGTGCGCGAGCGCGCGCAGGCGCCCCGACTTCACGTGCTGAACGATCGTGGCCGGGCCGGTGGCGAGCGCGTCCACCTGCTCGCTGAGCAGGCCGACCACGGCCGGACCGGCGCCCGTGTAGGGCACGTGCACCATGAACGTGCTGGTGGCCTGCTTGAGCATCTCCATCGGCACCTGCATCGTGCCGTAGGTGCCCGAGGAGCCGAAGGTGATCGCGCCGGGCTTCGCGCGCGCGTAGTCGATGAACTCCTTGAAGGTCTTCCAGGGGCTGTCGGCGCGCACCACGAGCACGGTCGGGTCGGCGGTGAAGCGCGCGATCGGCACCAACTGGTCGAGCTGGAACAGCGGGGTGCGTTTGAGCACCTTGTCGGCCTCGGGCAGCACCGTGATCGAAGACAGCGCGAGCAGCAGCGTGTAGCCGTCGTTCCTGGCTTTCGCCGCGTGCGCCATCCCGATGCCGCCGCCGGCGCCGGACTTGTTCTCCACCACGACCGGCTGGCCGAGGTAGCGGCCCATCGCCTCGGCCACCGGGCGACCGACCGTGTCGGCGACGCCCCCGGGCGGGAACGGCACGACCAGCGTGATCGGGCGGGTGGGGTAGGCATCCTGCGCGGGCGAAGCCGGCGCGTACAGGGCCGAAGCGGCCGCGAGCGCAACGGCGAACGCGGCGCCGAACCCTCGGGCGCGCGATGCCAGCGGCGTGCGCGCGGCGCGCGAAGGACCGATGATCGTGGATTGCTCTGACAAGGCCGTCTCCCCGGTTGCTGGTTTCACGCGCCGGGGATCGTCCCGGCGGCTTCCTTCACGCGCCGGATCGGCCCGGCGCCTTCCCGTGCCGCGCGTGCGTGCGATCGGGATCATAGCCCGCGCCGGGGCGCGCGTCGACGAGCACCCCCGGGGGCGCGGCGCCCCGGCGGCGCTTGCGCGATCACAATGACGGCGCGCACGGCGTGGGGTAGGCTGTCGGCTGGGAACGGGCGCCAAGCAAGGAGCCGCCCGTTCGTGCGGATGGGGCGCCGTGCAGCTCGGCCCCGCTGCCGCGCGATGCTGCCCGGGAGAGACCGATGAACGACCCAGGGGCGGGTGCCAAGACCATCGATCCGGCCGCCTCGGCCGGGCACGCGACGCACGTGGTCTTCAACCAGAGCGACGAGCTCATCGACCTCAACCTCTACGCCGGCGACGCCGCGCTTCGCGAGGCGCACGCCGCGATGTCGCCGGGCCTGTCGCCGAAGAAGCTCGCCGAAGGGCAGGCCGAGCTCGCGGCGCTCGGCTCGGAGCTGGGCAGCGCGCAGGTGATGGAACTGGGCAAGCAGGCCAACCTGCACCCGCCGCTGCTGCACACGCACGACCGTTTCGGCCGGCGCATCGACGAGGTGGAGTTCCACCCCGCCTGGCACACGCTGATGGCCGAACTGATCCGCCACGGCACCCACTGCGAACCGTGGGTCCACCCCGGCGCGGGGCAGCAGGTCAAGCGCGCGGCAAGGTATCTGATGTTCGCGCAGGTGGAGAACGGCACCCAGTGCCCGGTCACGATGACCTACGCGGCGATGCCGGTGATCGACCGGCACGCGGGGCTGGCCGCCGACTGGCTTCCCAAGCTCGCCTCGCGCGAGTACGACCCGCACAGCCGGCCGGTGGACGCGAAGGTGGGCGCGCTGATCGGAATGGGGCTCACCGAGAAGCAGGGCGGGTCCGACGTTCGCTCGAACACCTCGTTCGCCGTCGCCCAGGGCAGGGACGCGATCGGCGATTGCTACCGGATCACCGGTCACAAGTGGTTCCTGTCGGCGCCGATGTGCGACGCCTTTCTCGTGCTGGCGCAAACCGAGCGCGGCACTCCGGCCGGCCTGTCGTGCTTCTTCATGCCGCGCTTCCGGCCCGACGGCACGCGCAACGCGATCGAGATCCAGCGGCTCAAGGACAAGCTGGGCAACCGCTCGAACGCGTCGAGCGAGGTTGAATTCCGCGACGCGCTGGCCTGGCGCGTGGGCGAGGTCGGGCGCGGCGTGCCCACCGTGCTCGAGATGGGCAACCTCACGCGGCTCGACTGCGCGATCGGCACGGCCGGGATGATGCGCCGCGCGGTGGCGGTGGCGGTGCACCACGCCTCGAGGCGGGCGGCCTTCGGGCGAACGCTGATCGACCAGCCGCTGATGACGAACGTTCTCGCCGACCTCGCGCTCGAGTCGGAGGCGGCAACCTGGCTCGCGCTGCGGCTGGCGCGCGCGCTCGACGACGCGGCGGGGCGCCCAGGGCGCGGGCGCGAGCCCGGCCGGGGTGCGGGCGAGGGGCGCGAGGCGCGCGACCCGCTGGCGAGCGCGCTGCTGCGGGTGGGCACGCCTCTTGCGAAGTACTGGGTCTGCAAGCGCGGCGTGGCGCTGGGGTTCGAAGCGATGGAAGTGCTGGGCGGCAACGGCTACACCGAAGACGCGCCGCTCGCGCGGATCTACCGCGAGCTGCCGGTGAACTCGATCTGGGAAGGCTCGGGCAACGTGATGTGCCTCGACGTGCTCAGGGCGCTGGAAAAGTCGCCCGATTGCCGCGCGGCGATCGAGGCCGAACTGCTCGGGGCGGCGGGAGCCAACCGGCACTTCGACGCTTTCGTCTCGCGCCTGGCGGCGAGGCTGTCGGCGCCGGTGGACGAAGCCGACGCGCGCTCGCTCACCGAGGCGCTCGCGCTTGCGCTGCAGGGCTCGCTGCTGGTGCGCCACGCGCCGGCGGCGGTGTCCGACGCGTACTGCGCCTCGCGGCTCGCCGAGCGCGCCGGGCAGTGGGGCCAGACCTTCGGCACGCTGCCCGCGGGGTGCGACCTGCGAGCAATCGTCGAACGCGCTTTTAGCTACCATTCGGCCTGATGCGGCTGTTCACCGCTTGCCAACCGGTTCCAGGCAGCTTCTCAACCGCTTTTCAACCCGTTGTCAACAGCCCCGACCGACTGCGCGCGCATTGACCAGCCCCAGCCACAACTGCCGCATCCACGGCGAGCCGGCGTCGCCCAGCCTGCGTCTCGAAGGCGAGTGGCGGCTCGCCTCGCTCGCCGCGCTGTCGGCCGAGCTCGCCGCGGCCGGCCTGGAGCGGCTCGCGTCGCAGCCCAGGCCCGCGATCGACGGCGAGCGGCTCGAGGAGATCGACACGGCCGCGGCGCTGCTGCTGTTGCGCCGCCTCGAGCACGCCGGCGTCGACCCCGGCGCGCTGGTGCTCGACTCGCTCGATCCGCGCCATCGCCGCATCGTGGAGCTGGTGCGCGAGCGCATGGCCGAGCACGGGCTGCGCGCGCCGCTGCGCGACGCCGGCCTGCTCGGCGCGGTCGGACGGTATTCGATCGAGATGGCGCGGCTTCTTGCCTCGCACCTGGGCTTTCTCGGCATCACGCTCGCAGCCCTCGGGCACGCGCTCGCCTGGCCGCCGCGGCTGCGGCTGCGCGAGCTGTTCGCGCAGCTCTCGCAAACCTGCGTGACCGCGATTCCGGTGGTGGCGCTGGTGATGTTCCTGATCGGCGTGGTGGTGGCCTATCTGCTGGGGCTGCAGGCCGCGCAGTACGGCGCGAACATCTTCGTCGTGGACGGCGTTGCGCTGGGCATGGTGCGCGAGTTCTCGCCGCTGCTGGTGGCCACGATCGTGGCCGGGCGCTCGGGCGCGGCGTTCACGGCGCAACTGGGCACGATGAAGCTCACCGAGGAGCTGGACGCGATCCGCACGCTGGGCCTGCCGCCCGAGCAGGTGCTGATCGTGCCCCGGGTGCTCGCACTGGCGATCGCGCTGCCGGCGCTGGTGTTCGTGGGCAGCGTGTTCGGCCTCGCGGGCGCCGCCGTGATCTGCGGCCTGATGCTCGACATCACGCCCGCCACCTTCCTCGAGCGGCTGCAGGAGGCGCTGGACGCGAGCCACTACCTGATCGGCCTGGGCAAGTCGCCGGTGTTCGCCCTGTTCATCGCGGTGATCGGCTGCTCGATGGGCCTCACCGTGAGCCGCGACACGCGCTCGATCGGAATCAACACCACCTCCACCGTCGTGCAGAGCATCGTCGTCGTGATCCTGCTCGACGCCTTCGCCGCCGTGATCTTCCAGGAGCTTGGCTGGTGAGCGGCGCGGTGATCGAGGTCGACGGCATCGTGTCGCGCTTCGGCGCGAACACCGTGCACGACGGCGTGAGCTTCTCGATCGGCCGCGGCGAGCTGGTCGCGCTGATCGGCGGCAGCGGCACCGGCAAGTCGGTGCTGCTGCGCGAGATCATCGGCCTGCACCGCCCGCAGGGCGGGCGGGTGCGCCTGCTCGGCACCGACGTCTGGGCCGCCGGCGCGGCCGCGCTCTCGCGGGTGCGCAGGCGCTTCGGGATGATGTTCCAGGAGGGCGCGCTGTTCTCCTCGCTCGACGTGGCGGCGAACGTGGCCACGCCGCTGCTCGAGCACGCCGACGTGCCGGCCGACCTGCTCGCCCCGCTGGTGGACCTGCGCCTGTCGCTCGCGGGCCTCTCGCCCGAGGTGGGGCGCAAGATGCCGAGCGAGCTCTCGGGCGGCATGAAGAAGCGCGCCGCGCTCGCGCGCGCGCTCGCGCTCGAGCCCGAGGTGCTGTTCCTCGACGAGCCCACCTCGGGGCTCGACCCGATCACCGCGCGCGCGTTCGACCGGCTGCTGCAGTTCCTCTGCCACGACCTGGGCATCACGGTGCTCGTGATCACCCACGACCTGGACACGCTGCTCACGATCGCCGAGCGCGTGATCGTGCTGGGCAGCGGAAAAGTCGTGGCCGACGGTACCATTGAGGACGTCACGGCAGTAAACGACGCGTGGATCCGGGAGTACTTCTCGGTGCGCACCGTCGTGGCCGCCGGCACCGGGAGCAAGAGTGGAGCCTGAAGCCAGATACACGCTGGTGGGAGCGCTGGTGATCGCGCTGGCCGCCGCCGCCGCGTTCGCGTTCGTCTGGCTGCAGGGCGCCGGCGTGGCCTCGGACTTTCGCTTCTACAGCATCTACTTCGAGCGCCAGTCGCTCGAAGGCTTGCAGGTGGGTGGCGACGTGAACATGCGCGGCATCAAGGTGGGCCGAGTGGAGGCCTACGCGATCGAGCGCCGGAACATCAACCGCGTGAGCGTCACGGTGCGCGTGGGCCGCGCCACGCCGGTGAGCCAGAACACCGAGGCGGTGGTGGAGCGCAACCTGGTCACCGGCATCGCGCGCATCAACCTCGTCACACCCGCCGAACCGGGCCCGCCGCTGGACACCGCGCCCGAGAACGAGGTCTTCCCGGTGATCGCCGAGGGCACGTCCGACATGCAGCAGATCGCGCGCACGGCCAACAGCGTGGTCGCCGCGGCGGAGGTGGCACTCAAGCGCCTGAACGACGTGCTCACCGACGAAAACGTCGCCGCGTTTCGCGAGGCGCTGCTCGACGTGCGCGACCTCGCGCGCAGCGTCAACCGCAGGCTCGACACGGTGGAGAGCGCGGTGGTGGCGCTGCGCGAGTCGGCGCGAGGCATCCAGGAAACGGCGCGCAGCTTCCAGGACACCGCGGTGGCGATCTCCGGAGCGGCGCGCGCGGTGCAGGACGAAACCGGGCACGTGGGCGGCGCGGTGGTGGACATCGCGAGGCGGGTCGAGCCGGTGGTGGGCGAAGCCGCAGACGCGCTGCGCGAAACGCGCACCACCCTCAGGGAGATGGGCGGGGTGCTGGCCGAGCTCGCGAAGGCCACGCGCACGCTCGAGCGCGACGCCGGCGCGTTGGTGCGCCGCGCCGACGACGCGGCCGACGTGGGCGTGCTCGAGTTGCGCGCCACCGCGCAGCAGCTGCGCAGCGGCGTGGAACAGCTCACGCGCACGCTCGAGCGGCTCGAGGATCCGCGCGCCGCGCTGCTCGGGCCGGGCGAGCGCAAGCTCGGTCCGGGGGAGACGCTGAAATGACCGGGCCGCGTTCGCAAAGGCGCGCGCTGTTGCTGTGCGCAGGGGGTGGCGCGCTGCTGGCGGCTTCGGGCTGCGTTTCGATCGGCGGCGGCGACGCCACCGCGCTGGTCTGGTACCGGCTCGAGGATCGGGGCGACGCCGTTGCGGCGCCACCGAATGGCGCATCGCCCGCGGCTGGCGGCGCGGGCTCCGGTGCCGCGGGCGCGGGCTCCGGTGCGGCGGGCGCGGGCGCCTCGGCGCCGGCCCCGGTGCTGCTGGTCGGGCCGGTGGCCGCGGCCGGATTCTATGATTCGGCGATGCTGGCCTTCAGCCGCGCACCGGGCACGCTGGCGCACTACCAGTTCGCCGGCTGGTCCGAGCGCCCGGGCCGGCGCATCGCCACGCTGGCGGAGCGCAGGCTGTCGGGGCGCGGGCGTTTCGCGGCGGTGGCCCAGAGCACGGCAGGCGTGCGCGGCGACCTGCTGCTCAACCTCTCGCTCGAGCACCTCTATCACGACGTGTCGGCCGTTCCGGGCACGGCGCGCGCCGCGTTGGGCGCCGAACTGCTCGACTGGCGCGCGCGCCGGCTGATCGCGCGGCGCGATTTCGATCGATCGACGCCGGTGGCGCGCGAGGCTGCAGCGGACGCGGTGGCCGCGATCAACCGCGCGCTCGGCGAGGTGCTCGACGAGCTCTGCCCCTGGGTGGAAGCGGCAGCGCTTGGCTATACTGGCGACCGAAACAGAACCTGACCAGGAGACTCGCATGAAAAGACGTGAATTCAACATCGCGGCGCTCGGCGCGGCCGCGCTCGCGGCCCAGGGCCCGCTCGCCGGTCTCGCGCACGCGCAGGGCATCGGCACGCTCAAGGTCATGATTCCGGCCAACCCGGGAGGCGGCTGGGACCAGACCGGGCGCAACCTCGCGGTGGCGATGCAGTCGGCAGGGGCGATCCAGAGCGCGCAGTTCGACAACAAGGGCGGCGCGGCCGGCACGATCGGCCTGGCGCAGTTCGTGAACTCGGCCAAGGGCGACCCGAACGCGCTGATGATCGGCGGCATGGTGATGGTGGGCGGGATCATCCTGAACAAGTCGCCGGTGGATCTGTCGATGGTCACGCCGATCGCGCGGCTCACCAGCGAGTACGAGGTGATCGTCGTTCCGGCCAACTCGCCGCACAAGACGCTCGCCGACCTGATCAACGCCTTCAAGGCCAACCCCGGCGCGGTCTCGTGGGGAGGCGGCTCGGCCGGCGGCACCGACCACATCCTGGTCGGGCTCGCGGCCAGGGCGGTGGGCGCCGACACCACCAAGATCAACTACATCCCCTACCGGGGCGGCGGCGAGGCGATCGCGGCGATCGTCGGCGGCCACGTCACGGCCGGCGTGTCGGGGCTGGGCGAGTTCGCCGAGCAGATCAAGGGCGGGCGCATGCGCGCGCTCGCCGTCTCCAGCCCCGATCGCATCGACGGCATCCCGACGATGAAGGAGCAGGGCGTGGACGTGGTGCTGGGCAACTGGCGCGGCTGCTTCGGCGCCCCCGGCATCAGCACCGCGCAGCGCGACGCGCTGGTGGCCGCGGTGAAGAAGGGCACCGAGTCGGCGGCGTGGAAGGAAACCCTCGAGAAGCTCGGCTGGACGCCGTGGTTCCTCGGCGGCGACGACTACCGCAAGTTCATCGACGAGGACATCAAGCGCGTCGGCGCGATCCTCGGCTCGCTCGCGCTGAAGAAGTAGCGCACGATCACCGGCGCGCGCGGACGCACCGCGCGCGCCGGCGTGCCCGTGATGTCGACGTGAGTGCCGATTGAGCACGGCCGGCGCGAAAGCGACCGCGCCTCGCAAGCGACGCCGCAGCTGGATCGAGGTGGCGCTGTCGCTCGCGGTGCTCGCGCTCGGCGTGGGCGTCTACTTTCGCGGCGCGAACCTCTCCGGGGCCGGGGGCTACGCCCGCATCGGCCCCGACATGGTGCCGATGATCGTCGGGGTGGGCCTGTGCCTGATCGGCGTGTGGCTGCTGCGCGACGCGCTCACCGCCGACGGCTGGCGCGAAGTCCCGCCTGACGACCCCGCCGAGCGCGGCGAGCACGCGTTTCGGCCCGGCGCGTTCCTCTGGGTGGCGGGCGGTCTGGCCGCGCAGATGGCGCTGGTGCACAACGCGGGGTTCGTGCTCGCGGGCCTGGCGCTCTACGTTTGCGTGGCGCGCGGCTTCGGCAGCGCGCGCTGGATGCGCGACGCGCTGGCGGGGCTCGCGATCGCGCTCGCCGTGTTCCTGTTCTTCGTGAAGTTCCTCAACGTGAACCTGCCGGCGGGCTGGCTGCAGCCGCTGCTCGGCACCGCGGGCATATGAGCGAGACCTTCGCCGCGCTCGCCAACGGCTTCGGCCTCGCGCTCGCGCCGCTCAACCTGCTCTGGGGTTTCGTCGGCGTCACGCTGGGCACCGCGATCGGCGTGCTGCCGGGCGTGGGGCCCGCGCTCACCGTGGCGATGCTGCTGCCGCTCACCGCCAAGCTCGACCCCACCGGGGCGCTGATCATGTTCGCCGGCATCTACTACGGCGCGATGTACGGGGGGTCCACCACCACGATCCTGCTCAACACCCCGGGCGAGTCGGCTTCGATCGCGACCGCGCTCGAGGGCAACAAGATGGCCAAGAACGGCCGCGCCGGGCCGGCGCTGGCCACCGCCGCGATCGGCTCGTTCGTGGCCGGCACGATCGCCACGGTCGCGCTCACGATGCTCGCCCCGATCGTGGTGGAGGTGGCGCTGAAGTTCGGCCCCGCCGAGTACTTCGCGCTGATGATCTTCGCCTTCGTGACCGTTGCCGCGGTGCTCGGGGAATCCACCGTGCGCGGGCTCGCGAGCCTGTTCGTGGGGCTGCTGTTCGGGCTCGTGGGCATCGACAGCCAGACCGGGCAGATGCGCTTCGCCTTCGGCGTGCCGGAGCTGCTCGACGGCATCGACGTGGTCGTGATGGCGGTGGGGCTGTTCGCGGTGGGCGAGGCGCTCTACGTGGCCGCCTACCAGAGCCGGGTGCGCGAGGAGATGCAGGCGATCAGGGGTTCGCTCTGGATGTCCTGGAGCGACTGGAAGCGCTCGTGGCCGGCGTGGTTGCGCGCCACCGCGATCGGCTTTCCGTTCGGCACGGTGCCGGCGGGCGGCGCCGAGATTCCCACCTTCCTGTCCTACGCGCTCGAGAAGAAGCTCTCCAGGCACCCCGAGGAGTTCGGCAACGGCGCGATCGAGGGCGTGGCGGGCCCGGAGGCCGCCAACAACGCCGCGTCGGCCGGCGTGCTGGTGCCGCTGCTCACGCTGGGCATCCCCACGTCGGCCACCGCCGCGATCCTGCTCGCCGCGTTCCAGAACTACGGCATCCAGCCCGGTCCGCTGCTGTTCAGCACGCAGGGCGACCTCGTCTGGGCGCTGATCGCGAGCATGTACGTGGGCAACGTGCTGCTGCTCGTGCTGAACCTCCCGCTGATCGGCCTGTGGGTGAAGGTGCTCGAGATCCCCAAGCCGCAGCTGTACGCGGGCATCCTCGTGTTCGCCACGCTCGGCGCCTACAGCCTGCACCAGTCGGTGACCGACCTCGCGATCCTGCTCGGCTTCGGGCTGATGGGCTTCGCGATGCGGCGCTTCGGCTTTCCAACCGCGCCGGCGGTGATCGGGCTCATCCTCGGGCCGATGGCCGAGACGCAGTTCCGCCGCGCGCTCGCGATCAGCCAGGGCGACGCCAGCGTGTTCTTCACGCACCCGATCTCGGCGTCGTTCCTGCTGCTCACCGCGATCATCGCGATCGCGCCGTGGGTGGCGAAGCGGGTGCGCGCGCGGCGGGCCCGCGCCCGGGCATCGGTGCGCTAGCGGCGGCGAAGCCCGAGCAGCTCGATCAGTTCGATCGGCGAGGCGATCGTCGCGTCGGCGCCCCAGGCGTGCGGCGGCGTGGCGTCGCCGCAGTAGCCGTAAGCGGCCGCAACGGTGCGCATGCCGGCGGCGCGGCCGGCCTGCACGTCGCGCAGGTCGTCGCCCACGTAGATGCAATGCGCCGGGTCGGCGCCCACCAGCCGCGCGGCGTGCAGCAGCGGCTCGGGGTGCGGCTTGGCGTAGGCGGTGGTGTCGCCGCCCACGGCCGTGGCCGAGCGCGTGCCCAGGCCCAGCCGCTCGACGATCGGGCGCACGTAGCGCTCGAACTTGTTGCTCACCACGCCCCAGCGGATCGCGCTCGCGTCGAGCGCGTCGATCACCTCGTGCATCCCGTCGAACAGGCGCGTGTGCAGGCACATCTGGCGCTCGTAGCGCGCGAGGAAGTCCAGGCGCAGCGGCTCGAATTCGGGCTGCTCCTTCGCCACCCCGAGCGCGCGACCGATCAGCCCGCGCGCGCCCATCGACGCGAACGGGCGCAGCACCTCGAGCGCCAGCGGTTCCATTCCGCGCTCCGCGCGCATCGCGTTCACCGGCGCGGCCAGGTCGGCCGCGGTGTCCGCGAGCGTGCCGTCGAGGTCGAAGAACACGGCGCGCGGAGCCGCCGCGCCGGGCGCGATCACGCTTTGCGCCCGGCCGGCTTGCGGCAGGCCACCAGGTAGTTCACGCTCACGTCGCCGCGCACCAGCCGGAACTCGCGGGTGAGCGGGTTGTAGGTCATCCCGCGCATCTCGCGGGTTTCCAGCCCCGCCGCGCGCGCTTCGGCGAGCAGCTCGGAGGGCCTGACGAACTTCTCGAAGTCGTGCGTGCCGCGGGGCAGCAGCTTGAGCACGTATTCGGCGCCCACGATCGCGAAGAGGAAGGACTTCGCGTTGCGGTTGATGGTGGAGAAGAAGACCCAGCCCCCGGGCCGGGCGAGGGTCGCGCACGCTCGCACCACCGACCCCGGGTCGGGCACGTGTTCGAGCATCTCCATGCAGCACACGACGTCGTACTCGCCGGGTTCGCGCGCCGCCAGATCCTCGGCGGCGATCGCCTCGTAGCGCACCTGCACGCCGCTCTCCAGGCCGTGCAGCTCGGCCACGCGAAGCGACTTCTCGCCCAGGTCGATGCCGGTCACCCGGGCGCCGCGCGCCGCCATCGCCTCGGACAGGATGCCGCCCCCGCAGCCCACGTCGAGCGCGCGCTTTCCCGAAAGCGAGGCGAGCTCGTCGATCCACTCCAGCCGCAGCGGGTTGATCTCGTGCAGCGGGCGGAACTCCGAGCTCGGATCCCACCAGCGCGCCGCGAGCGCCTGGAACTTGGCCAACTCGGCTGCGTCGGCGTTCGCGGGCGCGTCGCGCGCCACCACGGGTTCGTTCGAGCTCATCGGCAGGATTCTATAGGCCGGAATGGAAAAGCCCCGCACGAGGCGGGGCTTGCCGGACCGGAAAAACCGGGGATCAGCCGCGCGGACGCGTGCCGACGACCTCGATCTCCACGCGACGGTTCTTCGCGCGGCCTTCTCTGGTCCGGTTGTCGGCTGCGGGCTGCTTCTCGCCCTTGCCTTCGGTGTAGATGCGGTTGGCTTCGATGCCCTTGCTCACCAGGTAAGCCTTCACCGCTTCGGCGCGGCGCACCGACAGCTTCTGGTTGTAGGCGTCGCTGCCCGTCCAGTCGGTGTGGCCGACCGCGATCACGACCTCGAGCGTGATGCCCTTGAGCTTGCCGACCAGGTCGTCGAGCTTGGCCTTGCCCTCGGGCTTGACCACCGACTTGTCGAAGTCGAAGAAGGTGTCAGCAGCGAAGGTGACCTTCTCGCTGGTGGGCGCCGGGCGCGGGGCCGGGGCGGGTGCCGGGGCGGGCGCCGGAGCCGGA
>DATCZK010000154.1:0-17110 GCA_036525975.1 Burkholderiaceae bacterium | reverse complement strand
TGGTACGGGACTTCCTTCTGGAACGATTTCCAGACGGTTTCGTAACCGACGAATCCCTTCTCGTTGGGCGGCATCTGGCGCGTGGTCAGGAAGAGCGCGTGCCCGTCGGGAACCTTCGTGTTCGGTTTTTGCTCGCTCATGCGTGGCCTCTTTCGTGGTGATTCCGGGGTTGCAGCCAAGACTGGCCGGGGTTGCGATCGTTCGGGTGCATTCGGGCGCCGCTCAGACAGGCCTGATCAGCGACGGGTCGACATCGGGGCGCGCGACGATCGCGCCGCCGGCGCGGATCTCCTCGTCGGTCGCGTCGCGCACGGTGAGCACCCTGAGCGTGAAGACAACCTCCCGCCCGCACAGCGGATTGTTGCCGTCGACGGTGAGCGTCTCCTCGTCGAACCGCGTCACGATGAAGCTGCGCGTCTGCCCGCTGTCGTTTTCCATCAGGATCGAGGTGCCCAGCTGGCGGTACTCCTCGGGGACGTTCTCGATCTGGTCGGTAAAGACCAGCGACTCGTCCCTGGGGCCGAAGATCTCGTTGCCGTCGATCGGCACCTCGATGACGTCGCCGGCGGACTTTCCCTCGAGTTGCCCGTGAACGGACGGGGCCAGGATCTCGTTGTGTCCGTGCACGTAGCCCAGCGGAAAGTCGACGCGGGTGAGCACGTGCCCCGACTTGCGGTCGGTCACCCTGTAGGTGAGTTCGACGAACTTGCCGCTCTGGATGGTTTCACTCATGCCCGACCCGCGCCAATCGCTCAGAAGATCGATGCGCCGAAGATCCTGACCTGGCCGTTCTCGTAGCCGAGGACGAGCCGGCCGAGCCATTCGCCCGGCTTTTTCGTGCTGCGCTGGCGGTAGAGAACGGTCACGTGCTCGCCGCGGCGGATCAGGCCCAGCGCGTCGATCTCGTCGGACAGGTTCCTGGCCAGTTCGCTGTTCGCGAACTGGTGGCCCGCCACGACCTGGTTCATCGCGAGCGCCAGCGCACTGGAGAAGTTCTTGGCGAATTCCCCGTACTTGCCGTCGTTCGAGTGCTTGACCAGGTCGCGCCACAGCGGATCTGCGATGGCCCGAATCTCTTCATCGGTCTTCTCGATGATGTTCACGCGCGGGTCTCGGTGCCGGGAAACACGCTTACTCGTTCTCCCCGACCAGGTGATAGCACGGCGCCTTCTCCATCGTGTACTCGCCGGTTTTCGGGTCGCGGCGCGACACGGTGAGCACGTGCCAGTTCTCGTCGTCGAGCTTCATCGCGTCGCCGCGGTAGTAGTAGCCCGGCCAGCGGGTTTCCTTGCGGAACAGCGTGTGCTGGGTCACGCACTCGGCGGCGCGGTGGCGGTGCTTGAGTTCCCATGCGCGCAGCAGCTCGTGGATGTCCTCGGCCGCCAGGCTCTCGAGGTCTTCCTCCATGATCGCGAGCTTCTTCAGGCCGATGCTCAGGAGCTTCTCGTTGGTTATGTAGTTCACGGTCACGCCACCGCAGTACTCGTCCATCAGCTTTTGCAGGCGGTCGAGGCCCTGCTTGGGATTGATGTAGTGCGGGTTGACGCTGCCCGCGACGATCGCGTTGCGGTACATCTTGTAGTGCTCGAGCGGCTTGTAGATCTCTTTCTTGCGGCCGTTGATCTGCTCGTCGGAGACCACGATGCCCTCGCCCTTGCCGTCGTCGATGTACTTGCAGGCGGCCTTCGCGGCGAGACGGCCTTCGGTGAACGAGCCCGACGAGAAGGCGTGCGGCGTGCCGCCGACCGCGTCGCCGGCGCCGAACAGGCCCTCGACCGTGGTCATGCGGTTGTAGCCCCAGAAATACTCGGGCGGGGAGACGTCCTCGGGGCCCGAGCACCAGGCGCCGGATCCGGTTGCGTGCGAGCCCATCACGTAGGGCTCGGAGGTGGTGAGCTCGGGGTTCTCGTTCTTCGGGTCGACGTCGGTCGCGGCCCACAGGACCGCCTGGCCCACCGTCATGCCCAGGAAGTTCTCCCAGCCCACCTCTTCCAGGTGCGGATCCTGGAACGCGCGCATCGTCACCATGTGGATGGGGCCGCGGCCGGCGTTCAACTCGCTGATCAGCGCGTGGTTGCGCAGGCAGGTCGGGATCGGCCGGTGCGTGAGGTGCGAGGCCTCGGGGTCGAGGTACTCCTTGCCGACCATCTTCTGCAGCTCGGGGAACCACTTCGACTCGTACTCTTCGCCCAGGCCGTTTTGGGTGTAGGTCTTCAGGTGCAGGAAGTAGGCGCCCACCGGGCCGTAACCGTCCTTGAAGCGCGCCAGGACGATGCGGTTTTCCATCTGCGTCATCTTGGCGCCGGCGTCGATCATCAGCCCGTAGGCGGAAGCCGACGACCAGGGCGCGTACCAGGTGCGTCCCGACCCTTCGCCCACCGAACGCGGCTTGAAGATGTTCGACGCGCCGCCCGCGCCGCAGATCACCGTCTTGGACTTGAAGACGTGGTAGTTGCCGGTGCGCACGTTGAAGCCCACCGCCCCGGCAACCCGGTTCTCCTTGCTCTCGTCCATCAGCAGGTGGGTCACGCAGATGCGGTTGAACACCTTGTCGGCCGACTTCTTGGCCGCCTCCGACACGATCGGCTTGTACGACTCGCCGTGGATCATGATCTGCCAGCGGCCTTCGCGCAGGTAGTGCCCGGTCTTCGGGTCCTTCATGATCGGCAGGCCCCACTCCTCGAACTGGTGCACCGTGGAGTCCACGTGGCGGGCCATGTCGAACAGCAGGTCTTCGCGCACCATTCCCATCAGGTCGATGCGGGCGTAGCGCACGTGGTCTTCGGGCTTGTTCTCGCCCCAGCGCGTGCCCATGTAGCAGTTGATCGCGTACAGCCCCTGCGCGACCGCGCCCGAGCGATCCATGTTGGCCTTCTCGGCAATGACGATCTTCTTGTCGCGACCCCAGAATCTCGCCTCCCAGGCGGCACCGGTGCCGCCCAGACCCGCACCGACGACCAGGATGTCGATGCCGTCTTCGATGATGGTTTCGTATGCCATTAGTAGTACACGCCTTTCTTCATCTTGAGACCCGCGGCTGCAAGCGTATGCAGATCGCCGTCGTCCATGCGGATGAACTTCGGCTCGCTGTAGAGCAGCTCGCCGTCGCGCATTTCCTTGCTGGGTTCGGGCACTTCGGCGAGTTTGGGGATCGCCGTTCCCCAGGGCTTGGTCGTGATCGGAGACAGGAAGTTCTTCTCCGTGCCGTTGCGGAACTTGATCCGCCACGCGATCGTGCCCTTCTGCTCGTCGCGGTGCACGCGAACGCTGTGCCCGAGCGGCGCGAAGTCGGCGTAGCCGCGCACGTCGATCGCGTGCTGCGGGCAGGCCTTCACGCAGGAGTAGCACTCCCAGCACATGTTCGGCTCGATGTTGTAGGCGCGACGATACGTCTTGTCGATGTGCATGATGTCCGATGGACAGATGTCGACGCAGTGTCCGCATCCGTCGCACCTCGTCATGTAGACGAAGGTAGGCATTGTTCGGGCTCCTTATCCGATCCTGAAGATTGTGCTGGCTGAGTCTCAGTAGTGGCGGGGCGCTTCGCGCTTGATGCCGAGCCCCATGTCCATCGGCGCGTCGCGCAGCAGCTCCATCGAGTGCCGCGCGCGCTGCTCGGGGTCGTCGCGGGTTTGCGTGGGCAGGTTCTCGGCCGTGCCGTCGGCCTGCGTCATCCTCTTTTCGAAGGCCGCCGCGGGCTTGAAGAACATGTGCGCGAACTTCGACCAGGCCACCGAGCCGAACAGCACCGTCGTGGCGATGATGTACAGCGCGAACATCACCATCGCGCCCGGGCTTCCGGAGGCCTGGGTGAGCGCCCACAGCAGGCCCAGCGTCACGCTCGCGAGCAGCGAGAGGATGAACAGGTCGGCCCGCATCAGGCGCAGCGGCGAGCGCCCCTCGGCGGCGACGTCGACCCGGATCGCGAACCAGAACCAGTAGCCGCCCCCGCAGACCATCAGCCCGCCGATCCACCACAGCGCCGGCACGATGCCGGGGGCGGGCGTTGCGGGCGTGGGGTAGCCGAACACCATGACGGCGGTCGTGAGCATGTGGATCACGAAGCCGTACATCGTGAGCAGGTGGGCGATGCGCCGGCGCGGGTTGCAGAACTCCCCGGAGGCGAGCACGTCCACCACCGCGGTCTTGACGGCGATCGAGGTCACCTCGCCCGCACCGAGCGCGCGGGCGCCCTTGCTGCGGTTGCGCATGTTGGCGAAGAAGTACTGCGCGCTGCCCTTGTGGATCATGTCGTACACGGTTCCGACGATCACCGCGAGCACCATCAGGACGACATAGGTCTGCATGACGCTCGCGGGCATCACGCTGGTCAGTGCGGCAAACGGATTGGTGGCGAACATCGCGGGAATCTCCTCGGTCGTTTCTTCATCTGGCCCGCAGGGGGCGCTGGAAATGCATCGTCATCTGCCCCGGAGGGCGCCGGAAGAGCCGGCTCGTCGGCCCCTGCGGAAAACCGGGGCCCGGTGCCCCGGTCGCGTTGGTGGAACTATGCCATGCGCGCGCGCGCCCGATCAATGCGGCCCGTGCCCGTTGAGCTCGAAGACCTCGAACTGCATCGTCGCAAGGTCGCCCAGCACCCAGGTCGGCGGCGCGGCCAGGCCCGAAACGGTTCCCGGGTTCACGAGCCAGGTGGCGTTGCCCTTCACGCTCGTGACCTGGCGCACCTCGGCGCGGTGCGAGTGACCGCAGCAAACGAGTTCCCAGTCGCCGGTGCACGCCATCGCGTAGCCGTAGTCGTCGTAGTGCACGACGAACACGCGCCGCCCGCCGAGCTCGATGCGCGCGTCGCCGCCGTGATAGGTGAGCATGCCGTTGCGCTTTTGCACGAGCCTGTGCAGCGCCTGCGTGTCGCCCACGTTGTTGCCGTGCACCAGGTGCACCGGCAGCCCCACGTCCAGCGCCGGCTTGAGCGTCTGCGCGCCGATCAGGTCGCCGCAGTGGATGACCGCCTGCGCGCCCCTGGCCTTGGCTTCGCGCACGGCGAACTCGAGTCCGTCGCGGCGATCGTGGCTGTCGGACACGACGCAGATCTTCACGCCCGCGCCTGGCCCGGTGCCGCGTCCAGCTCCGCGTAGTAGGCGCGAAGGATCTCGAGCACCTCGGGCCGGCTGAACTCGGGCGGCACGTCTCCGCCTTCCGAGAGCGACTTGCGAAGCTGCGTTCCGCTGACCTGCAGGCGATCGGCGTCGTCGTGCGGGCAGGTGCGCCCCGAGGCCATGCCGCCGCACTTGTAGCACCAGAACGAAACGTCGATCTTGAGCGCGCGGGTGTGCAGCGCGCCCTCGGGGATCTCGTCGAAGATGTGGTGCGCGTCGAAGGGGCCGTAGTACTTGCCCACGCCGGCGTGGTCGCGCCCCACGATCTGGTGCGAGCAGCCGTAGTTCTGGCGAAACACCGCGTGCAGCAGCGCCTCGCGCGGGCCGGCGTAGCGCATGTCGAGCGGGTAGCCGGCCTGCACGATGGTGGAGGGCACGAAGTAGCCCTTCGCGAGCGCGGAGATCGCCCGGGTGCGCACCTCGGCCGGGATGTCTCCCGGCTTGAGCGCGCCGAGCAGCGAGTGCACGAGCACGCCGTCGCACACCTCGATCGCCACCTTGGCGAGGTACTCGTGCGAGCGGTGCATCGGGTTGCGCGTCTGGAAGGCCGCGATGCGCGACCAGCCCAGCGTGGTGAACAGCGCCCGGGTCTGCGCCGGCGTCATGAACAGGTCGCCGTACTTCTCCGGGAAGCCGGCGAGCGAGAGCACGCGGATCGGGCCCGCCAGGTTCACGTCCGGCTGGTCCATCACCATCTTCACGCCGGGGTGGGCGGTGTCGGTCGTGCCGAACACGCGCGCGCACTCGTGCGCCTTGTCGATGCCGTACTTCTCGGTCACGCGCATCGTGGCCAGCGTCTCGCCGCTCTCGGAGTCCACCAGCGCCACGTCGTCGCCCGTGGCGATCGCGTCGGCCGTGGCGCTCGCGGCCGAGAGCGTGATCGGGATCGGCCAGAACAGGCCGCTCGCGGTGCGCATGCCGTCGCACACGCCGCGCCAGTCGGCCTGCGACATGAACCCGTCGAGCGGCGTGAAGCCGCCGATGCCGAGCATGACGATGTCGCCGCGCTCGCGCGAGCTCACCGGCACGCGCGGCAAGGTCTCGGCGCGCTTGCGCTCGCGCTCGAGTGCGTCGGCCTGGAGGAGCAGCGGCTTGAGTTCCGCGCTGCCGTGGGGGGGGACGAGTGTGCTCATGGAACCGACGATGGTACGTTGCGCGCGCTGACGGCGAAAAGCGGGGAATTCCGGTCAGTGCGACCGGAAAACCGGGTCAACGATCGTGACGGCGCCGCGCGCGCCGCCGCCCGGCGCCGGTCGGGGCCGGGGTTGCGCGCCTGAGTGCCTGCAGACGATAATCGCGCGGAAATGACCGGGAAAACAGGTAAGAATGCGGATCCGCGACTGCGCCTGAACCTGCGCCAGCTCGAGGTCTTCGTCGCGACCGCGCGCGCGGGCTCCACGCGCGCCGCCGCCGAGCGCGTGGCGCGCTCGCAGTCGGCGGCGAGCGCCGCGCTCGCCGATCTCGAGGCCGCGCTCGAGGCGCCGCTGTTCGACCGCGTGGGCCGGCGGCTGGTGCTCAACGAGAACGGGCGCGTGTTGCTGCCCGGCGCGATCGCGCTGCTCGATCACGCGGCCGAACTGCAGGGCATGCTGGTGGCCGAGCGCCGCCAGCCGCTGCGCGTGGCGGCCAGCCTGACGATCGGCGAGTACCTGCTGCCCGAGCGCATCGCGCGCTGGCGGCTCGAGCACCCGCAGAGCACCGTGCGGCTGACCATCGGCAACACCAGCGAGGTGATCCAGTCGGTGGTCGACATGGACGTGGACATGGGGTTTATCGAAGGGCCGCAGACGCACCCGCAGGTCCGGCTGCAGCGCTGGCTCGTCGACGAGCTGGTGATCGTCGCGTCGCCCCGGCACGCGCTCGCGGGGCGGGTGGCAACGAGCCAGCAGCTGGCCGACGCCGCCTGGATCCTGCGCGAGCCGGCCTCGGGCACGCGCCAGGCCGCCGACGCGTGGCTGCTCGAGCACCTGGGCGTGCTGCGGGTCGATTACGAGCTCGGCAGTTCCGAGGCGATCAAGCGCCTCGCGGCGGCGGGCGCCGGGCTGGCGTGCGTGTCGCGTCACGCCGTCGCGGCCGAGCTCGAGCAGGGGTCGCTCGTGGAGGTGCGCACCCGCCTGCCGCGCGCGCAGCGCCGCCTGGCGATCGCGGTGCGGCGCGACCGGCGCCTGGGCCGGCTCACCGAAGACTTCATGCGCCACTGCATGGCCTGAGCCCGCGGCGGGTTGCGCGCCGCCGGCGCGTTCCCGCGGCGCCCCCGGTGCTCGGGCCGCGCTAGCGGTAGGGGTCGGGCACGCGAAAGCGCGCGAGCACCTCGCGCTCGCGCTGCTCCATCGCGCGCGCGTCGGAATCGGATTCGTGGTCGAAGCCCTGCGCGTGCAGCACGCCGTGCACGACCAGGTGCGCGATGTGGTGCTCGAGCGGCTTGCGCTGCGCGCGCGCCTCGCGCGCCGCCACCGGCAGGCAGACGACGACGTCGGCGACGGCGCCCGCGCCGCCTGCGCGCGGCGCCGGCGGCCGGTCGTAGACGAAGGTGAGCACGTTGGTCGCGTAGTCGCGGCCGCGAAACGCGCGGTTGAGCTCGCGGCCTTCGCGCGCGCCCACCAGGCGCAGCGCGATGCGCGCGTCGGCTCGCAGCGCGGCGGCCACCCAGCGGCGCAGGCGCGAGCGGTGCACCGGCCAGGCCGGCGCGCCGTCGCCCGACTGGATCGACAGCGAGAGTCGCGGGCTAGCCGCGCGCGCCCGGGCCGTCATCGCCAGCGCGCGACTCCTGTTCGCGCTCGTAGGCGTCGACGATGCGCGCGACCAGCGGGTGGCGCACGACGTCGGACGAGTCGAACTCGGTGATCGCCACGCCGCGCACGTTGCCGAGGATGCGGCGCGCGTCGATCAGGCCCGATCTCTGGCCCCGCGGGAGGTCGATCTGGGTGACGTCGCCGGTGATCACAACGCGCGAACCGAAACCCATGCGGGTGAGGAACATCTTCATCTGCTCGGGCGTGGTGTTCTGCGCCTCGTCGAGGATGATGAAAGAGTGGTTGAGCGTGCGGCCGCGCATGTACGCGAGCGGTGCGATCTCGATCGCCTGCTTCTCGAACATCTTCGCGGTGCGCTCGAAGCCCATCAGGTCGTACAGCGCGTCGTACAGCGGGCGCAGGTAGGGGTCGACCTTCTGCGCCAGGTCGCCGGGCAGGAAGCCCAGCCGCTCGCCCGCCTCCACCGCCGGGCGCGTGAGCACGATGCGCTTGACCGCGTCGCGCTCGAGCGCGTCGACCGCGCACGCCACCGCGAGGTAGGTCTTGCCGGTGCCCGCCGGCCCGATCGCGAAGCTGATGTCGTGGCCGAGGATGTTGCGCAGGTACTGGCGCTGGTTGGGGGTGCGGCCCTGCAGGTCGGCGCGGCGCGTGTGCAGCACCGGCGACTCGTCGCTCGCCGAGGCCGGCGCGCGCTGCGCTGCGCGCAGCTCCACCACGCCGAGCTGCAGGTCGTCGAGCGTGAGCGGGCTCGTCGCGAGCCCGTGGAAGTGCTCCAGCGCCGCCACCGCCTCGCGCGAGGCGTTGGGCGCGCCCTCCACGGTGAACACCGCGCCGCGGCGGGCGATGCGCACGTCGTAGGCTTCCTCGAGCTGGCGCAGGTTCTCGTCGAGCGCCCCGCACAGGTTGGCGAGCCGGTCGTTGTCGACCGGGTCGGGGCGGAACTCGAGGGCCCGGGCCATCGCCGGCTCAGCCCTTCGCGGGGATGCGCCCGCGCAGCGAATGCGGCAGCGCGCCGGTCACGACCACCCCGACCATCTGCCCGACCAGGCTTGGCGGGCCCTGGAAGTTCACGACCCGGTTGTTGGCGGTGCGCCCCGAGAGCTCGGCCGCGTCCTTGCGCGAGGCGCCCTCCACCAGAACGGTTTGCGTGCTGCCCACCATCGACTCGGATATGCGGCGGGCGTGCCCGTCCACCGCGGCCTGCAGGCGCTGCAGCCGTGCCAGCTTCACGCTCTGGGGGGTGTCGTCGGGCAGGTCGGCCGCGGGGGTGCCGGGCCGCGCGCTGTAGACGAACGAGAACGAGTGGTCGAACGCCACCTCGTCGATCAGCTTCATCGTGCGCTCGAAGTCCTGCTCGGTCTCGCCCGGGAAGCCCACGATGAAGTCCGACGAGATGCTGAGCGCGGGGTTGGTGGCGCGCAGCCGGCGCACGATCGACTTGTACTCCAGCACCGTGTAGCCGCGCTTCATCGCCGCGAGCACGCGGTCGGAGCCCGACTGCACGGGCAGGTGCACGTGCGCGGCGAGCTTCGCGATGGCGGCGTGCGCGTCGACCAGGCGCTGCGTGAACTCCTTCGGGTGCGAGGTCGTGTAGCGGATGCGCTCGATGCCCGGGATCTCGGCAACGTACTCGAGCAGCGTGGCGAAGTCGGCGATCTCGCCGGTGCCGTCGGCGAGCGTCTCGCCGGTGGCGCCGCGGTACGCGTTCACGTTCTGCCCCAGCAGCGTGACCTCGCGCACGCCCTGCGCGGCGAGACCGGCCACCTCCACCAGCACGTCCTCGAGCGGGCGCGAGACTTCCTCGCCGCGCGTGTAGGGCACGACGCAGAAGCTGCAGTACTTGCTGCAGCCCTCCATGATCGAGACGAATGCGCTCGCGCCCTCCACGCGCGCCGGCGGCAGGTGGTCGAACTTCTCGATCTCGGGGAACGAGATGTCCACCTGCGCTCGACCGGTGCGCCTGCGCGCCGAGATCAGCTCGGGCAGCCGGTGCAGCGTCTGTGGGCCGAAGACCACGTCCACGTAGGGCGCGCGCGCGACGATCGCCTCGCCCTCCTGGCTGGCGACGCAGCCGCCCACCGCGATCACCATCCCGGGGCGCTCGAGCTTGAGCTTGCGCACGCGCCCGAGGTCGGAGAACACCTTCTCCTGCGCCTTCTCGCGCACCGAACAGGTGTTGAACACGACGATGTCGGCCTCGCGCGGGTCGTCGGTGGCGGTGGCGCCCTCGGCGGCGGCGAGCACGTCGGCCATCTTGGCCGAGTCGTACTCGTTCATCTGGCAGCCGAAGGTGCGGATGTAGACCTTGGCGCTCATTGCGTGGCGGCGCCCGCGCGCCTGGCCTGCTCCTGCGCCAGCGCCAGTTCCTGCGGCGTGAGCAGCCACACTTCCACCACCTGGCCCAGCAGGTCGGTGCGATAGCGAACCGCGCGGCTGCCCTGCACGGCGGACGGAACCTGGATCAGGTTCGACTCGTTGAGGATGCGCGCGCCCGGCGCCATCACGATCGGCGCGCCGTCGAGCGTGGCACGGGGAAACACCGTGATCTCGAGCGCGCCCAGCTTCGTGTGCGCCGGGAAGGTGCGCGGCTGCGCCAGCGCGTCGGGCGCGGCGAGGAAGGCGAGGGCGGATGCCATGGCGAGGGAGAAAACGAACGGAGAGGCGCGCAGCGTGGCGCGCGCGCGGCGAAGTGTGGAGTGCAGGCGTTGGAACATCGTGCAGGTCACCAGCGAATCCGGGCCGCGGCCCGGGACAGGGACAAGTATGCACCGAGCGCGACCCGGTCCGAAGCCGGAGCGCCCCCGCGCGCCGCCGAACCCGGACGTCCGGCCGGAGCGCGGTGACCGGCGGCGTGCGGGGCAGATGCGCCGGATAGAATCCCGCGATGACAACGTTCGAACAATTTCTCGGCCGCCACCCCGAATACGCGCGCACCGGAGCGCTGGACGAACTGCGTTCCCGGGAGTACGGGCGCCTGGACGCGCACGGGCACACCTATCTGGACTACACCGGCGCCGGCCTTCACGCCGACTCGCAGGTGCGCGAGCACGCCGAGTCGCTCACCCGAGAGGTCCTGGGCAACCCGCATTCGGCGAGCCCCAGTTCGATGGCGTCGACGCAGGGGGTCGAACGCGCGCGTCGGGCGGTGCTCGAGTACTTCAACGCGGCGGGCGAGTACACGGCGGTGTTCACGGCGAACGCCTCGGGTGCGCTCAAGCTCGTCGGCGAGTCCTATCCGTTCGGCGCGGGCGGGCGTTACCTGCTCACGGCCGACAACCACAACTCGGTGAACGGCATCCGCGAGTTCGCTCGCGCGAAGGGAGCGTCGGTCGACTACGTTCCGCTGACAACGCCCGAGTTGCGCGTGGACCAGCCCGCGCTGATCGGGCGGCTCGACGCGGCCGATCGCTCGCGCGCGAACCTCTTTGCCTTTCCCGCGCAGTCGAATTTCTCCGGCGTGAAGCACCCGCTCTCGCTGATCGAGGCCGCGCGCGAGCGCGGCTGGCACGTGCTGCTCGACGCCGCGGCGTTCGTGCCGACCAACGCGCTCGACCTGCGCAGCGCCTCGCCCGACTTCGTCACGATCTCGTTCTACAAGATGTTCGGCTACCCGACCGGAATCGGCTGCCTGCTCGTGCGCAACGCCGCGCTCGAGGCGCTCGAGCGCCCGTGGTTCGCCGGGGGCACGGTGAACTTCGCCACCGTGCAGGGCCGCATCCACCGGCTGTCGGCCGGCGAGGCCGGATTCGAGGACGGCACGCTGAACTACCTGAGCATCCCGGCGGTGGAGATCGGGCTGCGGCACCTGCAGCGAATCGGCGTGGGCACGATCCAGGCGCGCGTCGCCTGCCTCACCGAGCTGCTGCTGGGCGAGCTCACCGCGCTGCGCCACGGCAACGGGCGCCCGATGGTGCGCCTGTACGGGCCGGCGTCGACGTCGATGCGCGGCGGCACCGTGACGATGAACTTCTACGACCCCAACGGCCACCTGCTCGACTACCGCCGCATCGACGAGCTCGCCGGCGAGCAGCGGATCTCGCTCAGGACGGGGTGCTTCTGCAACCCCGGCGCCGGCGAGATCGCCGAGGGCCTGTCCGAAGAAGACATGCGCGCGGCAGTGGACGAGGACGCCGACATCACGCTGCCGCGTTTCCTGCAGGCGATCCAGCACCGCGGCGGCAAGAGCGCGGGCGCGATCCGCGTCTCGCTCGGCGTGGCCAGCAACTACGCCGACGTGGAGCGCTTCGTGCAGTTCGCCGCGGGCTTTCGCGACCAGTCCTCGCTCGTCGTGGGCGCGGCCACCTTCGACATCGAGTCGTGCCGGGTGATTCGCGACGGCAGCTGAGGCGCGCGAGTCCGCCGCAACCGCGCGAGAAAAAGCCCCAGCCGCGAACGGCTGGGGCTTTGGGGTTGGTGGAGCCGGCGGGAATCGAACCCGCGTCCGCAAGTCCTCTACGACCAGTTCTACATGCTTAGTCGATTGATTTTGATCTCGATACTGCCTTAGCCAATCGACAGGCCGGACAGGATCCAGTCACCTACTTTTTAGCTCTCCGACAAGTGACCCGCCGGAGCACGATCCGATGTGAATTACACTGCAGCCCCTTGCGGGACCCGGGCCATCGGCAACCCGGTGCAGCGGCTTAGGCCTTAAGCGGCCAGAGCGAAACGCTCGTCGTTGGCGTTTGAGTGTTTGCCAATGGATTTACGAGGAAAAGGCGCCTCGGCATGCCCTGAGCCGCTTCGCTACCCACGTCGAAACCAGGTCGGCCCCGGTGTTCGGTTCGTGCTGCAGTGTTGCTGCGCAAGCGACGCGGACGACGATCCGCGTCATTGACCAAGTATAGGCCAATGCGGCGATTTCAAGTGCCGCCGTTCGTCCACTCGCCGCGCGCGCCGCTCGGGCGGCGCGCCCGCTGCCCGGGGAATCATCGGCCGCGCCCGAACAGCAGGCGCCGGACCCACGACGAGAGGTCGTCGAGGTAGCAGTAGATCACCGGCACCACCACCAGCGTGAGCAGCGAGCTGGTGACCACGCCGCCGATCACCGCCTGGCCCATCGGCGCGCGCTGCTCGCTGCCCTCGGTGAGCGCGAAGGCGAGCGGCACCATCCCGAACACCATCGCCAGCGTGGTCATCAGGATCGGGCGCAGCCGCACGCGCGCGGCCTCGATCAGCGCCGCGCCGCGCTCGAGCCCCTCGGCGCGGCCGCGGATCGCGAAGTCGATCAGCAGGATCGCGTTCTTCGTCACCAGCCCCATCAGCATCACCACGCCGATGATCGAGAACAGGTTCAGCGTGGAGCGAAACACCAGCAGCATCAGCACCACGCCGATCAGCGTGAGCGGCAGCGAGCTCATCAGCGCGATCGGCGAGATGAAGCTGCGAAACTGCGAGGCGAGGATCATGTAGATGAAGATCACGCCGAGCGCGAGCGCCGAGAGCGCGTACCCGAACGACTCCTGCATGTCCTTGGTCGATCCCCCGAAGCTGTAGCGATACCCGGGGGGCAGGGGGTTTGCGGCGAGCACGCGGCGGATGTCGGCCGACACCTCGCCCAGTCCGCGGCGGTCGGTGTTGGCGGTGAACTCCACCTCGCGGCTCAGGCTGCGACGGTTGATCTGGTTCGCGCCGGTGTCCGGGCGCACGTCGGCCACCTGCGCCAGGCGCACGATGCGCGGCGACCCGTCGGGCTGCGTGCCCACCGCCAGGCCGATGCGCTGCAGGTCGCTCGCCGACGAGCGCGCGGCCGGGGCGAGCCGCACCTTCACGTCGTAGCTCTGGTTGTCGGGCGCCTGCCAGCTGCCCACCGTGTTGCCGGCCACGAGCGTGCGCAGCGTGGCCGCGATCGCGCCCACCGACAGGCCGACGTCGGCCGCGGCGTCGCGGCGCACCTGCACCGAGAGCGTGGGCTTGTCGGGCTTGAGGCTGGTGTCCAGATCCACCAGCCCCGGCACCGCCGCGATCTGCGGCCGCAGCTGCTGCGTGAGCCGCTGCAATTCGTCGAGGTCGGTGCCCTGCAGCGACACCGAGATCGGCTTGTTGCCGCCCACCGGATCGAGCAGCCCGACCTGCGTCACGGTGATTCCCGGCACCTGCGCGAGCTGCACGCGCAGCGGCACCGACATCTGGTCCACGGTGCGGGTGCGCTCGTCCCGATCGACCAGGCGCACGTAGATGCTCGCGTAGATGCGCCCCTGCGCCTGGCCGCTGTTGATCGTGGCGAGCGTGTAGCTCACCTCGGGCATCTCGCGCAGGATCCTGTCCACCTGGCGCACGCGCTCCTCGGTGACCTCGATCGACGAGCCCACCGGCGTGTAGAAGTTGATGAAGGTTTCCGAGTAGTCGGCCTTCGGCACGAACTCCGTGCCTACGAGCGGCAGCAGCCCCACGCTCGCGACCAGCGTTCCGACCGCGATCGCGAGGGTGGCGAACTTGTGCCGCAGCGACCACCCCAGCGTGGTCACGTAGGCGCTGCCCAGGCGGCGCGAGGCGCGGTCCACCCAGTGCGTGAGCCGGCCGAGCGTGTGGTCGTAGAGGCCGCGCGCAACGAAGGGCTTGCCCTCGCGGTCGATCGCGGGGTCGTGCCAGACCGAGCTCAGCATCGGGTCGAGCGTGAAGCTCACGAACATCGAGATCAGCACCGCCGCCACGATCGTGATGCCGAACTCGTGGAAGAACTTGCCGATGATGCCGCCCATGAAGCCGATCGGCAGGAACACGGCCACGATCGACAGCGTGGTGGCGAGCACCGCCAGCCCGATCTCGTTGGTGCCGGCGAGCGCCGCGTCGTGCGCGGTCTTGCCCATCTGCACGTGGCGGACGATGTTCTCGCGCACGACGATCGCGTCGTCGATCAGAAGCCCCACGCACAGGCTGAGCGCCATCAGCGTGACCATGTTGATCGAGAAGCCGAACGCGTACATGACGCCGAAGGTGCCGACGAGCGCGATCGGCAGCGTGAGCCCGGTGATCACGGTCGAGCGCCACGAGTTCAGGAACAGGAACACGATCGCGATCGTGAGCGCGGCGCCTTCGAGCAGCGTCTCGCGCACGTTGGCCACCGACACCCGGATCGGGCGCGAGTTGTCGCGCACCGCTTCCACCTGAACGCCGGCCGGGAGCTCGCTCTGCAGCGCGGCCACCGCCGCGGCCAGTCCGTCGACCACCTCGATCGTGTTGTCGCCCTGGTTCTTCTGCACGTCGAGCGCGAGCGTGCGCTTGCCGTTGAACAGCGCCAGGCTCTCGACTTCCTCGGGCCCGTCGACCACGTCGGCCACCTGCCCGAGCCGGATCGCGACCCCGCCGCGGCGCGCGACGATCAGCTCGCCAAACTCCTCGGGGCGCTTGACGCGCGCGTTCACCTGTATCGCCCGCTCGCTCTCGGCGGTGCGCACGGTGCCGGCGGGCAGGTTCTGCGTTTCGCTGCGCAACACCGCGAGCACCTGGTCGGGCGTGACCCCCATCGCCTCGAGCGAATCGGGGCGCAGGTAGACGTTGATCTCGCGCTGCAGGCCGCCCACGACCGTGACCGAACCCACCCCGCGCACGTTCTCCAGGCGCTTCTTCACCACCTGCGTCGCGTAGGCGGTGAGCGCCTGGTGCGACCAGACCCGGCTCGGCTGCGCGCCGCCGGTCGCGCTGGCGTCCTTGGCCGGGGCCGCCGTGACCGCGAGCGTGTACACGGGGCGCGACGCCGGGTCGAAGCGCGAGATGCGCGACTCCTTCACCTCGGCGCGGAACTGCGGCCGGATCTGCGCGACCTTCTCGCGCACGTCGTCGGCCGCCTTGCGCCCGTCCATGTCGAGGTTGAACTGAACGATGACGAGCGAGTAGCCCTCGTAGGTGCGCGAGTTCAGCTGGCTGATGCCGGCGATCGAGTTGATCCCCTCCTCGAGCGGGCGCGTGACCTCGTCTTCGACGATCTCGGGCGAGGCGCCCGGGTAGTCGGTCTGCACGACGACGGTGGGGAACTCCACGTTCGGGAATTGCTCCACCTTCAGGCGCTGTGCCGAGAACAGGCCCATCACGACGAAGGCGAGCATCACCATCGTTGCAAGAACCGGGTTGCCGATCGATACGCGCGTGAACCACATGGGAGGGCGCTCGGTGGCCGCGGGTCAGCGCGAAGCCGGAACCGGCGCGGTGGCCGGCGCGGCAGCCGGCGCGGTGTCCGCCAGCGTCACCGGCGTTCCCGGGCGTATCGCACCGGCCCGCTCTGCGAGGACGCGCGCGCCCTCGCGCGCGCCGGCGGTGATCTCCACGTAGTCGGTGCCCTCGTGCTCGCCGCGCATCCCCAGAGACACCGCGAGCTGCACGACGCGCGCCGTGTCGCCGGCCGCGGGCTCGACCGCGAGCAGGTACGGCTGCGCCTGGTCGATGCGCACCGCGCTCAGCGGCACCGCGAGCGCGGTGCGGCTCTCGATCGCGATGCGACCGCGCGCGAACATCCCCTGCCGCAGGCCCGGGTGCGACTGCACTTCGAGGTAGACGAGCAGCGCGCGCGTGCCCGGTTGCGTGCTCGGGTTGATCCGGGCCACGCGCGCTTCGAGCCAGTCGTCGATCCCGTCTGCGCGAAGCCGCGCGCGCGCTCCGATCTTCAGCGGCGCCGCGACTTCCGCCGGCACCGCCGCCTCGATCTCCAGCCGCGAGAGGTCGACGATCTCGAGCACCCTGCCGTCGACCCCGATGCGCTCGCCCGGTTGCGCGAGGCGCTGGGCAATCACCCCCGAGAGCGGCGCAACGAGCGTCGCGTCGGCGCGCGCCTTGCGCGCGAGCGAGACCGCGGTCTGCGCCGCGTCGAGCGTGGCCTGCGCCGCCGATTCGTTGGCCAGCGCGGTGTCGAGCGCCGTTGGCGAGACGAAGCCGCGGCCCACCAGCGCCCGGCTGTTGGCCGAGGCGCGCTGCGCGATGTCGAGTTGGGCGCGCGCTGCGCGCGCGTTCTGTTCGGCCTGCTGAATCCGCAGGTCGAGCTCGGTGGGGTCGATGCGCACGACCTGCTGTCCGGCGCGCACCGATTCGCCCTCGCGCACGGTGATCGCGAGGATCTCGCCGGCCACGCGGGCCTTGACGAAGGCGCTGCGCACGGCCTTGAGCGTGCCGGTGACTTCGGCGCCGCGGGAAATCACCACGTTGCCCACCTGCAGCAGGTCCGACGCGCCCAGCAGCATCGGCTGCGAGGCGGCGGGCGAGGGCGCCGTGGCTGCCGTGGCGGCGGGCGCCGACCCGGGCGCGGCTGCC
>DATCZK010000153.1:0-12045 GCA_036525975.1 Burkholderiaceae bacterium | reverse complement strand
CGCGCCTCGCGCCGGTGCCAGGCGGCGAGCGTCGCGAAGCAGCGGTCCATCGAGCGGAACAGCGCCAGCCCGGGCAGGCCCTCGGCTTCGCTCGCGCCGGTGCCCTCGAGCCACTCGGTGAGCCAGGCGATGCACACGGGCTTGCCGTGCTCGCGCGCGAAGGCGTCGAGCACCGCCAGGCGCTGGGCGCTCGGCCCGTAGGCGTAGACCTGCGGCACCACCAGCGCGCCGAAGGCGGGGTCGGACATCAGCGCGCGGCCGCACTCGGCGAGCGATTCGGGGTCGTTGAGCACCTGGCCGGTCACGTCGCAGGGGTTGCGCGGCGATCCGAACTCCGGCACCCGCGCCTCGAGCACCGCGCGCGCCGCGTCGCCGGGCTGCGGCAGCGCCACGCCGTGCACCTCGGCGACGTCGGCCGCGAGGATCGCGGCGCCGCCCGAGGTGGCAACCACCGCCACGCCCCCGGCGCTGGGGGGAGGGGCCTTGGCGAAGAAGGCCGCCATTTCGAGCAGCGCCTCGTAGCGTTCCACGATCACGATGCCCGCGCGCTCGAAGGCGGCGCGGTAGGCGGCCTGCGTGCCGGCGAGCGAGCCGGTGTGCGACATCGCGGCGGCGGCACCCTGCTCGCCGGTGGCGAGCTTGTAGACGAGCAGCGGCTTGTTCGCGCGCCACGCGATCTCGCCCGCCTCCACCATCCGGGTGGGATCGGGCATGCCCTCGAACACGCAGGCGATCACGCGGCAGTCCGGGTCTTCGGCCAGGAACGACACGTGGTCGGCCACGTCCACGTCGCAGGAATTGCCGGCCGTGAGGATGTTGCTGAACACGGTGCCGTGCTCGGCCGCCTGCGCGAGCGCGAAGCCGAGCGCGCCCGACTGGCTCACCAGCCCGATCGCGCGCTCGTTCCAGGGACGGAACTTCGGGATCGCCGAAAAGGTGACGGCCGCGCCGCTCCTGCACTGGACCATGCCGATGCAGTTGGGCCCGATGATCGGCATGCCCGCCTCGCGCGCGATCGCCGACAGGCGCGACTGCAGCGCGACGCGTTCGGGCTTGCCCGTCTCGGCGTACCCCGAGGCGTAGACGATCGCGCCGCCCGCGCCCTTGCGGGCGCACTCGAGAACGACCCCCTCGACCGCGTCGCGCGCGACCGCGATCACCACGCAGTCGGGCGAGGCGGGCAGTTCGCCCACCGAGCCGTGGCAGCGCCGCTCGCCGATGGCCTCATGGCGCGCCACCAGCTCGATCGTGCCGTCGAATCCCGACAGGTTCGCGAGCGTGCGCTGGCCGAACGAGCCCGGCGTGGGCGAGGCGCCCACGATCGCGATCGAGCGCGGCTTGAGCAGGCGGCGCATCGCGTCGTGGCGGTAAACGCCGGCGCGGGCGGCGGGGCGGCGGGAATCCGGTGTCATCGAGTGCATCTCTTCGTGGTCGCCTGCGCCCGAATAGTAGTGGACAAACCGTGGCGGCCGGAGCCCCGGCGGGGCCGGCCGATCCCGCAGCCGGGAACTTTGCTTTCACCGGCGCGCGCAGCAGAATGCGCGGATGGAATTCAAGTGGCTGCTCGACTTCCTGAGCCTGGCGCGCACGAAGAGCTTTTCGCGCTCGGCCGCGGAGCGCAACGTGACGCAGTCGGCGTTCAGCCGGCGCATCCAGGCGCTCGAGCGGTGGGTGGGGGCGCCGCTCGTCGACCGGAGCACCTTTCCCTCGCGACTGACGCCGGAAGGGGAAGCCTTTCGCGAGGTTGCCGAGCAGACGGCCCGCGAGCTCACCCGCGCGCGCGAGCAGGCGCGCACGACGCGCCGCCACGCCGAGAACACGATCGTGTTCTCGGCCACGCACAGCATCGCGCTGTCGTTCTTCCCCGACTGGCTTGGCCGCGTGGCCCGCGAGGTGGGGCCGGTGGACGCGCAGATGGTCGCGGACAACATGCACAACTGCGTGCAGAACCTCACCGAAGGAGTTTGCGACTTCCTGATCTGCTTTTCGCACCCCGACTTCCCGCTGCTCATCGACCCGGAGCGCTATCCCTCGCGGCATCTCGCCGACGACCGCCTGGTTCCGGTTTCGGCGGCGGGCGATGACGGCCAGGCGCGGTACCTGCTGCCGGGCACGCCGGATCGTCCGATTCCGTACCTCGCCTACGCCGCCGAGTCGTTTCTCGGGCGGGTGGTGGCCGAGTTGCTGGCGCGCCCCGAACGCCAGTGCCACTTCGTCTGTCGATACGAGGACGCGCTCGCCGGTTCGCTGACCGCGATGGCGCGTGCGGGGCACGGCGTTGCGTGGGTGCCCGCGGGCCTCGTGGCGGAGGACCTCGCCAGCGGCCGGCTGCTGCGCGCGGGCCCGGGCGAGTGGGACGTGCCCTTCGGCATCACGATCCACCGATCGGCCGAGCGCGGCAGGCCGCGCGTCGATGCGCTGTGGGACCGGCTGTTCCCCGCCGAACCGGGCTGAGCGCCGTGCGCGGCGCCTTATGCGCGCCGGGAATGGGGGTGTTCCGCAATTGCATTGGCCGCGGCGCGGGGCCCGCGTGTATCGTCGGGCGCTAGCGCCCGGGGGCACGGCGCAACAACGCGGACGCGACCATGCACGTTTCACGATTTCCCAGAGTCCGGCTCGGACACCTTCCCACGGCGCTCGAGCCGATGCCGGCGCTCTCGCGCGCGCTCGGGGGCCCGAACCTGTTCGTCAAGCGCGACGACTGCACCGGCCTCGCCACCGGCGGCAACAAGACCCGCAAGCTCGAGTTCCTGATGGGCGAGGCGCTGCAGCAGGGCGCCGAGATCGTCGTCACGCAGGGGGCGGTGCAGACCAACCACGGCCGCCAGACCGCGGCGGCGGCGGCGCGCCTCGGGCTGGAGTGCGAGATCCTGCTCGAGCGCCGCGTGCGCGAGCCCGAGGCCGGCTACGAGGTGCAGGGCAACGTGCTGCTCGACCGGATGTTCGGCGCCAGGCTGTCGTTCCACGAGCCTGGGGACATGAACGCGCGCGGGCTCGCGCGCACCGAAGAGCTGCGCCGCGAGGGCCGCAAGGCGTACTTCATCCCGGGTGGCGGATCGAACCCTGTGGGCGCGCTGGGGTACGTCGACTGCGCGCTGGAACTGCTCACGCAGGCCAACGCCATGGGCCTGCGCGTCGACTGGCTGGTCCACGCCACGGGGAGCACCGGAACGCAGGCGGGGTTGCTCGTCGGCCTCGAGGGCGCGAACACCGGCATTCCGGTGATCGGCATCAGCGTGCGCAACCCCAAGGCGCAGCAGGAGGAGGCGGTGCATCGCCTGGCGCAATCCACCGCCGCGCTCGCGGGCGTGAAAGGCGGAGTGGACCGCGAGCGCGTTGTGGCGTACTCCGATTACGTCGGCGAGGGCTACGGCATGCCCACGCCGGGCATGGTGGAGGCAGTGTCGCTGACCGCGCGAAGCGAGGGGATCCTGCTCGACCCGGTCTATTCGGGCAAGGGAATGGCCGGCCTGATCGACCTCGTTCGCAAGGGGTTGTTCAAGAAGGACGACAACGTCGTGTTCCTGCACACCGGCGGCGCGACGGCGCTGTTCGCCTACTCGAATCTGTTCACGAGAGCCTGACCGGGACGCCCGGCGCCGTTTCGCGCCGGGCGGTTCGGCCCTAAGTCCAACCAGAGGAGGAAACACAGATGCGCATCACCACAGCTGTACTGGCCGGTCTGATCCTGGCGGGCGGCGCGAGCCTGCCCGCGCACGCACAGACCACCCTCAAGCTCGGCCACGTGTCGAGTGCCGACAACGTCTACCACCTGGGCGCGCTGCGCTTCGCCGAGCGTGTCTCGTCGCTCACGAACGGCTCGGTGAAGGTCGACGCGCTGTGCTGTGCGCAGCTCGGCAATGACGTTGCGCAGGCCAAGACGGTGCAGCTCGGCGCGCAGGATCTCGCGATCGTGTCGAGCAACAACCTCGCGCAGTTCTACGCGCCGATCGACATCTTCAGCATGCCGGCGCTGTTCGAGGACATCCCGTCGGCGCAAAAGGCGGTGTTCGGGCCGGTGGGCGCCGAGATCTTCGAGAACTTCCGCAAGGCCACCGGCATGCGCGTCGTCTACACGACCGCCTGGGGCAGCCGCTCGATGATCAACAACAAGCGCTCGATTACCAAGCCCGACGACCTGAAGGAGCTGCTGATCCGCTCGCCCGGCAGCCCGGTGATGAACGCCACCTACAAGGCGATGGGCGCGAACCCCACCCCGGTCGCGTTCGCCGAGCTGTTCACCGCGCTGCAGCAAAAGACCGTGGACGGCGCCGACATGTCGCCCTGCGACGTGCTCTCGCTCAAGTACTATGAGGTGCAGGCCCACCTCACCACGACCAACCTGTTCACCGGCTTCGGCATGGTCGTGATGAACGACCGCAAGTTCCAGTCGCTGAAGAAGTCCGAGCAGGACGCGATCCTCAAGGCGGGCAGGGAGGCCGGGGAGTACTCATGGGGCCTCACCGCGCAGTGCGACAAGGACGGCATCGCGAGGTCGAAGAAGCAGGGCCTGACCGTGGTCGAGCTCACGCCCGAGCAGCGCGCGCCGTTCTTCAAGATCGCGCGCAGCGTTTGGCCCGAGTTCGAGAAGCGGGTGGGCGGCAAGGAGCTGATCGACCGGCTCGTCAACGCCAGCAAGTAAGCTCGCGGGCCAGCGAGGCGGGGCGAGCGCCCCGCCTCCTTCGCTTGTAGCATGCCGCCCATGAAGCGACTGATGCACTGGCTGGATCGTTTCGACCACGCGGCGATCCTGATCCTGCTCGCGGCGCTGGTTTCGGTCGTCTCGCTGCAGGTCGCGTCGCGCTTCCTCCTGAAGATTCCGATCGAGTGGTCGGAAGAGGTCTCGCGCTTCGTCTTCATCTGGTTCTGCTGGCTCGGCTCGAGCTACGCGACGCTCACGTTCCACCACATCCGGATCACTGCGCACCTGCGGGTGCTGCCGCCGCGGCTGGCGCGCGCGCTGCTGGTGGCCGGCGACCTGCTCTGGATCGCGTTCAACCTGTTCGTCGTGGTTGCGGGGGTGAAGTACCTGCTCTCGACGATCGAGTACCCGTACCGCGCGATGATCACCGACATCAACATGTTCTGGATCTTCCTGCCGATCCCGGTGATCTTCGTCGTGTTCACGCTGCGGGTGGGCTACAACCTGTTCGACCCGCGGTACTTCGAGCGCAGCATGAGCGACGCCGAGGTCGACGCGGCCGGCAAGCCGGAGGGCGCGCAGTGAGCGTCGGCGTCGCGATCGCGATCGCGTTCGTCGCCTGCCTGGTGCTCGCGGTGCCGATCGCCACCGCGCTGGGCGTCTCGTCGCTCGTGGCGATCCTCGTCGCCGACCTGCCGCTGACCTTCCTCGTGCAGGTGATGTTCGAGGCGCTGAACTCGTTCCCGCTGATCGCCATTCCGCTGTTCATCCTCGCCGGCGGCATCATGGAGCGCGGCGGGCTGTCGCAGCGCATCGTCGACATCTTCATGCCGCTGATCGGCAAGACCTACGGCGGTCTCGCGATCGTGACGGTGCTCGCGTGCATGTTCTTCGCGGCGATCTCGGGCTCCGGACCGCCCACGGTGGCGGCGATCGGCTCGATCATGATCCCGTCGATGATCCGACAGGGTTACCCGGCCACCTTCGCCGGCGGCGTGACCGCCTCCGGCGGCACGCTGGGCATCCTGATCCCGCCGTCGGTGCCGATGATCATCTACGGGGTCAGTTCCGAGACGTCGATCCCGCGCCTGTTCGCGGCGGGGATCATTCCCGGGATCCTGGTGGGCGCGTTGCTGATCGGGACGGCGTACGTCCTGTCGCGCCGGCGCGGGTACCGCGCCACCGACTCGGTGGCCGATTTCGGCGCCTTCCTTCGCGCGCTTCGCCGCGGGATCTGGGCGCTGCTCGCACCGATCATCATCCTCGGCGGGATCTACACGTCGGTGTTCACGCCCACCGAGTCGGCGGTCGTCGCCGTAGTCTATGGCCTGTTCGTCTCCACCGTGGTCTACCGCGAGATGGACTTCGCGAAGCTCCGCGAGACGTTCATCTTCTCGGCCACGATCAGCGGCTCGGTGCTGGTGATCATCGCCACGGCCACCGTGTTCGGCCAGATCCTCACGCTGCAGAACATCCCGCAGGATCTTGCGAAGTGGATCGCGAGCCTCTCGGACAACAAGTACGTGATCCTGTTCGTGATCGTGGCGGCGCTGGTCTTCATCGGCATGTGGATGGACACGATCGCCCAGATCATCCTGCTCACGCCCGTGCTGTTGCCGGTCGTCAAGGCCCTGGGCGTCGATCCGGTGCACTTCGGGATCATCTTCGTGCTGTGCTGCGAGATCGGGTTCCTCACCCCGCCGCTGGGCGTGAACCTGTTCGTGGCCATGCGCCTGACCGGCGTGTCGATCGAGAGCCTGTCGAAGTCCGCGCTGCCCTACGTGGCGGTGCTGATCGCGAGCGTGGTGCTGATCGTGTTCTTCCCGCAGCTCGCGCTGTGGCTCCCGGACCTGTTCTACTCGCGCTGACCGCCCGCCCCGGCGGACCGGCCGGCTGCGCGCCGGTCGATCAGCGCGCTCCGGGCAGCTTCCCGGTTTGAGACCAGCGGCGTGCGCCGGTCGGGTCCACCAACTCGGTGGGCGCAGCCGCGGGGGCATTGGGCGAGCTGCGAGCGCGCTTGCTGAAATCGCCGTAGATCAGGTCGCTCGCCATTGAAAGGGCGATCTGCTTGAACGCGGCGTCCACCGCGGCCCGGACCGGCGCGCCGCCGTCGGCGGACCATTGCGCGAGCGTGAGCCGCGTGTCGGTCCTTACGTGGTAGAGGGCGCCACGCGCCGGTTTCACCGCCTCGATCCCCTTTTCTCGGGCCAGCGCTGCCTCGGCCGGCCGCAGGTATTCGCTGGGGTCTGAGACAACAGGCGACGAGAGGTCGCGAACTTCCGCCTGCGCGGCAATTCCGAGCGCGAACGGCACGTCGGCGCCGGGTTCGGCGGAGTCGACGCTCTTGACCGCGACGCGGATCTCCCAGCGAGGGGAACCGTTGCGCTGCGCGCCGGGCACCACCGGAGCCGAAGCGGCGGCGGCTTGCAGCCCGAGCGAGGCGCCGATGGCCGATGTCAGATCGGTACCAAGGCGCGCGTGGGCTTCTTTGGGCAGGGGCAGCGCCGCACGAAGCAGTTCGCGTTTCGCCGCCATGTCCTCCGCCGTGTCGGAGTACGCGACCGCGAACACGGCGGTGCCTGCGGAGGTCACGGCGATCGCGGGGCCCAGCGCCGAGATGCAGGCGACCGCGAACGGGCCGGTGGCGAGGCAGGGCAGAACCCCCAAGGCAACGCCGACCGCAACGCCAACGGCGGCTCCCGCCACCGCGGCCGTGCCCTTGCCCGGCGCGCCCGGCGGCACGATCGGCTCGTCGGAGGCGCTGGCGACGACTCTGGCGCTGCGCAGGTCGACATTCGAGCGCTCGGGCGACGACGCGCATCCGGTGGTGAGTGCGATCGCCAGCGCGAGCGGAATCGCTGCACTGCGCGCAACCATCGGTTCTCTCCCGTAACGAAGCCGCAGCGCGAGAGTAGCGCCGTTCGCGGTCGCGGTCACCCCCCGTGCCGCTCTGCGCTGGCCGCGCGGGCCGGCGGGTTCAAAAGCCCGAGCGGCCCTGCGCGTCGTCGGCGAGTTCGCCCTCGAGGTGGCGAGCGCAGTTCACGAGCGAGACGGCGTGGGGGGCGCCGGCCGCGAGCACGCTCACCGACGTGTTCGCGATGCGCTCGGGCACCGCGGCGCCGGCGGGCAGGCGGGCGTGCGCCTGGAGGATCGCGCGCACGACCAGGCCGTGGGTCACCACCGCGAGCGGGCCTGGCAGCGTCGCGCGCAGCGCGACGAGGTGCGAGAAGGCCTGCCCCACGCGCGCGAGGAACTCGGGCCACGCCTCGCCCCCGGGCGGCTCGAGGTCGGCGGCGTGCGGATCGAACGCGATCTCGTCGTAGGCGCGCCCGCGCAGCGCGCCGAAGTTGCGCTCCTGCAGCAGCGCCGTGGTGGCCACCGGCAGGCCGGTGGCCGCGGCGAGCGGCTCGGCGGTCATCGTCGCGCGCGGCAGGTCGCTGCTCAGGATCGCGACCACGCCCTCGGCGGCGAGCCGGCGCGCGAGCGCGTGCGCCTGCGCGAGCCCGCGCGCGCTGAGCGGCGTGTCGGCCGGCTGCACCACGCGCGCGGCGTTCAGCGCCGTTTCGCCGTGGCGGATCAGAAGAATCGTCATCCCGGCATCGCTCCTTTGCACCGCGACGGTCGACCGGGCGGGCGGCTGGCCGACGTTTCGCATGCTAGCCCTTCGCGCGAATCGGGCAAACTTGCGGGCGGCGCGCCGAGAACCCGCCGCGCGCGAACGGCAACGAGAGGCACGACCCGATGGCCACTGCACCCGAGCGATTCGAGGAACTGCGAGAGGCGCTGCGCGAGCTGTGCGCGCGCTACCCCGACGCCTACTGGCGCGAGGTCGACGAGGCGCGCGGCTTCCCCGACGCGTTCATCGACGCGCTCACCGGCGCCGGCTGGCTCGCGGCGCTGATCCCCCAGGAGTACGGCGGCTCGGGGCTGGGGCTGGCCGAGGCCTCGGTGGTGATGGAGGAGATCAACCGCAGCGGCGGCAACGCGGGCTTTTGCCACGGGCAGATGTACAACATGGGCACCGTGCTGCGCCACGGCTCGAGCGAGCAGAAGGCCCGCTGGCTGCCGAAGATCGCCACCGGCGAATTGCGGATGCAGTCGATGGGCGTGACGGAGCCGAGCACCGGCACCGACACCACGCGCATCAAGACCACCGCGGTGCGCAAGGGCGACCGCTACGTGGTCAACGGCCAGAAGGTGTGGATCTCGCGCGTGCAGCACTCGGATCTGATGGTGCTGCTCGCGCGCACCACGCCGCTGGCCGAGGTGAAGCGCAAGTCCGAGGGCATGTCGATCTTCGTCGTGGACCTGCGCGAGGCGATCGGCAAGGGCATGACCGTGAAGCCGATCCGCAACATGGTGAACCACGAGACCAACGAGCTGTTCTTCGACGACCTCGAGATCCCGGCCGAGAACCTGATCGGCGAGGAGGGGCGCGGTTTCAGGTACATCCTCGACGGCCTGAACGCCGAGCGCACGCTGATCGCCGCCGAGTGCATCGGCGACGCGCGCTGGTTCGTCAGGCGCGCGTCGGACTACGCGAGCGAACGGGTGGTGTTCGAGCGGCCGATCGGCCAGAACCAGGGCGTGCAGTTCCCGATCGCGCAGGCGCACATCGAGACCGAGGCGGCCGACCTGATGCGCTGGCGCGCGTGCGATCTGTTCGACGCGCACGCGCCCTGCGGCGCCGAGGCCAACATGGCCAAGTACCTGGCGGCCAAGGCGTCGTGGGAGGCGGGCGAGGCCTGCCTGCAGACGCACGGCGGCTTCGGATTCGCCGCCGAGTACGACGTGGAGCGCAAGTTCCGCGAGACGCGCCTCTATCAGGTGGCGCCGATCTCCACGAACCTCATCCTGTCGTACGTGGCCGAGCACGTGCTCGGCATGCCGCGCTCGTTCTGAGGTGGCCTCGAGCGATCGCGCGCCCCGGCGCGCCTTGCGCCGGTCGAACAGCGCGTTGCGCCATGCGCTGGAGACCGCAACTGTTCGCTGAGGAGACTTTCTGTTCCTTAGCGTGCAAAATCCGATCAGACTGAGGCCGAAGTCGGTCGCACACACACCGGAGGTAAAGATGAGTCACGCGTCGATGCTCAAAGCCAGACGGAAGCACCAGAAGAGCAAGAAGGCTCTCGCCCTGAAGGCCAAGCAGGACAAGCGGCTGGCGAAGCAAGCGTTGGCGGGGCCGGTGGTGAAGAAGGAAAAAGTGAAGAAAGAAAGGGTGAAGAAAGAGAAGGTCAAGGTGGAGAAGGTGAAGAAGGTGAAGCCGACCAAGGAAGAGCTCGGCAGGCAAGACGCGAAGAAGAGCCGCGCGGGCGCCGGCAAGTAGGGCGCGGTCGGCCGCGGCGCCTAGCGATCGCGCGCCCGGGCGCGCTCCTCCTCGCGCAGCCTGAGCACGCGCCGCTGCACCTTGCCGGTGGTGGTCATTGGCAGCGCGTCGATGAACTCGATCTCCTTCGGGTACTCGTAGGGCGCGAGCTTGCCGCGCACGTGCGCCTGCAGTTCGTCCACCAGCTGCCCGGCGCTATTCGGGTCGCCGGCGCGCCCGGCGTATTCGGGGGTGGGCACCACGTAGGCCTTGACCAGGTTCCCGCGCTCGCGGTCCGGCTTGGGCACGACCGCCGCGTTCGCCACCGCCGGGTGGCGCACCAGGCAGTTCTCCACCTCGCTCGGGCCGATCCGGTAGCCGGCGGCCTTGAACATGTCGTCGGCGCGCCCTGCGTACCAGAGGTAGCCGCGCTCGTCGCGGGTGGCGAGGTCGCCGGTGCGGCACCATTGGCCGCTGTACTTGGCGCGCGTGGCCTCGGGGTTGCGCCAGTACTCGATGAAGAACACCGGGTCGGGGTGCCCGTGGATGTCGCACCGGTTCACCGCGATTTCGCCCAGCGTGCCGGGCGCCACCTCGTTGCCCGCATCGTCGATCACGGCCACCTGGTGCCCGGGGTACGGGCGCCCGATCGACCCGGGCCGCGCGGGCCAGCGCAGCGCCGAGTTGCCCACCACGTAGTTGATCTCGGTCTGGCCGAACATCTCGTTCACGGTCACGTTCAGGCCCTCGCGGCACCAGTCGAACAGCGTCTCGCCCACCGATTCGCCCGCGCTCATGATCGCGCGCAGCCGCAGCGAACGGCGCGTGCGCGGATCGGGCTCGTCCTTCATCATCATCTTCAGCGCGGTGGGAAAGAGGAACGCGTTCGTGACCCGGTACTTCTCCACCAGCCTGTACGCGGCCTCGGCCGAGAACCGGCCGCGGTAGGCGACGATCGGCAGCCCGAAGTACAGCGTGGGCAGGAGCGCGTCCATCAGCCCGCCCGTCCAGGCCCAGTCGGCCGGCGACCAGAACACGTCGCCCGGTTGCGGCAGCCAGTTCTGCGACGCGACGAAGCCGCTGAGGTTGCCGATCAGCGCGCAGTGCGGGATCAGCGCCCCCTTGGGCGGCCCGGTGGTGCCGCTGGTGTAGATCAGGTCGGCCGGGTCGGTGGCCAGCGTCACGGCGGCGCGGCGGCGCGCGCTCGCGTTCTCGAGCAGCGCGTTGAAGTCGAGCTCGCCCGCGTTCGGGACGAGCGCCTCGCGCGAGGACGGGTCGCCCACCACGATCAGGTGGCGCAGCGCCTCGCCGCGCGCCGCGCGCACGTTCGCGAGCGCCTCGGCGTCGACGATCGCGGCCACCGCGCCGCTGTCGGCGAAGCGGTACTCCAGCGCCTCGGGCCCGAACAGCATCGACATCGGCATCGCGACCGCGCCCAGCCGGTAGATCGCGAAGTGCGCCACCGCGGTGGCCGGGCGCTGCGGCACCACGATCGCCACCCGGTCGCCGCGCCGCACCCCCAGCGCCGCGAGCGCGTTGGCGAGACGGTTGGCGGCCTCGTGCAGTTGGCGGTAGCTCCAGCGCGCGGTCGCGCCGTCGGCGTCCTCGAACAGGATCGCGGTGCGCGCCGGGTCGTGCGCCCAGCGCTCGCAGCACACCTGCGCGATGTTCAAGCGCGCCGGCACCGACCAGCGGAAGTCCCGGTAGAGCGCTTTGTACTGATCCATGCCGAGCTTTCTATAATGCGCCCTTCGCCTAGTCAACTCGCAGCCCGCATCGCTTGAACGCCTACCGACCCGTGCGCCCCAGCCGCTCGCAATTCCTCGAGCTGCGCGGCCTTCGTCACCACGTCCGCACGTGGGACAGCGACCCCGCGCGGCCCGCCGCCGGAACGCTGGTGATGCTGCACGGCTGGATGGACGTCTCCGCGTCGTTCCAGTTCCTGGTCGACGCGCTCGCCGGCAACTGGCGGGTGCTCGCGCCCGACTGGCGCGGCTTTGGCCAGTCGCAGCGCACGCAGGGCGACTGCTACTGGTTCCCCGACTACCTCGCCGACCTCGACGCGATCGTCGAGCGCCTGGTGCCCGACGAGGCCCTG
>DATCZK010000152.1:0-7093 GCA_036525975.1 Burkholderiaceae bacterium | reverse complement strand
CGGCGCGGCGAGCTGCGACCCGATCACGATTCCGCCAGCCATGCGAGCCGGCGAAAGCGTTTCAACCGTAGAGGCTGCTGGCTGCCCTGCCTCCCGAGCTGGGGCGCCCGAGGGGCGAGTCCAGAAAACCCCTACAAATTGGGTGGATATCACTTTCCCGTGCCGGTCGCAATGCGTTTTGGCGTACGCAGTTCGGGTGAACGCTTGCGGCGGTGCGCGTCACCCCGACCCGAGCTCGGTATGGAGCTCGAGTAACGCTTCACGTTCCAGCGCCAGCCTCGCTCCGGGACGCGAGTTTCCGGGCACCTGCCTCGTGGGAAACGCCGAGGGGGCCGAGGCGCCGCGGCTGCTGCACCGGCGGGGGCGCGCCCTCGGATCCCCGCCCGAGCGCGCGGAAAACCCTACGCTTCTTGTCGGGCATTGCGAACGGCCCTTGGCCGCAGGCCCTTCGCGGGGGGCAGCTGGAGCGGAGCGCCGGGCTTCGCCCGGTTCGTGGTGCCGTCAGCCGCCCTGGCGGGATCTCCGGCTGGCGCGAGAATCGCTGTTGACGCCCGCCGCCGCCGGCCGCGACTTCGCGCGCTTCGCCGGCCGCGACGCAGCCGGCTCCGAAACGCGCTGGTCGAACGGGCTGCGCACCGCGACCCCGCCGTAGTCGGCACCAGCGTGCAGGTCTTCGCTGAGCAGCACCGCGCACTGCTGCGCCTGCGCCGCCGCCACGACCAGGCTGTCCCACCACGAGAGCCCGTGCCGACGCGCGATCTCGCGGGCTCCGGTCATCAGGTCGCGATCGATCGGCTGCGGGTTCCAGCACATCAGCGCCTGCACGTCCTCCCAGGCTTCGTCGGCGCCCATCGGGTGCGCGAGCTTGCGGGTGACCGTGACGAAATACTCGGAGAGCACCTGCGTGCTGGTGCGGCCCAGGCCGCTGCGCCAGAGCTGCTCGAGCCAGGCCATTGCCCGCTGCTGCTTGAGCGGATCGCGGCTGTCTCGCGCGTAGACGAATACGTTGGTGTCAACGAAGACCGGCGCGGTCATGGACGTCGTCGCGTGCGGGCAGCGGCTGGCCCGGGGCGCTGAGCGGCCGCGCCGGGCGTGCGAGAAAACGGCGCATGGCCGAGTCGTAGGCGCGTGCGTCTTGCATCTTCTCGCGCAGCATCTCGCCCACGATCCGCGAAACGCTGGTCTCGTGACGCGCGGCGTGCACGCGCACCCAGGCCGCGGTTTCTTCGTCGAGGGTGATCGTGACGTTTTTCATCGGGTGGCGCGCAATGCGGTGCTGGAAGGCGTAATGGCCTCTTCAACATTGCAAAGAGATGTACACGAAATTAGTGTAACACGAGTTTCGTGTTACACCGCAACCTTGCGCAACCCATTGCAACCGGCCTCGGGCAAAGGGTCAGCTACTTGTCACGGATATCGCTGCACGCGAGCTCATCTCGCGCGGTTTGGTCTCGCGGGAGCTCGCCCGCCAGTCCGGGCGGCACATAGCGGCGTGCGACGTCGTTCGCGATCGCGAAGTGCGGCTCTCACGGGCCGATGCGAGTTCGAAGCAGGGGAGATAACTTACCGAGAGCGCTTCGGGAGGCTCACGGGCACATTCCCGTCGGGCGAATTCGCCCGCGCCCAATCCAGCAGCGACGCGTCGAGCCTCGGGTGCCCGGCGTAGGCGATCAGGTAGTCGCGCTCGCTGTGCCCGCCCTTGGCGCGAACCAGCTCCACCAGCGCTCGGCGCTCGCCGGCGTGCCAGTCGTCGAGGTCGAGGAGCGCGAGCACCGGCGCGATGCGGCGCCACGCTTCGCGCTCGTCCGGTGCAAACCTGCGCAGCGAGCCCGCACCGCACCGTTGCATCAGCTCGGCGCCGATCTCGGCCACACCGCGCTCGCGGTCCGACCCGCTTCGCGCCGAGAGCGTGGCGCCCACCTCCATCCCCAGCGCAGCCAGGTCCACGCGCGGGCGCGGGTGGGCGGGGTCGAGCTCGAAGAACAGGTGCCGCTCGGCGAGCCGGCGCAACGTGGCCGGGCGCGTGCGGTGGCGCGGGCTGCGCCGCACGCGGTCGATCTCGGCGCGCGCCAGGTCGCGCGCGGCGCGGTCGCGCGGGGCGAACCCCAGCTTGGCGTAGAACCACCACGCGCCCGACTCGATCGCCTCGTCGTTGTGCTTGCCGAGCTGGTAGGGCTCGATGCTGAACGAGGCCGCGCCGAAGAGGTGGCGCAGCGCGGCCAGCCAGCGCGCGAACACGTAGGCCGCCTCCATGCCCCGGAAGGTCTCGAAGGTGTTGAACGACAGCGCGGCGCTGGCGCCCAGCAGGTCGCACTGCGAGTAACCGATCGGCACGCCGTTGCGCAGCGTCAGCCCGCCGTAGTAGGAGGCGAGCGCGTGCCGACGCTCGGGAACCACGCCGGTGAAGGCGAACGCGAGCCCGTCGCCGTCGTCCACCAGCCAGGCGTCGCGCGCGTTGGCGAACGAGAACGCCTCGAGCGAGCGCTCCCTCGTGATCATCGCCGCGCGCGCCAGCTCCGCGACTTCGGCGCCCTCGCGCAGCGACAGCCGGCGCGCCGAGCGCGGCGCGCGCGCGAGTTGCGCCCGCAGCTCGGGGCGCGCGCGCGGCGGCGGCTCGCCGCGCAACACGACCGGCGCCCAGCGGAGCCACGCCGCGGTTCGCGACGGCGTGTCGGGCCCGGGCAGCAGGACGAAGGCCGCGTCCACGGTGTCGGTGAAGGCCTCGCGGGTGAAGCCGTTGCCCGGCATCGCGGCGATGCGACGCAGCAGGAAGACCGCGTCGGTCTCGCCCTTGCCGCCCGCGCCGCCTGCACCGCCCTTGCCGCCCGCGCCGCCCTTGCCGCCCTTTCCCCCCGCGCCGCCCAGGCGATCGAGCGCGGCGTAGCCCGGGGGCTTCAGCTCATTGAGCGCGGTGGCCTCGGCGTGGGTCACGAGCGGCGCGAGCGCGCGCGCGATGCGCTCCCCGGCGTCGGGGTCGCGGCGATCCAGCCGCAGCCGCCGCGGCCAGCGCTCGGCGAGCCACTGCGCCTGGCCGGCGAAGAAGCGCCAGCGGATTTCGGTGCCCGCGATGCCGCTGTCGGCGAGCGCCTCGCGGTGCGCGCGCAGGTCCGCGCGCTTCGCGAACCCGTCCAGCATCGAGCGCACCCGCGCGAGCACCTCCGCGTCGTCGGGGTACGCCCGAATGAAGCACAGCGCCTCGTGCAAGCGAAGCACCGAACGCGCGCTGCCCAGGCGCGCACGGGCGAGGCGCCCGAGCAGCGCCAGCTTTGCCGACGCCGCCTCGGCGCCGAATTCGTTTCGCAGGCGTTCGAGCGCGACGAGCGGTGAGGAGGCCATCGCCGGCGATCGTAGTACGAAACCGGCCGGGCCGGCTCGCCGGCGTCGGAGGGCCGAATTCCCGGCGCGTCGCGGCCGGCCCGCCCCGGCTTGACGCTGGGGGCGCCGGGGGTGATGCTTGGCTCGAGCGCGCTGGACGCGCGTCTTGGCGGGGCGTTTCCACGCGCCATTGGCACGTTTCTCGTTTGCCGCGCATCGCACCCGCCCAGCTGGAGGAAATCATGAAACGCTTTCTCACGGGCCTCGCATGCCTCGTCGTCGTCTCCTCGGCGTTCGCCCAGGCGCCGCACCCGGTCGTGACCTACTCGAACAAGGCCCAATTCGAGCACGTGCGCGACGACCTCAAGTCGGCGATCGAGGGCAAGGGGCTGGTGATCGACTACCACTCGCACATCAACACGATGCTCGAGCGCACCGGCAAGGACGTGGGCTCGGCGCGCAAGCTCTACGCCGACGCGCAGGCCTTCGTCTTTTGCAGCGCGTCGCTCTCGCGCAAGACGATGGAGGCCGATCCGGCGAACGTCTCGATGTGCCCCTACGCGATCACCGTCTACGCCACCGCGCAGGATCCGGGCACCGTGCACGTGTCTTACCGCCGGCCCTGGCGGCCCGACGGGTCGCCCGCCTCGGCGGCCGCGCTCAAGGAGGTGGAAGCCCTGCTCGACGGGCTCGCCCGCGACGCGCTCGGCGTGCGCTGAGCGCCGCGACGCGCGGCGCGGGGAACGTCGACCCTCATTGAAAGGCTCGCCCGCCGGGCGGCGGGCGCACGCGCCCGACTGCGACGACAACCTCGTCACGGCACGCGAAGGGTAGTATCGGCGCAGCGTCTCGCCCAACGGAGCCAACAGCACAATGCCCACTTCGCACGTCGCCGTCGTCGGCGCCGGTTTCGCCGGCCTCACCGCCATTCGCGAGCTGCGCCGGCGCGACCCCAAACTCGAGATCACGCTGATCTCGCCGCGCGCCGAGCTCCACTTCCTGCCCGGAATCATCTGGATCCCGAGCGGGCTGCGCAGCGCCGGCGACCTGATCGTGCCGCTGGAGAACTTCCTCGCGCGCTCGCGCGTGAACTTCCACCAGGGCGAGGCCACGTCGCTGCGCGAGGGCGGGCGCGTGGTGGTCACCTCCAACGGCGAGGTGCGCAACGACGGGCTGATCATCGGCTCGGGCGGGCGCTTCATCAAGAGGCTCCCGGGCATCGAGCACGCGATCACGCCCTGCGAGGGCATCGCCGCGGCCGAGCGGATCCGCGACCGCCTGCGCGCGATGCCGGGCGGCTCGATCGCCTGCGGCTTCGCCGGCAACCCGAACGAGCCGAGCGCGATGCGCGGCGGGCCGATGTTCGAGTTCGTCTTCGGCATCGACCAGCTGCTGCGCCGCGAGGGCCGGCGCGAGCGCTTCAACATCACCTTCTTCAGCCCCGCGCCGCAGCCGGGCAACCGGCTCGGCCCCAAGGCGGTCGGCCACCTGCTGGGCGAGATGGCGCGGCGCGACATCGCCACCCACCTCGGGCACAAGATGCAGCGCTTCGAGGCCGACAAGGTCGTGACCGAGGGCGGCGAGTTTCCGGCCGACCTGATCCTGTTCATGCCCGGGATGACCGGCAACGCCTGGTTCGACCAGACCGAGCTCGCGCGCTCGCCGGGCGGGCTTCTGAAGGCCGACGCGCAGTGCCGGGTGGAGGGCACCGAGCGCGTCTACGTGGCCGGCGACTCCGGGAGCTTCCCGGGCCCCGACTGGATGCCCAAGCAGGCGCACATGGCCGACCTGCAGGCCGCGGCCGCGGCCAAGAACCTGCTCGCCGAGCTGAAGGGCCGAACGCCCGCCGCCACCTTCAAGGTGGAGCTGTTGTGCATCGTCGACTCGATCGACAGCGGCACCTTCGTGATGCGCACCGAGAGCCGCAACCTGATCCTGCCGAGCATGCGCGCGATGCACTGGGCCAAGCGCGGGTTCGAGCGGATGTACCTGAGGAAGTACCGGTAGGCCGGCGTCGAACCCCGGCCACCGGCTGCGACCCCGCCTAAGCCGCCCGGGCGATTGATCGCCGGACCGAGACCGGCGATAATGTATATACCCGTATCTACATCAACGGCACTCCGATGAAACTGCAGGTCGCGCGCTGGGGAAACAGCCTGGCGCTGAGAATTCCGGTCGAGGTCACGCGCGCGGCGGGCCTGCGCGAAGGCAGCGTCGTGAACGCCGAGCTCACCGCATCGGGCGACATCGTCGTATCACCGGCGCTGCGCTTCGACCGGGCGAGGTTCGCCGAGAGGTCGCGTGCCCTGCGCGCGCGCATGCCGGTCACTGAGCCGGTGTCCGAGGCGCTGCGCGACGACGCCCGCTACTGAACGCGGGCGCGCGCGATCGCGTCGTGGTCTACCTGGACACCAGCGTCGTGGTCGCGCTGTTGATCGCCGAGCCGCGGTCGGACGAAGTCGCCAGCTGGTTCGCTCGAAGCGCCGCGCCGCTCGCGGCGTCCGACTGGCTCGTTACCGAGTTCGCCAGCGCGCTGGCGATCAAGCGAAGCGGCGGGCAGATCGCCAGCGCCCTGCTGCGCGCCGCCAGGCGCGAGTTCGACGCGCTCTACACGCGGGGGCTGCAGGTGATTCCGATCGATCGCGACACGTTCGCGGCGGCCGCGGAGCTGATCCACGCCGTCGGGCGCGGGCTGCGTGCAGGCGACGCGCTGCACCTGGCCGCGGCACGGCGTGCAGGCGCTGGTGCGGTCGCAACGATCGACCCGCGAATGGCCGAAGCCGCGTCGCGCATCGGGCTGGCGGTGGAACTCGGGGGTCGCGGCTAGAGCACGCGCGCACCTGGACGCGCGACGATGTCCTGCAAGTCTTCGTTGCTCGCCGCCGTGTCTACGCGGCCAGCCGTTCGATCTTCGGGCGTTTTCTGCGTGCCGCCTGAAAGAGATCGTATTGCAGTTGCATGCCGGCCCACAGCTCCGCGCTCGTGCCCAACGCCTCCCCGAGACGCAACGCCATGTCCACCGACACGCCCGCGCTTCCGTTGAGAACGCGCGATAACGCGGCACGCGTTACGCGAAGCTTGCTCGCCGCCTCGGTGACGGTGATGTCACCGAGATACTCGCGCAGAACTTCGCCGGGGTGAGGAGGATTGTGCATACGCGTCATCGATGGTTCCTTCAATGGTAGTCCTGGTAGTCGACCAGCACGACGTCGCTTCCCTCGAACATGAAAGTCAGCCGCCAGTTGCCGCTGACCCAAATCGACCAGTGTCCTTTCAACGCCCCCCGCAGCGGATGCAATCCCCACCGGGCCGCGCCCAAGTCAGCCGGGGCCTTCGCCTGATCGAGCGCCGCGAGTTGCAGGCGCAGCCTTGGGGCATGTCGCGAATCGATTCCCGCAGTGGAGCCGGTCTCAAAGAAGCGTCGCAACCCCTTGTGGCAAAAGCTCTTGATCATGACGCCGTATCTTGATACTGCTCAGTATACACTCGGATGGACAGCGGGCGCGAGCCGTGTAACGATCGCCCGGCAATGACGAACCCAGCGATCCACGTTCGCACCGAGACCCGCGACGAAGGCGCGCTGCTCGCGTTCGTCACGATCGACAATAGCGCGCGGCTCAATTGCCTGAACACTGTCCTGATGGACGAGTTCGTTCGCGCGATGTCCCAGCTGTCGCGAGAACCGAAGTTGCGCGCCGTCGTGCTCACCGGCGCGGGTGAAAAGGCCTTCGTGGGCGGCGCCGACATCGACGAGATGGCCGCGCTCGACGTCGAGGGC
>DATCZK010000151.1:0-5222 GCA_036525975.1 Burkholderiaceae bacterium | reverse complement strand
CCCGCGTGGTGGCAGCGGTGAGCGGCGCGGCGCTCGCGGCGCCCCAGTACCCGGCCGCGCCGCTCGCGATCGGCGACCGACTCGCGGTGCGGGTGCGCGACGCGGACCTGTGCGGGCGCTTCTCCGGGCGCGTGATCCGCGGCGTGAACGCGCGCGCGGCCACGCCCGCCTGGATGCGCTCGCGCCTCGAGCGCGCCGGGCAGCGGTCGATCTCGGCGCTGGTCGACATCTCGAACTACGTGATGCTCGAGCTGGGCCGGCCGTCGCACGTGTTCGACCTGGACAAGATCCACGGCGAGCTGGAAGTGCGCTGGGCGCGCAAGGGCGAGTCGCTCGAGCTGCTCAACGGCCAGGTGGTGGAGCTGGACGAGTCGGTGGGCGTGATCGCCGACGAGCACCAGGTGGAGAGCCTGGCCGGGATCATGGGCGGCGAGAGCACCGCCGTGACGCTCGACACGCGCGACATCTACCTCGAGGCCGCGTTCTGGTGGCCCGAGGCGATCGCGGGCCGCGCCCGCCGCTACAACTTTTCCACCGACGCCTCGCAGCGCTTCGAGCGCGGCGTGGACCCTTCGACCACGGTCGAGCACATCGAGTACCTCACGCGGCTCATCCTGGAGATCTGCGGTGGCCGGGCCGGCCCGGTGGACGACGTGGTCACCGGGTTGCCCGCGCGCGAACCGGTGCGGCTGCGCCCGGCGCGCGCGCGCAAGGTGATCGGCGCCGAGATCCGCGACGACGAGATCGCCGACGCGTTCACGCGGCTGAGGCTGGCGTTCACGCGCGACGGCGAAGACTTCGTCGTCACGCCACCCCCGCACCGCTTCGACATCGCGATCGAGGAAGACCTGATCGAGGAGGTGGTGCGCATCTGGGGCTACGAGCGCCTGCCGGTGCGCGCGCCGCACGCGGCCTCGCCGATGCGCGAGCAGCCCGAGGGGCGGCGCAGCGTCTCGGCGCTCAAGCACGCGGTGGCGGCGCGCGACTACCAGGAGGTGGTGAACTACAGCTTCGTGGGCGCCAGGCTCGACGCGATGCTCGGCGGCGAGCCGCCGATTCCGCTCCTGAACCCGATCGCGGCGCAGATGGACGTGATGCGCACGACGCTTTGGGGCGGGCTGGTGGAGACGCTGCGCGCGAACCTCAACCGCAAGGCCGCGCGCGTGCGGCTGTTCGAGGCGGGGCGGGTGTTCCACGCCGACGCGTCGGTGGCGCCCGGCGAGCTCACCGTGAAGGGGGTGCGTCAGCCGACGATGCTGGGCGCGCTCGCCTACGGCCCGGCGTTCGACGAGCAGTGGGGCGTGCGCACCCGCGGGGTGGATTTCTTCGACGTGAAAGCCGACCTGCAGTCGCTCGCGGGTTCGCGGCCGCTGCATTGCGAGGCGGCCTCCCATCCGGCGCTGCACCCGGGGCGCTGCGCCCGCGTTTCGCTCGAGGGCGCCCCGGTGGGCTGGATCGGCGAGCTGCACCCGGCGGTGCAGGCCGAGCTCGAGCTCGCGCACGCGCCGGTGTTGTTCGAGGTGCTGCTCGACGCGCTGCTCGAGCGACCGATTCCGGTCTTTCGCGAGGTATCGAAGTTCCCGCCCGTCATTCGCGACCTCGCGCTCGTGCTCGAGGCCGGCGTGCCGGCGCAGAGGCTCCTGGACGCGACCCGGTCGGCGCTCGCGCAACACCCGGCCGGCGCACTCGTGAAAAACGTCAGAATGTTTGACGAATATCGCGGTAAGGGCTTGGAAAATAAGGAAAAAAGCCTTGCCATCCGTTTGTGGATGCAAGATACTCAGCGCACGCTGAACGAGGCAGAAGTCAACGAACTGATCGCCGATCTGGTGGCGGAACTGCGCTCCACGATGGGGGTGCGGTTGCGCGCCGGGGCTTGAGAATCCACGCGAGCAATGAATCCAGCAGGGCAAGCTTTCATCGCGCAATTGCACGATCCGGAATCCGGGGTTTCCGACCCGGAGGCGGACGCCGGCAACGGCGCGCGCACGCTCACCAAGGCGGAACTGGCCGAGATGCTGTTCGAGCAGGTGGGGCTGAACAAGCGCGAAGCCAAGGACATGGTCGAGACTTTCTTCGACGAGATCCGCGAGGCGCTCGAGCGCGGCGAATCGGTGAAGCTCTCGGGTTTCGGCAACTTCCAGCTGCGCGACAAGCCGCAGCGCCCGGGGCGCAACCCCAAGACGGGCGAGGAGATCCCGATCTCCGCGCGCCGCGTGGTCACCTTCCACGCCAGCCAGAAGCTGAAGTCGCAAATCGAGGGCCAGGCGGGCTGAGCCGCGATCGCGAGCGCCGCCCGACGCCTTCCCGCCTCGTCCGATGCACCAGAGAGCCGACACCCAGGTCGTGCTGCCGCCGATTCCGGCGAAGCGCTACTTCACCATTGGCGAGGTGAGCGAGCTGTGCGGCGTGAAGCCGCACGTGCTGCGCTCCTGGGAGCAGGAGTTCACGCAGCTGCGCCCGATGAAGCGTCGCGGCAACCGGCGCTACTCCCAGCACCACGAGGTGCTGCTCGTGCGCCGCATCCGCGAACTGCTCTACGAGGAAGGCTTCACGATCAGCGGCGCGCGCAACCGCCTGGGCGAGGCGGCGCACAACAGCCGGGGCAAGCCCGGCGCAGCGGCGCAATCGGCGCTCGCGGCCAACGGCGCGAAGGCGGCGCCCGCGCAAGACGGCGCGCAGGGACAGCTCGACCTCGGCGGCGACGAACTGCGCACGATCCGTTCGGCGCTTCGCGAGGCGATCGAGTTGCTGCGCTGAGCTTTCGCCGGGGTCGCTGCTGATATAATTCGCGGCTTCGGGGCGTAGCGCAGCCTGGTAGCGCACTTGCATGGGGTGCAAGGGGTCGAGTGTTCGAATCACTCCGTCCCGACCAGACACAAGGCATGACAGACGAGGGCCCGGGTCTTGCGATCCGGGCCCTCGTTTCGTCCGGGGCTGGCGATCCCGACCTCGTCCTCCTACAATGGGTCGACGAGCGGGGCCATCCCGCCGCAACTACGAGGAGGAGACGAGCATGGTGCGCAACACGCGACGTCAGGTGATCAAGGGGGCCGCATTGGCCGTGGGTGCGGCGAGCGTCGCGCCGTCGCTGCTGGCGCAGCCCAAACCGGTGCGCGTGGGCTACGCGATCGCGCGCACCGGGCCCTGGACCGGGGGCGCGCAGATCAGCCAGGAACCCAACTACCTGATGTGGGCCGAGCAGCAGAACGCCGCGGGCGGCCTCGACGTGAAGGGCGTGCGGCGCCCGATCGAACTGGTGAGCTCGGACGACCGCAGCGACATCGAGACGGTGGTGCGCACCTACGAGAAGCTGATGGGCAGCGACAAGGTGGACCTGATCCTTCCGCCCTGGGGCAGCAACGCGAACTTCGCGGTGGCGCCGCTGGCCAACCGCTACGGTTATCCGCTGCTAGCGCCCACCGCGCTCAGCAAGAAGCTGGTTGCGATGAAGCTGCCGTATTTCTTCCTGATGCTCCAGCAACCCGGGCCGATGACCCAGGCCCTGGTGGACATGCTCAAGGCCAACGGCGCGAGAACGGCCGCCGTGATCTACGTCGACGACCTCTTTGGCCTCGAGAACTACGCGGCGCTCAAGGTGGCGCTGCAGGGAAGCGGCATCCAGCTGGTCGAGGAAAAGAGCTACCCCGGCGACGTGAAGGATCTCGCGCCCGTGCTGCGCGGCATCAAGGAGAAGAACCCCGACGCGTTCATCGGCTTTTCGTACCCGCCCGACACGATCCTCGCCAGCAAGCAGAGCAAGGTCGTCGGCTTCAACCCGAAGTTCTACTACGCCTCGGTCGGCACCGCCTTCCAGCTGTACAAGAACGTGATGACCCCGGACGGCGCCGAGGGGGTGCTCGGGATGGGTTCGTGGAACAGCAAGACCAGCCCCGGCGCGAAGGCCTACTTCGACGCGCACACGAAGAAGTTCGGCGGCAAGGAGCCCGACCGCTGGGCGTCCGGCGCGTGCTGGGCGGCGCTCGAGATCCTGACCGCGGCGGTGGCCAGGCACGGGCTGGATCGCAAGGCGATTCGCGACTACGTGGCCAACACCGACCACAAGACGATCATCGGCTCGATCAAGTTCGACGGCAGCGAGAACGTCGGCACGCCGGGGGCCGTGGGCCAGTGGCAGAACGGCGAGTTCGAGATGGTCTGGCCACCGAAGATCGCCACCGCGAAACTCAACCCGAGCAAGCCCGCCTGGAAGTAAGGTGTCGCTGACTGCCTGGCTGGAACTGCTGGTCAGCGGTCTCATCACCGGGGGCATCTACTCGCTGGTGGCGCTCGGCCTGAACCTGCAGTACGGGTTGATGCGCATCCTGAACATCGCGCACGGCGAGTTCCTGATGCTGGGCGCTTACCTGACGTGGATGGCGCAGACCACGTACGGTATTTCGCCCCTGTTGATGGTGCCGGTGTCCTTCGTCGCGCTGATGGCGCTGGGTCTGGCGATCCACGGGCTTTGCTTCAGGCGGCTCACGGCCACCTCGGCCAATCTCGACATCTTCGAGGCGCGCGGCCTGATGGTGTCGTTCGGCCTCCTGTTCCTGGTGCAGAACCTGGCGTCGTGGGTCTGGGGCGGGGAACTGCGCGGCTACGACTACCTCGCCGACCCGGTGTCGATCGGCGGCGCGCAGTTCGCCGGCAACAAGCTGCTGGTGTTCGGGCTGGCGCTGGTGTTCAGCGGCGCGCTGATCGTGCTGTTGCGGCTCACGCTGCTGGGCAAGGGGGTGCGCGCGCTGATGCAGTCGCAGGTGGGCGCGCAGCTGATGGGCATCGACACGAAGCGGCTGCACCCGATGATGTTCGGCATCGGGCTGGGCCTGTCGGGCGTGGCGGGGTGCCTGCTCTCGATGGCCTACACGATCGCGCCGGCCATGGGCGAGCCGTACACGGTGAGCGCGCTGATCGTGATCGCGCTGGGCGGTTTCGGCAGCATGAGCGGCGCGCTCGCGGGCGGGCTGCTGCTGGGCGTGGTGGAGACCTTCGGGATGCACTTCACCAATCCCTCGCTCAAGGCGCTGATGTCGTACGCGGTGTTCATCGGCGTGTTGCTCCTGCGGCCCAAGGGCCTGTTCGCCAGGGCATGAGCGCCCGCAGCCGCCCGCCCGCGCGACCATGAGCAGCCGCCAGCTCCTCGTGCGCGACCTCCTCGTGCTGTTCGGCCTGGTCGGCTGGGGGCTTTCGCTGCCCTACTACGGCAGCGAGTTCGTCGT
>DATCZK010000150.1:0-6561 GCA_036525975.1 Burkholderiaceae bacterium | reverse complement strand
CAGGGCTTCGCGTGGCCGGCGCGCGGCCGGATCCTGCAGGGGTTCTCCGAACCGAGCAACATGGGCATCGCGATCGCGGGCAACCTCGGCGAGCCGGTGATCGCGGCGGCGGACGGGCGCGTGATCTTCAGCGGGCTCGGGCCCCGCGGCTACGGCAACCTGGTGATCGTCAAGCACGACGCCGACACGTTGTCGGTGTACGCGCACAATCGCAACCTGCTGGTGAAGGAGGGCGACAACGTCACCCGCGGGCAGCGCATTGCCGAGCTGGGCGACTCCGGCACCGACCGCCCGAAGCTGCACTTCGAGATCCGCAAGGCCGGCAAGCCGGTCGACCCCATGAAGTTCCTGCCCGCGCGCTGATGACGCCGGTCCTGGTCTTCGACATCGAGACGGTTCCGGATGTCGACGGGATTCGGCGGCTGTGGTCGCTGCCCGCCGCAATGCCCGATGCCGAGGTGGCCGAGCTCGCTTTCGAGCGGCGGCGCGAGAAGACGGGCTCCGACTTTCTCGCGCTGCACCTGCACAGGGTGATCGCGATCGCGGGGCTGTTCCGCGACGCCGACGGGCTGCGCGTGCGCAACATGGGCGCGCCCGGCGACCCCGAGGCGAAACTGATCCACGCCTTCTACGCCACGGTGGAGCGCTACACGCCGCAGCTGGTGTCGTGGAACGGCGGCGGCTTCGACCTGCAGGTGCTGCACTATCGCGGGCTGATCGGCGGCCTGAGCGCGGCGCGCTACTGGGAGACGGGCGAGGACGACCGCGAGTTTCGCTACAACAGCTACATCTCGCGCTACCACACGCGCCACCTCGACCTGATGGACCGGCTCGCGCTGTACAACGCCCGGGCGAACGCGCCGCTCGACGAGCTCGCGAAGCTGTGCGGATTCCCCGGCAAGCTGGGAATGGACGGCTCGCAGGTGTGGCCGGCGTTCCAGCAGGGGCGGATCGACGAGATTCGCGCCTACTGCGAGACCGACGTCGCGAACACCTGGCTGGTGTACTGCCGCTACCAGTTGCTGAGCGGCGCGTGGGACCCAACCCGCTACGAGGCCGAGATCGCGCTCACGCGCGAGACGCTCGGCGCCCTCGAGGGAGAGCACTGGCGAGAGTTCGTGCAGGCCTGGCCCGATGCCGCGTGACGAGGTGCGGGTGCTCGAGGTCGAGTCGCTCGACCTCGAGGCGCACGGCGTCGCGCGCAGCGACGGCAAGGTGGTGTTCGTGCGCGACGCGCTGCCCGGCGAGCGCGTGCGCGCGCGCACGCTGAGGTCCAAGCCGCGCTTCGACACCGCGACCACGATCGAGGTCCTGCGCGCGAGCACGCACCGGGTCGGCCCGCGGTGCCCGCACTTCGGCGTGTGCGGCGGCTGCTCGATGCAGCACCTCGAGCCGCGCGCGCAGCTCGCGATCAAGCAACGCTCGCTCGAAGACCAGCTGTGGCACCTCGGGAAGGTGCGCGCGCGAACGATCCTTCGCCCGCTGAGCGGGCCGGCGTGGGGTTACCGCTACCGCGCCCGGCTCTCGGTGCGCAACGTGCCGCGCAAAGGGGGCGTGCTGGTGGGGTTTCACGAGCGCGGATCGAGCTACGTGGCCGACATGCGCGAGTGCCACGTGCTGCCCGCGCGCGTGTCGCGGCTGCTCGTGCCGCTGCGCGCGCTGATCGGCGCGCTCGCGATGCGCGACCGGATGCCGCAGATCGAGGTCGCGCTCGGCGACGCCGGCGACGGCGAGGCCGCGCTGGCGCTGGTGTTTCGCGTGCTCGACGCGGTCGACCCCGCCGACCGGGCCGCGCTGGCGGCGTTCGCGCGGGAACACCGTTTCGAGCTGTGGTTCCAGCCGCGCGGGCCCGATTCGATCGAGCTCGTCGACAGCGGCGACGAGGCCGACCCGAACAGGTCGCGGCTCGCCTACGGGCTGCCCGAGTTCGGGCTGCGCATGCCGTTTCGGCCCACCGACTTCACCCAGGTGAACCACCGGATCAACGAGGCGCTCGTCGCGCGCGCGCTGCGCCTGCTCGACGTGCAGCGCCAGGATCGCGTCGCGGACCTGTTCTGCGGCCTCGGCAACTTCACGCTGCCGCTGGCGACGCGTGCCGCGTCCGTGGTCGGGATCGAAGGCGCGCAGTCGCTGCTCGATCGCGCCCACGAGGCGGCCCTCGCCAACGGGTTGGGCCCTCGGGTGCAGTTCCGCGCGGCGAACCTGTTCGAGACCACGCCCGCCGAGTGGCTCGAACTGGGCGCGTTCGACCGGGTGCTGATCGACCCGCCGCGCGAAGGCGCGCTCGCGATCGCGAAGGCGCTCGCCGAGGACACCCACAAGCCGCGGCGCATCGTCTACGTGTCGTGCAACCCCGCAACGCTCGCGCGCGACGCCGGCGTGCTGGTGCACACCGGCGGGTTTTCGCTCAGCGGCGCGGGCGTGATCGACATGTTCCCGCACACCTCGCACGTGGAGTCGATCGCCGTGTTCGAGCCGGCCTGAAAACGACGAGGGCCGCTCTCGAGCGGCCCTCGCCCGGCGCCCGGCAGGGCGCCGCCCCGGGAGGCCTCAGTCGTTGTTGCCGCCGAAGATCCCGAGCAGCGCGAGCAGGTTCGTGAACACGTTGTACACGCTGATGTACACGCCCAGCGTGGCCGTCACGTAGTTGGTCTCGCCGCCGTTGACCACGCGCTGCAGGTCGACCAGGATGAAGGCCGAGAAGATCAGGATCGCGAGCGCCGAGATCGTGAGCATCAGCGCCGGCATCTGCAGCCAGATGTTGGCGATCGCGGCCACGAAGATCACGAGAAAGCCCACGAACAACCACTTGCCCAGGCCGGTGAAGTCGCGCTTGGACACGGTGGCCACGGAGGCCATCACCGCGAAGATCGCAGCGGTGCCGCCGAACGCCGTCATGATCAGGCTCGCGCCGTTGCTCATTCCCAGCACGTGTCCGATCAGGCGCGAAAGCATCAGCCCCATGAAGAACGTGAAGCCGAGCAGGAGCGCAACGCCCACGCCGCTGTTGCGGTAGCGGTTGATGCCCCAGAAGAAGCCGAAGGCCACCGCGAGGAACGCGATCAGCCCGACAAAGGGATTGGCCGCGAACAGCGAGAAGCCGGTCTTCACGCCGATCCAGGCGCCGGCAACGGTGGGCACCATCGAAAGGGCGAGGAGCCAGTAGGTGTTGCGAAGGACCCGATTGCGCTGTACCGAATCGAGCACGCCGCCTGCGCTCGCGTATTGGGCGGCTGCAGGATGCTGGTTGAATGCCATCAGTTGGTTCTCCAGTAGTCAGGAAAGTGAAAGATAAGGGCTGAGGGTGAGGATATCAATGCCTGGGCAATCCCTGCCGGCTTCATGACGCACCGCGCCATGCTAAACTGACCTGTTCGGAAAAGCACCGAAAGATTTGTCCTAAACACTTCTTTTCCAACGATTTTTTGGCCGGCGCACGGTCGCCGGGAAGAACTGACATGGCCATCGAACGCACCCTCTCCATCATCAAGCCCGACGCCGTCGCGAAGAACGTCATCGGGCAGATCTACTCGCGCTTCGAGAGCGCGGGCCTGAAAGTCGTGGCCGCGCGCATGATGCATCTGTCGCGCCGGCAGGCCGAAGCTTTCTACGGGGTTCACCGCGAACGCCCGTTTTTCGCCGATCTCGTCTCGTTCATGATCTCGGGCCCGGTCATGGTGCAGGTGCTCGAGGGCGAGTCGGCGATCCAGAAGAACCGCGACCTGATGGGCGCAACCGACCCGAAGAAGGCGGCCCCGGGCACGATCCGCGCCGACTTCGCCGACAGTATCGACGCCAACGCGGTGCACGGCTCGGACGCGCCCGAGACGGCCGCGGTGGAGGTGGCGTTCTTCTTCGCGGGCCTGGACACGCACGCGCGCTGAGGCTTGGCCCCAGAGCGCAAGCGATGACGATGACCGGTCGGATCAACCTGCTCGACCTCGACGCGGCGGCGCTCGAGCAGGCCTGCGCCGACTGGGGCGAGCGCCCGTTTCGCGCCCGCCAGCTGATGCGCTGGGTGCACCAGCGCGGCGAGTCCGACTTCGAGGCGATGACCGATCTCGCCAAGAGCCTCAGGGCCCGACTGGCCGAGCGCGCGGTCGTGCGGCCGCCAGAGGTGATCCGCGACCACGTCTCGAGCGACGGCACCCGCAAGTGGCTGCTCGACGTGGGCGTGGGCAACGCGGTGGAGTCGGTGTTCATCCCCGAGGACGACCGCGGCACGCTTTGCGTGTCCACGCAGGCGGGGTGCGCGGTGAATTGCCGCTTCTGTTCCACCGGCAAGCAGGGTTTCTCGCGCAACCTCACGGTGGCCGAGATCGTCGGGCAGCTCTGGTGGGCCAACAGGGCGCTCGGCGCGGCGCCGGCGGGCGCGAGCGGCGGCGGCGATCCGGCCCGGCGCCCGATCACGAACGTGGTGTTCATGGGCATGGGCGAGCCGCTGCAGAACTACGCCGCCACGCTGGCGAGCCTGCGCGTGATGCTCGACGACAACGCCTACGGCCTGTCGCGGCGTCGCGTCACCGTCTCCACCTCGGGGGTGGTGCCGATGATCGACCGTCTGCGTGGCGATTGCCCGGTGGCGCTCGCCGTCTCGCTGCACGCCCCCGACGACGCGCTGCGCAACGCGCTCGTGCCGCTCAACCGCAAGTACCCGCTCGCCGAGCTGATGGCCGCCTGCCGGCGCTATCTCGAGGCCGCGCCGCGCGACTTCATCACCTTCGAGTACGTGATGCTCGCGGGCGTGAACGACAGCGACGCGCAGGCCAGCGCGCTGGTCGCGCTCACCGCGAGCGTGCCCTGCAAGTTCAACCTGATTCCGTTCAATCCCTTCCCCGATTCCGGGCTCGTGCGCTCGAGCGACGCGCGCGTGCGGTCGTTTGCGCGGATCCTCTCCGACGCCGGCATCGTCACCACGGTGCGGCGCACGCGCGGCGACGACATCGACGCTGCGTGCGGGCAGCTCGCCGGCGAGGTGCGCGATCGCACCGGGCTCGCCGGGCGCAGCCGGGCGTCGTTCGCGATCGCCGAGCTCAGATGATGCGCCGCGCGCTGCCACCGCTGCTGCTCGCGCTGGCCTGGCTGCTCGCGGGTTGCGCCGGCACCTCGCCGGGCGAGGCGTCGTCGGCGGGCGCGCAGGTCGCGCCGCTGCCCGACTCGGCCGAAGAGAGCGAGCTGCGCCGCAGGGCGCGCATCAGGCTGGAGCTGGCCGCCACCTACTACCAGCAGGCGAACTACGCGGTTGCGCTGCAGGAGCTGCGTCAGGCGCTCGCGATCGACCCGGACTACCCGAAGGCGCTGGGCATGCTGGGTCTGGTGAGCATGGACCTGGGCGAGAACGCGCGCGCCGAGGAGAGCTTCCAGCGCGCGCTGCGGCTCGCGCCCGCCGACAGCGACATCAACAACAACTACGGATGGTTCCTTTGCAACACGGGCCGTGAGAAGGAGTCGATCGAGCACTTCCAGAGGGCGCTGCGCAACCCGCTGTACGCGACGCCGAGCAGGCCGCTGCACAACGCGGGCATCTGCTCGCTGCGCGTGGGCGACGAGAAGGCGGCCGAGGCGTACTTCCTGCGCGCGTTCCAGTTCGACCCGCGCAACCCGGTTGCGATGTTCAACCTGGGCGAGATCTACCTCAAGCGGCGCGATGCCGAGCGCGCGCGCTTCTACGCCCAGCGTCTGCTCACGGCCTACGACCCGACCGCGCAGGTTCTCTGGCTGGGCTTGCGCATCGAGCGCCTCGCCGGCAACGCCGACGGCGAGGCGAGCCTCGCTGCCCAGCTGCGCCGTCGATTCCCCGCCTCGGCCGAGGCGGCGAAGCTCGCGCGCGGCGAATTCGGAGAATGATCCAGTGTCGGAGCCGGTGCAGACGGTAGAGCAGCTCGTTGCGGCGCGCGAAGTTCGCGGGCTGAGCATTGCCGACGTGAGCCAGCTGCTCAAGCTCTCCCCGCGGCAGGTGCAGGCGATCGAGCAGGCCGACTGGGAAGCGCTTCCGGGTCCCGCCTTCACCCGGGCCGTGCTGCGCGGCTATGGGCGCCTGTTGGGCGTGGAGGTCGACGCGCTGGTTGCGGGCGTCGCCAGCGCGACGGCGGCAACCGAGCTGCGCACCACCTCGTCGCTCGACGCGCCGATTCGCGCGAAGGGGGTGCTGGGCTTCGGAAGCGGCGGCTCGGGGAGTTCGCTCGCCTGGGTGGGGCTCGTCGTTCTCGGGCTCGTCGCGCTCGCGCTCTTCTTCGGGGGCGAGGGCGGCGTGAGCCACCTGCGCTCGTGGATCGGCGTCACGGCCGACGGCGAGGCCGGCCGCGCTCCCGACGGCGCCGCCGGCCAGGCGGCCGGCACCGGGGCGGGCGGCGGGCCCGCGGGAACGGTCACCGAAAAGGCCGAGCTCGCCCTCGGGGGCGCGCCCGCTGCCACCGACGCGCCGCCGGCCGCGGGCGGCTCCGGCGCGGCGGGCAAGCAGGCCAGCAAGCAGGCGGGCAAGCAGGCGGGCGGCGCCGACGAGGCGCGAGCCGCCGCGGGCGCAGGGGCCGGCGCTGCTTCGGCGCCGGTGGCGGCGGGTTC
>DATCZK010000149.1:0-7019 GCA_036525975.1 Burkholderiaceae bacterium | reverse complement strand
CGACGTGGCGGGCATGTTCGTTTCGGCGCTCGAGCGCGAGGTGGCGCGCGCGCCGGGGGCGGGGCCGGGCCGGCCCTGAGCGCGGGGCGAAACCGGTGCGCGCGGGCGTGCTGTCGTATCATTCGCCGCCATGATCGGCATCATGGTCGTGTCGCACGAACCGCTCGGCACGGCGCTCATCCACTGCACGCGCCACATCTTCGGCCGGCTGCCGCCGCAGCTCGCGGCGCTCGACGTGATCCCCGACGAGGACCCGGTCGCGGCGCTGGCCGGCGCCCGCGAGCTGCTCGCGCGCATCAACGACGGCAGCGGCGTGGTCGTGCTCACCGACATCTTCGGCGCCACGCCCTCGAGGATCGCGCAGGGCCTGGCCGAGCCGCAGCGGGTGGCCGTGCTGGCCGGGGCGAGCCTGCCGATGCTGGTGAAGGCGCTGAACCACCGGCGCGCGCCGCTCGACGATCTCGTGCAACTGCTGCTCGAGAGCGCGCGCAACGCGATCGCGGAAATTCCACCGGCCGACGCCGACGGGAGCTGAAATGCGTCGGGCCGAGGCGAGCATCGTCAACAAGCTCGGGCTCCACGCACGGCCTTCGGCCAAGATCACGCAGGTGGCGTCGAAGTTCCGCGCCGAGGTCTGGATGACGAAGGGCGCGCGCCGGATCAACGCCAAGAGCATCATGGGCGTGATGATGCTCGCCGCCGCCAAGGGCGCCGTGGTGGTGATCGAGGCCGACGGGCCCGACGAGGAGGAGGCGGTGGCCGCGCTGTGCGCGCTGATCGCGGCCGGCTTCGACGAAGAACTCTGAGCGCACGGCCTCTGCTACAGTCCGGCGATGTTCAGCATCCACGGCACCGGCATAGGCGGCGGCATCGTGATCGGCCGCGCGCGGGTGCTCGAGTCGCGGCGCTTCGACGTGGCGCGCTACCACATCCCCGCGGGCGCGATCGAGGCCGAGATCGCGCGGCTGGACAACGCGCTCGCTGCGGTGCGCGGCGATCTCGGGGCGCTCGGTACGCACTTGCCCGAAGACGCGCCCGCCGAGGCGCGCGCGCTGCTGGAAGTGCACGCGATGATCCTCGACGACCCGCAGCTCGCGGCGGCCGCGCGCGACGACATCACGCAGCACGGCTGGAACGCCGAGTGGGCGGTCGCCTCGCAGGCCGACCGCCTCGCCGCCCAGTTCGAGGAGCTCGACGACGCCTACCTGCGCGAGCGCGGCCGCGACGTGCAGCAGGTGACCGACCGCGTGCTCAAGTCGCTCGCCGGCGGCGCGGGGGGCGGCGCGCACGCCGGGGAGCCCGCCATCTTCGTTGCCGCCGACATCGCGCCGGCCGACATGCTGGCGCTGCGCGGCGCGCTCGGGTTCGCGATCGATCTCGGCGGCACGACTTCGCACACCGCGATCCTCGCGCGCAGCATGAACGTGCCCGCGGTGGTGGGCCTGCAGCGCGCGAGCGAGCTGATTCGCGACGAGGAGTGGCTGATCCTCGACGGCGAGACCGGCGTCGTGATCGTGGCGCCCGACGAGCCGGTGCTCGCCGAGTACCGCCACCGCCAGGAGACCTCGCGCCTCGAGGGCGAGAAGCTCAAGCGCCTGATCAAGGTGGCGGCGCGCACGCTCGACGGCGTGGACGTGCAGCTGCACGCGAACATCGAGCTGCCCGACGAGGCCGAGCACGCGCGCGAGGCCGGCGCCGCGGGCATCGGGCTGTTCAGGTCGGAATTCATGTTCATGAACCGCGGCGAGCTGCCCGGCGAGGACGAGCAGTACGAGGCCTACCGCAAGGCGGTGCTCGCGATGCGCGGCAGGCCGGTCACGATCCGCACGCTCGACGCGGGCGCCGACAAGCCGCTCGAGCCGCACGGCTCGGCTTCGATCATGAACCCCGCGCTGGGCCAGCGCGCGATCCGCTATTGCCTGGCCGAGCCCGAGATGTTCCTCGTGCAGCTGCGCGCGATCCTGCGCGCCTCGGCGCACGGCCCGGTGCGGCTGCTCGTGCCGATGATCGCGCACGCGCACGAGATCGACCAGACGATCGTGCTCGTGGCGCGCGCGCGCGAACGCCTGCGCGAGCGCCGGATCCCGTTCGACGAGCGCATGCCGGTGGGCGGGATGGTCGAGGTGCCGGCGGCCGCGCTGTCGGTGTCGCTGTTCCTGCGAAGGCTCGACTTCCTGTCGATCGGCACCAACGACCTGATCCAGTACACGCTCGCGATCGACCGGGCCGACAACGCGGTCGCGCAGCTCTACGACCCGTTCCACCCGGCCGTGCTGCGCCTGATCGCGATGACGATCCGCGCCGGCCGGCGGCTCAGGAAGCCGGTGGCGGTGTGCGGCGAGCTCGCCGGCGACCGCGCCGCCACGCGGTTGCTGCTGGGCATGGGGCTGTCCGAGTTCTCGATGCACCCGGCGAGCCTGCTGCTGGTCAAGCGCGAGATCCTGCTCTCTGACGTGTCGCGCCTCGCGCCGCGCGTTTCGCGGCTCCTGAACAGCGACGACCCGGGGCGCGTGGGCACGGCGCTGCAGAAGCTGCTCGAGGACGCCCCGGCCGGCGGTTGACACCCGCGCGCGCTCGCGCCGACAATGCGGGCTCGCGCCGATTTGAGTCCCAGCTTGCGGGCGCGTTAGAAATACGGCTAAAGCGGCGGGGATTCGCCCCAACGAGCCCGACCAAGCCGAAGCGAGCTGGTCGGGTTTTTTTGTTTGCGGGAACCATCGTCAACGTGCACCAGTCCACTCCAGGGTCGGTCGGAATCGTCGAGCAGCGCGTGATGCGCTTCGCGGCGCCGCTCGCGCTTCGCAGCGGCGCGTCGATCGCCGACTACGAGCTCGCCTACGAAACCTACGGCACGCTCAACGCCGAGCGCTCGAACGCCGTGCTCGTGCTGCACGCGCTCAACGCGTCGCACCACGTGGCCGGCAGCTACGGCAACGCGCCGGGCGACCTCGGCTGGTGGGACAACATGGTGGGGCCGGGCAAGCCGGTGGACACCGACCGGTTCTTCGTGATCGGCGTGAACAACCTCGGCAGCTGTTTCGGTTCCACCGGGCCGATGTCGATCAACCCGCTCAACGGGCGGCGCTACGGGCCGGACTTCCCGGTGGTCACGGTGGAAGACTGGGTTCGCGTGCAGGCCCGGCTCGCCGACGCGCTGGGCATCGAGCGCTTCGCGGCCGTGATGGGCGGAAGCCTCGGGGGCATGCAGGCGATCGCCTGGAGCACGCTGTACCCGCAGCGCGTGGGGCATTGCGTCGCGATCGCCTCCACCGCGAAGCTCTCGGCGCAGAACATCGCGTTCAACGAGGTTGCCAGGCGCGCGATCATCACCGACCCGGACTTTCACGGCGGGCGCTTCTACGAGCACGGCGTCGTGCCCAGCCGCGGGCTGCAGGTGGCCAGGATGATCGGCCACATCACCTACCTGTCGGACGACTCGATGGCCGAGCGTTTCGGGCGCCTGCTCAAGAACGCCGACTTCGCGTTCTCGTTCGAGGTGGAGTTCCAGATCGAGTCGTACCTCAGGCACCAGGGCGAGAAGTTCTCCGGGTACTTCGACGCCAACACCTACCTGCTGATCACGCGCGCGCTCGACTACTTCGACCCGGCGCGCGAGCACGGGGGCGACCTCGTCGCCGCGCTGGCGCCCGCGAGCGCCGACTTCCTGGTCGTGTCGTTCAGCACCGACTGGCGCTTCCCCCCGCGGCGCAGCCGCGAGATCGTGCAGGCGCTGCTCGCCAACCGCCGCGACGTCACCTACGCCGAGATCGACGCGCCGCACGGCCACGACGCTTTCCTGCTCGAAGACCCGCGCTACCACGCCCTGTTGCGCGCATACTTCGAGCGTATCGACCAGGAGCTGCGATGAGCCCGCTGCCCGATGCGCCCAGACGCCTGCGGCCCGACCACGCGCTGATCGCCGACTGGGTGCCCGAAGGCGTGCGCGTGCTCGACCTGGGCTGCGGCGACGGCGCGCTTCTCGCGCAGCTGCAGGCCGCGAAAGGCTGCCGCGGCTACGGCGTGGAGATCGCCGACGACGCGGTGCTCGCGTGCGTGCGCCGCGGCGTGAACGTGATCCAGCAGGACATCGAGTCGGGGCTCGGGATGTTCGGCGCGGGGCTGTTCGACGTGGTCGTGCTGTCGATGGCGATCCAGGTCACGCACAAGACCGAGCACGTGCTGCGCGAGATGAGCGCGGTGGGCCGCGAGGGCATCGTGTCGTTCCCGAACTTCGGCCACTGGTACCACGCCTGGTCGATCCTCAGGGGCCGGATGCCGGTGTCGCAGGAGATGCCCTACCAGTGGTACGACACGCCCAACCTGCACCTGTCCACCGTGCCCGATTTCGAGGACTTCCTCGCCAAGCTCGGTTTGCAGATCACGGCGCGCGCGTTCCTCGCCAACGGCGCGCCGGTGAGCGTGCTGCCCTCGCTGCGCGCGACGCAGGCGATCTACCGGTTCCGCCGGGTGTGAGCGATGTACGAGCGCGTGACCCCGCTCAAGCGCAACGCGTGGCGGCTGGGCGCGGCCGGTCTGATCCCGTTCGTGGCGCTCGCGATCGTGGCCTGGCTCCCCGACGCCGAGCGCGCGCGCGCCGCGATCGCCTACCAGGTGCAGTACGCGGCGATCATCCTCACCTTCGTCGGGGCGCTGCACTGGGGGATCGTGCTCACCGAGCGCATGCTCTCGCCGGCGCTCACCGCGCTCGCGCTGTTGTGGTCGGTCGCGCCCGGGCTCTACGCCTGGGTGGTGGCGCTGATGCCCGCGCAGCGCGCGCTGTCGCTGCTGGTCGCGGGGCTGGTGGTGGCGTTTCTCGCCGACGCCGTGCTCTACCGCGAGTACTCGGTGCCCAGATGGTTCGTCGGGCTGCGATTCGTGCTCACGGCGGTGGCGTCGCTGGCGATGCTCGCCACCTGGTTCTCGCCCGCGGCCGGCGGGTGAGGCGCGCGCGCCCGTCGGGCTAGCGCGCCGGCTGCACCCTGAGCACGCGCCCGTCGGCGCTGTCGGTGAGCAGGTACAGCAGGCCGTCGGGGCCCTGGCGCACGTCGCGGATGCGCTCGCCCAGTCCTTCCAGCAGCCGCTCCTGGCGCACCAGCTGCTCGCCGTCGAATTCCAGCCGCACGAGCATCTGCCCGCGCAGCGCGCCCACGAACAGGTTGCCGCGCCAGGCGGGGAAGCGGTCGGCCGTGTAGAACGCCATTCCGGAGGGCGCGATCGACGGCGTCCACTGCAGCAGCGGGGGCTGCACGTCGGCGCGCGTCACGCCCTCGCCGATGCGGGTGCCGATCCCGTACTCGCGGCCGTAGGTGATCACCGGCCAGCCGTAGTTCGCCCCGGCGACGCCGACGTTGACTTCGTCGCCGCCCTGCGGGCCGTGCTCGTGCGTCCACAGCCTGCCGGTGGCGGGGTGCAGCGCGGCCCCCTGCACGTTGCGGTGCCCGTACGACCAGATCTCGGCGAGCGCGCCCGGCTTGCCCACGAAGGGGTTGTCGGGCGGGATCGCGCCGCTGGGCAGGATGCGCACGATCTTGCCCAGGTGGCTCGAGAGCTCCTGCGCCTGGTCGCGGTGGTGGAAGCGATCGCCCAGCGTCACGAACAGCGTCCCGTCGCGCGCGAACACCAGCCGCGAGCCCCAGTGGTGGCTGCCCGGGGGCGCCTGGCGCTGCGCGAACACGACGGTCCAGTCGGCCAGGGCCGCCGCGTCGCCGCGCCGCTCGAGGCGCGCGCGCGCCACCGCGGTGCGCGGCCCGCCGGTCGCGGGCTGCGCGTACGAGAAGAACACGGTGGCGCTGCGCGCGAAGTCCGGCGCGAGCGCCACGTCGAGCAGGCCGCCCTGGCCGCTCGCGTGCACCGGCGCAACCCCGGCCAGCGGCGCCGACACCTTGCCAGCGGCCGTGACGATGCGCGCGCGCCCCGGGCGCTCGGTGACCAGCATCGCGCCGTCGGGCAGGAACGCGAGCGACCACGGGTGATCGAGCCCCCTGGCCACCTCCACCACCTCGAGCGGTCCGGCGCTGCTGGCGAACCGCGCCGGGTCGCTGGCCGTCGCCGGCGCCGCCCCCGCCGCGACCAGCGCGGCGGCGAGCGCCGCGCGCGCGACACCGGCGCGGGCCACGCCCGCGCGCGCCGGCATCGCGCGCGCCGGCATCTCGCGCACCGCGATCTCGCGCGCCGGCATCACCGGCTCAATCGCGCAGCAGCGCATCGAGCCGCTCGCGCAGCGCCTGCGAGCGCAGGCTCGTCTCGTAAGCCTCGAGCATGGCCGCCTCCAGCGCCCTGCCCTCGGCCGTGCCGGCGTGCGCGTTCGCGAGCGCGTGCAGGTGCCGCTTCATCTGCGCCACCACCACGGGCTCGGTCTGCAGGATCTGCTCCACGCACGCGTCCACGCGCGCGGCCAGCGACTCGCGCGGCACCAGCTCGCCCAGGAAGCCGATGCGCAGCATCTCCTCGTCGCCGATCGTGGCCGCCGTGAGCATCAGCCGGGTGGCGGCCGCGAGGCCGAGGCGCGAGACGTAGCGCCGCAGCCCGCCCGGGTAGTAGTGCAGGCCGAAGCGCGCGGCGGGCATGAACATGCGCGTGCCCGCCACGCCGATGCGCAGGTCGCAGCACAGCGCGAGGTCGGTCGCGCCGCCGTACACGCCGCCGTTGATCGCCGCGACGGTGGTGACCGGGAGCGACTCGAGCGCGTCGAGCATGTCCTCGAGGCGGTGGTCCAGTTCCTCGACGATCGCGTCGAGCGTGTAGCCCGAGCTGAAGCTGCGCTCGCCGCTGCCCGTGATCACGAGCGCGCGCACCGACTGCGGGTCGGCGTCGAACTCGCTGCGCAGCGTGGCGAACAGCGCGGCGAGCGCGTCGACGTCGGCGGGGTCGAGCCGATTGTGCTCGGCCGGGCGGTCGAGCGTGACGCGAACCACGCCGCGCGCGCGCGCGACGAGCGGCGCGCCGGCGTGCGCCGCGAGCGGCACCGCAGGCGGCACCGCCGCGTCGCCCGGAGCCGCGTCGGCGCTCATCGGCCGTCG